>JAHFTC010000002.1:0-21034 GCA_023269585.1 Opitutaceae bacterium
GGGCGGCGACATCCACACCGTCATCGTCCAGGTCACCAACCCCGGCCAGTCGCTGCCCAACCTCCACAAGCTCTTCCGCGCGAAGGAAGGCCTGCAGGACAAATTCCTCATCGTCTCCGAGGTCTACCCGACCGCCACCACCGAGCTCGCCGACCTCGTGCTCCCCGCCGCCCTCTGGGTCGAGAAGAACGGCATCTACGGCAACTCCGAGCGCCGCACGCAGCAGTGGTTCAAGCAGGTCGAGCCGCCCGGCCAGGCGCGCCCCGACGCGTGGATGACCATCGCCGTCGCCCGCCGCCTCTACGAACTCGGCTTCGAGGGCATGAAGGACCGCGACGGCAACTTCCTCTTCGCGATGAAGGACGACGCCGGCCGCGAGATCCCCGTATGGGACTACGCGCATTATTACGACATGAACGTCGACCGCGCGCTCTACGACGAGTACCGCCTGTTCTCGTTCTACAAGCACAAGAACCTCGCCCCCTACGACGTCCTCGCCCGGGCCCGCGGCCTGCGCTGGCCCGTCGTGCAGACCACCGACGGCTCGTGGCAGGAGACGAAGTTCCGCTTCAGCGAGGGCGACGACCCGTTCGTCGCGAAGGGCAAGGGCGTCCAGTTCTACCACTCCGTCACCAAGGACGACAAAGCCCTGATCTGGTTCTGCGAATACGTCCCCGCCGCCGAGGAGCCCGATCCCAACTTCCCCACCTGGCTGTGCACCGGCCGCGTGCTCGAGCACTGGCACACCGGCACCATGACCATGCGCGTGCCCCAGCTGCGCAACGCCATGCCCAACGCCTACGTCGAGATGAACCCCGAGGACGCCGCCGCCGCCGGCCTGGGCAACGGCGACATGGCCGTCGTCGAATCGCGCCGCGGGAAGATCGAACTCCCCGTCTGGATCAACGGCCGCGCCCGCCCGCCGCGCGGCACCGTGTTCGTGCCCTTCTTCGACGAGCGCCTCCTCATCAACGAGGTCACGCTCGGCGAACCGTGTCCGATTTCGAAGGAGCCCGACTACAAGAAGTGCGCCGTGAAGGTCACCCGCAAGGGCGGCGAACCCCTCGTGCCCGTCCCCGCCCCGCCCCACGGCTGAGTTCCATCCGCTTCCGATGTAGGAGCCTGCCGCAGGCGATCCGCCCAACGCAATTCCCGCAGCCGCTCCGCGCCACCGATGAATCCCTCGTCTTCCCCCGCCCGCACCACCGGCCGCAAGCTTGCGGTCGTGGCCGGCCTCGTCGCGCTCACCATCGGCCTGAGTGGCTTCTTCATGGGCCTGCTCCAGACCGACCGCGCCGCCGCCCGTACCCGAGCCATCCGCGCACCGGCGCCGCTCCCCACGGAGACCGCACAACTCTACCCCGAGGCCCCGCGCTACGGCGACCTCGGCGACGGCCGCCTCCGCGCCAACCGCGACTGGACCGTTTCACTCACCACCCTCGCCCGCCCCGAGCCCGCCGCCCGCTACACCCCTGCCGTGCTCACCGCGGCCGACCTCGCGCGGATCCGCACCACCCGCACCTCCCGCCGCCAATACGACGGCGCCCCGCCGCTCGCCCCGCACCCCACCGACCAGATGAGTTCGGCCGCGTGCCTCCAGTGCCACGGCCAGCCGACGGTCATCGCCGGCCTCGCGGTCCCCCAGATCAGCCACCCGCGCTACACCAACTGTATCCAGTGCCACGTTTCCTCCGTCGGCCCCGCTAGCGGCTGGCGCACTCCCGCCGAGGGGCTCTCCGACGGCAACTCCTTCACCGGAAAAGCCCAGCCCGGCCAAGGCACCCGCGCCTACGTCGGCGCCCCGCCCACGATCCCGCACACCACGTGGATGCGCGAGGACTGCATGAGCTGCCACGGCCCCGGCGGCACCGCCGCGCTGCGCACCTCGCACCCGAACCGCCAGAGCTGCACGCAGTGCCACGCGCCCGACGCCACGCTCGACGCCCATTTCGCCGCCGGCCTCCCGCCCCCGCTCCCCGTCGCCGACTGGAAGACCAACCTCCCGGCCACCATTCGGTAAAGGTAGGGACGGCGCTCCGTCGCCGTCCGCAAACGTTGCTCGCAACTTGTGTCAGCCGCAGACCTGCGTCGTCGCGGACGCCGCCGAAGCGGCGGCCCTACCCTCGTCCCCCCGGCATTTGCCAATCGCCAGCCCACACCCCACCGTCCGCCCGTGCCCTCGCCTCACGACCCGCGCGGCCTCACGCGCCGCGACATGCTCGCCCGACTGTTTCACCCGGTGAAACGCGCCGCTGCCGCGGCCACCACTCCCGCGCCGGCCGTACCGGCACCGCCGCCCCCCCGCGCCCCCGCCGGCGAACGCGCACCAATCGTCCCGTATTCGACTATCGCCGTCATCGCCGGCCGTGAATGCCTCGCCTACCAGGGAACGAGCTGCACCACCTGCGTCGAACGCTGTCCCGTGCCCGGCGCGCTCGTGCTCCACCAGGGACTCCCGCGCGTCGAACCTTCCATCTGCACCGGTTGTCGCATCTGCCACGAGGTCTGTCCCGCCCCCGGCCTCGCCATCCGCCTCGTGCCGCGCCCGCCCGGCCTGCCGCCGCCCACCACGACCGTGGCAACCGCGCCCCATTCGCCTTTTCCCGTCCTGAAGCCGCCTGAGCCCCTGCCGCCCCATGGCTGATCCCGCCCCCCAGCTCCCCGCGCTCACGCAGGCCGTGCTCGATCCCGCGACGCTCGACGCGCTCTTCCGCGACCTCGCCGCCTGCACCGAGATCCTCGCCGTGGTACCGAAAACTGCCGCACAGACGATGACCGCTCCCGTGCCGATCGATCTTGCCACTGCCCGCGCCGGACTCGCCTCCGGCCAATTCCGCGGCGTGCAGGTCCGCTACCGCTATGAGTCCAAGGAGTGGTGCGACACCCTCATGGCGACCCCCGCCGGCGTGCGTCTCGTGCGCCTCTGCACCGATGACATCCGCCCGGCTTAGCCGCGCCCGAGTTCCCGGCCCCTGCAAGCTGTGCGATATGTCCGTGCCGCAGCCTCTTTAGCCGCATCGCGTAGCATAGGCTTCGTTCGTCCGATCAAATGGGTCTCGGGGCAGCGGGACGGGCACACACCAGCGCCCATGTAGGCTTCTCACACGCCAGTTCTCTGCTCAAGCGCGATGTGTGCGACGCGCACGATCCGTTCCCTGAACACTGCATTCCCACAACCCGCCTTGGGCGCGGCACTCCGAATACTCGAACGCCTCCGTGAACCCTTCGCGCTCCGCGCCCTAGCATCCCGAGCTTGCCGCCAGCTGCCGGGTTTGCCACGTCTCCATCGCAGCAGCAACTTCCCGAAGGATCGTCTTGGCGCGCGGCAACGGGATGCGGAAATACGGTGTCACCGAAAGCAGTGCTTCGACGGTGGCCTCGGGACCGGTGTCCGCGGTGACTCATGCCATCAGCTCGCGACACGCTCCGGGGACGGATTGAGGTCAAAGGCCGGCGCCAACCGCGGCTCGCCGCCCGACAGGACCTAGAGCGTGCGCGTCACGGGGTTGTCGTTGCTCCCGTCCTCGCGCCTTGCCTCGGATGCCGAACCTCCGCAGCGTTTTATGCTACGAATTCCAGCCCGAGGATCTCGCCATCGCCACCTCCGCCAAAGACCGCCTCTTTCGCGAACTCCTGCCCGCTCTCGGCAAGGCCTCCGCGTATTTCTCCTTTGCGCAAATCCGCTCCGCGGTGCGCGCGGCCGAGCTCACCGCCACCGAGGGCACGCTGAAGGTCTATCTCTCCGAGGCCGTCGCCAAGGGCCTGATTCACGACGCCGGTCGCGGTTGGTATTCCCGGCTCGCCAAGCCGCTCGTGCTCGACCCTCAGCCGGTCCGGAAACTTGTCCGCGCCGTCGAGAAGGCGTTCCCGCTGCTCGATTTCTCCGCTTGGAGCACCGTGCAGCTCAACCCTTGGATGCACCACCTCCTCGCCCAGCCGGTGCACTTCCTCCATGCCCCAGCCGAGACATTGGTATCGATTGGCGACCAGTTGAGCGCCGATGGCTGGGAAGTCGCGGTGAATCCGCCGGCCAGTGTTGCGACCAAAGCCGTGCAACCGGGGGAAAAGATGGTCGTACTGCGCCCTGCCTTGGGGCGGCAGCCGCCGCCACAAGGCCGTCAGGCCGCCGTCGAGCAAGTCCTCGTCGATTTTATCGCTGAATGTGACCCGCTCGCGCTCACAGATCGCTCAGAAGCCGAAGCAGTCGTAGCCGCTGTCTTGGATCGTTATCTTGTGCAACTCGCTTCGCTGAAGCGATATGCAGCCTCAAGAAAAAATCCTATCAAGGCGCTCGATGCTATTAACCAACGTCACCGAACGGAAGAAAGTGACATTAGTTAATCGCTCAAAAATCCACGTTTCCTGCCATGTTTCCCGCCGCCGTCTACACCCCTGATTGGCTCGACCAAGAGCGGCGGAATCTGGGGGGATGCGATCCCGCCATCTTGGAGAAATGCGTCCGCGCCCTCACCCTGCTCGGACATTTGCAGGCGAGCGGGTTGCCTTTCCTCTTCAAGGGCGGCACCAGCCTTTTGCTGCACCTCCCGCAGACCCGCCGGCTCTCGCGCGACATCGACATCGTGTGCGGACGCCCGGCCGGCGAGGTGGATGCGGTCCTCTCAACGCTCGCCCAGCGCGAGCCGTTCCTGCGGTATGAGGAAGACAATCGCGGAAGCCGCGGACTTCCGCAGCGCCGCCACTTCAAGTTTTTCTACCGCTCGGTGCTTGCCGGAAACGCGGAGACCGAGGTGCTGCTCGATGTCGTCGAAGAGTCCCATGAAGTGCACGAAGTCGTGCCGCGGCCGATTCGCACTTCGTTTCTCCAGCCGGAACGGGAGATATTCGTCAGGGTTCCAACCGTAGAGAGCCTGCTGGGCGACAAGCTGACCGCCTTCGCGCCGCACACCACCGGCGTACCCTTCTACTCGGAAAAGAGCGGCGAGGAGCAGATGCAGCAGGTGGCGAAACAACTGTTCGATGTCGGCGTGCTCTTCGAAGCGGCCACCGACTTCGGCAAGATCGCCGCCACGTACAATGCCGTCCAAGCCCAGGAATCTGACTACCGCACCACGAAACCCACTCGCGACGCCTCCCTCAGCGACACATTCGCCGCCTGTCTCGCGATCACCGCGACAAAGCAGAAGATCCTCGGCGCCTACCCTGATGCGCGACTGCTTCACGAAGGGCTGGACAAGATGCGCGGTCACCTGACGTGGCCGGACTTTCTGCGTGCCCGGGAACCACGGCGCCTATTGGCAGCCCGGGCCGCCGTGCTGGTTGCACACCTGCAAGCCGGCCGACCCTTCGATTTCACCACTGCCCGCTATACCGGCAGCGATAGCCAGATTGCTGCGATCAAAACCGCATCGCTCAACGGCCACCCCCATGCGTGGATTGACGGCCTCAAGACCGTGAACCAAGAAGCCTACCACTACTGGCACCAGGCCCTCACGATTTCCCAAACCTAGTCCACCTGAATACCGTCGAAAACGAACAGAAACTGGCAGGGCGATTCACTCGCAAGCGATCACGGGTTTCGCTCCCGAAAATTCCGGCGATTTTCGGCTTTTTCGTGAGCCACCGCCGAGCCACCAAATGTAAATTTTAGGGGCTAAGTCGTTGATAGTCGTCCGACCGAAAAAGGGTTCGAGTCCCGTCCATCCCGCCAGTTTCGAAGGCCGCCGGTATCCCCGGCGGCCTTCGCTTTTTCCACCGCAAGGCCGCGGATACCCCTTCGACTCGCAACGCCGCAAACGGCGCGGAAACGCAGCGAAAACCCGCGGAAATCGGGGTTGACAAGGCCCGGCCCGTCCGGAGTCTCTCGCCCCTCTTTCGTGGCTTCGTAGCTCAGTTGGTAGAGCAGTTGACTCTTAATCAATTGGTCGAGGGTTCGAGTCCCTCCGAAGCCACCACTTTAAACCCCTGAATTCTAACGAGTTCGGGGGTTTGTTGTTTTAGCGAGGCAGCGCGAAGAAAAGTGTCTGTCCGGTTTCTGTCCGGTTTTCAGACCTCTGGCAGACGGGGTGCAGATCAGCCGTCCGGCCGGCCTCGGCCCCGGCCTCCCGCTTAGGAAAGAGCTACATCACGATGATCTGTCGCGCCTTGCGAACCAGCGAGCCTCAGCGCAATGTAGCCATCTTCCATGTCCCGCCGAAATCTCCCCAAATAGGCCGGCAAACGACAAAACATGATGCATGCGCACCAGAATTGAGGCCTAGATCCTTCGATTGCACCGCTTGCGGCAAAGGAAGCGCCGCCCTCCCGTCGAGAGGGGCGACTGTGTCACCCAATCCGGGCCGAATCGATCAATGCGGCCACCTCACCCTCGTCGAAGAGCACAACCCGGGAGTTGATCTTGTGGCGAGCGATCAGGCCGGCGTCTGCCCAACGAAAGAGCGTCCGCGTGCAAATGCCCAACCGAGCTGCGAGGGGCTTGGCCTTGCTAAAACGACGGCCTGCTAACCCCTCGGAGTGGGAAGCCTCAATTTTGTGTGATCCCAGCGATGACAGCATGGCTGCAACTTCCGGCCGATGACTCAGCAGCGCAACAAGGAGTCCCTCCCGAAAACGAGGTACTGCGCCTACCGGAATTCCGGTAGGTACGAATGCCAGATCTAAAGGTCATCCAGCGTCGGCTAAGGCTACCGCAACCGCAGGCTCGTTACCACATCGCCCATCGATCGCCTCTTTCCGACCCCACCCTGCCCAAGCGTCCACCTCCCACAGCTTACCAACGCAACCGATTCCTCGCCAAAGTGGCGGCGTGAAGGCCCACGATGAAAACGTCGCCCACACACGAGACGTGCCGAGTTCTTGTTACACGCGGCGCAAGCTCCTTACGCCAAGCCCGCAGAGTCAGTCGTACTGCCGACCAGCCGGAAGATGAACCGTGTGATTGGTATCTCCCATAGCTGCATCAACACGGCCAACGCCGTATCGTCCCCACCTTGCAGCCGAGCCGTCATCGGCTCGTCGGCGGGCTCCGGGGTTTCAATGTCCCTGTCGCGGATGGCCTCCGGTAAGCCCCAAATCCGGCGCCCCCGTGTGGCGGAACTGGTCCACTAGGGGCCGTACCGTCTCCAGATAGCAGCGCCCGTCCTCGGGCGACATCAAAGCAGCCACTTGCTCAAGATGGCGGCTCAGCACGGTCTCGCATCTCGTGCTCAGCTCATGGACACGCTGTTCCTCCGCTGCGACCGCGGCTGAGTCGATAGGGCGGGCGCGCCGCAGCGCATTCCGGGTCTGCATGGCCTCCTGGATCGCTCGGCAGTGTTCGTCGCACGAATCAGTGTACTCGCGATGGAGCTTCTCAATGGCGGCGTACTGGAACTCGTTGAGATGGAATTCCCGTTTCAGCCAGGTCATCGAATCCCCTTGCCGGGCGGCAAGGTGCAGCGCCGGATCGCAGCCGGCATGATATCCAAGATATCCTGCTGTAAGTCCAATGACGACGAGCAAACCAACGGCAGTGAGCGCGTTTCTCATCGGGAGATTACTCTATCAAACCGGCCCGGACCCTAGCATCCAAACCGGCGACATAGGTGCCGGCGAGCGCAGCCCGGTCAATCTGTACCTGTGCGCTCGCTACCGCGTGCCCGGTCCAGCCGGAGACGCCGACGGTGACGACCGCGGCCAAGGACAACACGCCGACCCGTGCGCGCACAAAGCCCCACCAGTCCGTGGCGCGCTGGCTTTGCTCGATGCGTTGCCAGACAGCGGCGCGGAAATCCGGGGTGGGTGGCGGGGCAACCCGCCACGTCCGCAGGGCATTGGTAAGGGATTCAAATGTTCTCATGGGTGTTTCTCCATATTGGCGGTGGGCCAGAAGCAACGCAGCCACACATAATACACCGTGGCGTTCGCAATCCCTCTTTGGGGCTGCACGGGCAGGGAAGCACTAGAGTCTGTCAAGGGATCATTTGTCGGTCTTCCGTCCCACCCTCAGTTAGGCGGGCAAGACCCCATATCCCCGAGGTGCTCCTAGCATTAACCTCATCCGTTCAGAATCGGAGCCGCGACCAGTGTTTCATCCACGGTTGGCATGTCCGCACCTTAAATCCATGAAGCCAGTTCATGAACTCCATTTTCACTTCAGCCCGGCAACATCATGCCGATGAATACCACAAGCACTGACAACCGAAACGAAAGCCTGTTTGCTTTCAGTCTCACTGCGCATTCGTTCGGCGTGCAGACGTCATAAACCTATAAACATGAATACACGATTCAACACCACACGCCTCTTGTTCGCCTCGTTCGCACTCACCGCGCTCGCCCCTTTCGCACTCGCCGGCCCCGGCCAACAATACTTTACCCAAGCCAAACCAATCACCACCTTCACGGAGGCCAGCGCCGTCGGCCCCGAAGACTTGGTCACAATGCAATGCAAGGGCTGCAAAACGGTTATGATCCACGGCGCGAAGCGCACCGGACGCCCGGCAGGGGGCCGAACGGAACTGCTCGCCGTCGGTTCCAAACACACCTGCACCGAATGCAAAGGCGAGATCACCGTCGTCAAAGGCAAGACCACGGACTCCATGCAGCACAACTGCACGACCTGCGGCGAAGGTTCCGTGACATGCTGCGTCGTCGCTATGGAAAAGAAGTAAACCGCTGACGCCTCGAAGTTCCCAACCCGGGGACAATCCCCGGTTTGTTTCGGAGAGCGGGCCGTTCGACACGGACATGTTACGCCGACTCCAGCTCCGACGACGGCTCGCAGCTCCCGATTGAACAAGAGCCCCGCTTTCCCGATGGGAAGCGGGGTTCCTCGCTTCAAATACCGAAGCCACGCAGTTTTCTGCACGGCGAAGACAGATTTTCAGAAATTGCCCGAGGGGGCGACTTACCCCCGGGGTATAGAGAAGCACCGCCTCGCGTGTCACGCATGACCAAACACAAAGCCATTCTTTCGGTGATCGCCATCGTCCTCGCGACACCGTTCGCGCTCCAAGCCCAAGAAACCCTTGCGCTGGAGCCCGCCGCCTCCCCCGCTGCGGACCTCGTAACCGCCGTGACCCGCGCCCCGGCCCTTACCGCCGCCCGCGCACGGGTCGAAGCCGCTCACGCCCGTCTCGGCGCCTCTGGGAAATTTCCCGATCCTACGCTCGAAGGCATGGTGTCGCGGAGAAACACCCCGACCGAAAACATGCCAATGTGGGAGGTGACTGTGCGCCAGCCGTTGCCAAAATCCGGCGAGCGCGCGGCGGACCGCGAACGCGCCCAGGCTGTCCTCGCCATGGCCTCGGCCGAGTTCGCCGTGATGGCCGGTGAAATGGCCACCGATACGGCGATGGCGTTGGCCGAGGCTGCGACCGCGCAGCGCCGCGTGGATGCGCTCGCCGCCCAGATCGATCGAACCGTGCGGGTGCTTTCCACAATCGACGCGCGTATCGCCACCGGACAGGGCCGCTTCGGCGACCGCCTCGCGCTGCAAACACGCATCGCCGGCATGCAGCTCATGCTCGAGCGTGAACGTCGAATGAACGCGGATGCACTCAGCGAGGCCCGCGGGCTCCTCGGCCTAAGACCCGACATTCCACTCCCTGCCTTCGCGGCACCGGCCACCGCCGACATCGACCCCGAGCACGCGCCCGCCTTGAGCGTTGCCGAAGCCAAGACCGCCGAAGCACGCGCGATGGCCCGCATGGCCCGCGCGAGTGCGAAACCCATGACCGCCGTAGGCCTACGTTTCGAACGCGAGCAGGAACGCATGGGCAACAACGACACCGTTGGCCTCTCCTTCATGACCGAACTTCCCTGGCGCGGGCGCCGCTACGCGCGAGCGGAGGAGCGGGCGGCGCAGGCCGAGGCCACCGCCGCCCTCGCCGATGCCGACACCACTCGCTACCGCATCGTCGCCGCGCTCAGCCGAGTCGAACGCGCCGAGCGCCTGGCCGAGGTTTCACAACGCCTCGCCCAGGAAACGCACAGACGTTTGGACGCCGAATACGACACCCTCGTGCGCTCCGCCGGTACCAGCGCCATGGGCAACGACTCCAGCGTGCTGATGATCCTTGAGGTGCTTGAGAAGACCACCGACGCCCAGTTGCAGGCGATCGACGCCGAAGGCTCGGCGCTCGTCGCCCGCGCCGAGCTTTGGCGCTACAGCCCCGCCCACCGCTTTCCCTCGCCCTGATACCAAATCTTCACTATGAGAACACACCTCGCCTATTTCATCGCCGCCTTCGCCGCCGGTTGCATCGCCGCTCTCGCGGCGCGCGCCGCGTGGTTCCAGCCCTACGTCGATCACTCGGGCCACCCAGCGGCACCGGCCTACTCGCAAATGGTCACCAACCCGTCCGCACCCGCTGTGGATCCCCATGCCGGGCACACATCTCCAGCCGCACCGGCGGCGCCGGCGGCTGCGCCCGCGTCGGAAGCCAAGCCCGCAGCCGATCCGCACGCCGGACACGGAGCCATGAAAACCGGCGTCCCGGTCAACACCGTATGCGCAATCTGCGGGATGGACGTGGACCCATCCATCAAGCCCGCGACCTATAAGGGAAAACTCGTTGGTTTTGGCTGCCGCATGTGCCCGCCGAAGTTCGCCGCCGATCCGGAACGCTACGGTCCTGCCGCACTCGAAAACCGCGTTGTCTCCAACTGACGCCATGACCTGGAAACCTTGGATGTCCGGTCTGCTCGGCCTTGGAGCCGGCGCCGCCTTGATCGCCCTGCTGCCTGCGTCTTCGCTGTTTCAGCACACCGCCGCCTACGCGCCCACCTTGATCGCAACCGCGGGCGAGCGCTGGGCCTGCCCGATGATGGACTTCATTGGCAACGCCCCCGGAAACTGCCCGGTGTGCGGCATGAAACTCGCAAAGGTTACCGCCGGCGAGCTCAGCGCGGAGCAAGCGCGCCGCCTCGGTCTCCAAACTTCAACGATCGCACGCGGCCCCGCCATCGCCACCGTGCGCGCCTACGGTGCGGTACGCTACGACGACCGCACCGCACGCCCGGTGATATCGCGCATCGGCGGCCGCATCGTGAAACGCCATGCCGGAGCGCTCCATGCCGGCACGCTCGTGCAGGCTGGCGAGCCGCTGGTCGATCTCTACAGCCCGGAGGCCTACACCGCCCAGGGTGAGCTCGCCGCTGCGGTGAAGCTCGCCGACGCACCCACCGTCGACGCACTCGCGGCGCGGTTCGCGCGCTGGAATCTTGCCGCGGTGGCCGAGGCGGTGATCAAGGGCGGCGATCCCGTCGACACCGTGACGATCCGTTCGCCATTTGCCGGGCGTGTGCTTGCCGAAGGCGAAGGCGGGGCGATGCCCGCGAAGCTGCCCGAGGTCGGCGAGGAGCTCATGCCCGACCGACCGCTGCTCCGCCTGCTCGATCCGCACGCCTTCATAGTCGTCATCCAAGTGCCGGAGACGCACGCGCGCTGGGTGCGCGCCGGGCAGCCCGTGCGCCTCGCCTCCGACGACTTCGGCGAGCTCACGGATCTCGCTGCTACCGTGGACTGGGTCGCCCCTGAACTGAACCTCGAACTCCGCACCCGCGAAGCGCACCTCCATTTACGCGATAACCGCGAACGCCTGCTGCCCGGCAGCCTCGTGAATGCGCGTTTCCAGATCGCTCTCACGCCCGAGCTCATGCCCGCCGATTGGAACGACCGCTCCACGTGGGGGGATTTCGCGCTCGTGCCGAAGACCGCCGTGCTCTCCACCGGCGTACGCCACGTCGCATGGAAGGTCGCCGAACGCCAACGTGACGGGCGGCTGCGTTTCGTGCTCGCACCGCTCGCGCTCGGTCCGCGGCTAGAAGACGAGGCGGGCAACGATCTTTACGTCGTGCGCGCCGGTCTGGACGGGGGCGACGAAGTAGCCACGCAAGGGGTGTTTCTGATCGACAGCCAAGCGCAGCTTGCGGGCACACCCAGCCTGCTCTTCCCGGTTGGCGCCAGCGCGCCGGCTCCGGCGCATCAACACTAAGGATACGCCACCCAACCCGTCTCGCCTTCCGTCTCCGATCGCGCCCTCGTCATGATTTCCTTCTGCATCCGCAATCCGTTTCCCACCTTCGCCGCCGCGCTCGCACTCGCGCTCGCTGGTCTCTGGGCGTGGCGCACGCTGCCCGTCGACGCCATTCCCGACCTAAGCGACAATCAGGTGATCGTCTGGGCAGAGTGGCCCGGCAAAAGCGCGCAGGACATGGACGAGCAGGTCACCGCGCGTCTCGCCCGCGAACTACAAGGCCTGCCCGGAGTGCAGACGGTGCGCGGCATGTCGCTCTTCGGGGCGAGCTACGTGTATGTGATCTTCGAGGAACGGCGCGACCTCTACGAGAGCCGCACCCGCGTGCTGGAACGGCTATCGCAAATCCAAGGTGTATTGCCCACTGGCGTGAGTCCACGCCTGGGCCCGGACGCCACGGCAATGGGCCAGGTGTACTCCTTCACGTTGCAGGGGCCACGCGACTTGGAGGCGAAGCGGTATTTTCTGGACCAGATCATCGTGCCGGCGTTACGCGCCGTGCCCGGAGTGGCGGAAGTCGCGCCGGCCGGCGGTGTGCTGCGCGAGTATCAGATCGATGTGGACCCCGTCCGGCTCGCGGCGCAGGGGCTCACCCTTGACAGCCTGATGATGGCCGTGCGTGACGCCGGCCGCGACGTGGGCGCCATGAGCGTCGAGCAATCGGGCGTGGAAACGATGCTACGCGGCGTCGGTTTCATCCGCTCCGTCGAGGACGTGGAGTCCATCATTCTGCGCGGGGACCGAATGAAAGGCGCGGGTCTGAGCCTGGGCCAGATCGCGGATGTGCGACTCGGGGGGCAGTTTCGCCAAGGCTTGCTCGCCGACGGCTATCAGGAACACGTGGGCGCCTTCATCGGCATGCGCGTGCGCGAAGATCCCAAGACCGTAATCGATGCGGTGAAGCGTCGCCTCGCAGACCTGCGTCCGGCGCTGGCCGGCGAACAACTGGAGGCGGTGCCGTTCTACGATCGCTCGCAACTGATCCGCGAAACCACGGCCACCCTCGCGAGCACGTTGATGGAAGCGGTGATCACCACGGTATTCGTAATCGTGGTCTTCCTGCTGCATGTACGCGGCAGTCTCGCCGTGGCGATCAGCCTGCCGCTCGGGATGCTCTTCACGTTTCTCGTCATGCGCCTGGTCGGAGTGAGCGCGAACATCATGTCGCTCGCCGGCATCGCCATCGCCATCGGCGTGATGGTCGATTTCGGCATCATCATGACCGAGAACATCACGCAGCACCTCGTCGACCTTCAGGAGAAATGCCGGGTCGAAGGGCGCGCCATGCCGACCTCGCCGTTCAATGCCGAAATCGTCGATACAACTATCGCCGCCGCCAAGGAGGTTGCCCGCCCGCTCGCGACCTCGGCCGCGACCACCGTGATCGGCTTCCTGCCCATCTTCACATTGCAGGACCAAGCCGGCCGCCTCTTCGCGCCGCTCGCGTTGACCAAGTCGCTCGCGATCAGCGGTGCGGTGATCTTCGGCACGCTGCTCGTGCCGGTGCTCTGCCGTTTCCTGCTGCCGCCGTGGCATCTCCGCAAACCGGTGCTGGTCACACTCACGGGCATCGCGGCGGGACTCACCTTCGGCTGGTTCGTGCGCGATGGTTGGACACTCCCGATGGAGCACGGCCGCTGGTTGCTCACCGTGCCCGGCCCGATCTTCGCCCCGCTGTTTGCGCTGCTCGTCGGCTCGGCGGTGTGGCGGATCGGCCGCGAACGACTGGTCAACTACGAGGAGAATCCCACGAGCCACGCGATCCACATCGCCTACGATTGGGCCTACACGCGCATCCTGCGGCACAAGGTGCTCTTCACCTTCGCCATCATCACCCTCGCGCTGGGCGGCTATCTGCTCGGGCTCGGTTGGAAAACGCTGAGCACGCCGCTGCGGCAGGGCTTCGCCTGGGTGGGCGCGGATCTCAGCCACACCAAGATCGATGCCGCGCTCACGCGCTGGTTCCCCGGGGTCGATTCGAGTTTCCTGCCGCCGCTGGACGAAGGCAGCCTGCTCTTCATGCCGTCGATTCCCGCGACCGGCGGCCTCGCGGAAACGCAGCGCATCATGCAGACGCAGAACCGCGCCATCGAGAGCGTTCCCGAAGTCGCGGGACTCATGGGCAAGATGGGCCGCGCGGAGACGGCGCTCGATCCCGCGCCCATCGGCATGATCGAAACCGTGGTGCTGCTGAAACCCTACGCCGAATGGCCAGTGCATGAAGTCACCAACGCCGACGGAAAAGTGGAACACCGCCCGCGCACACTCGCCGAGGTGCGCGGCGTGCTCGCCGCCGTATCCGACATTCCGGGCGTCGCCCCGAGCTGGTTGCAGCCGATCGAAACGCGCGTGGTCATGCTCTCGACTGGCATCCGCAGCCTGATCGCGCTGCAAATCCTCGGGGACGACTCCGAGGCGCTCGAACGTTTCGCCGAGGCCGCAGAGAAGATCATCCAGCCCACGCCCGGCGCGGCCGACGTGCAGATGCAGCGCGAGGGCGGTAAACCCTACGCGGAGGTGCGCCTCGATCCCGCGAAGCTCGCGCGCTTCGGCCTCACCAATGAGCGCGTGATGCAGGCCGTGGAGACGGCGTTCGGCGGCATGCCCGCGACCTTCTCCGTCGAGGGCGCACTGCGTTATCCCGTCCGCATCCGCTACCTGCGCGAGCGCCGCGACGATGCCGACGAACTGCTTCAGCTCCAGATCGCCGCGCCGATGGGTACCGGTTCGATTCCGCTCGCCAGCCTGCTCGCCGCACCGACGACCTACACGCTGGAGTTTGCCGAGGGCGCGCCTGATGCGACGGCGTTTCTGGCCACGCTGCCGCTGAAGCATCAGCGCAACACGGTCGTACTCACCCCGCGCCGCGCCGAGTTGACCGTGGCCGCCGGCGATCCCTTGCCCGCCGGAATCGCCGCCCGGGATGACGTTGCGGGCGGGCCGGTGCGAGTGGTCGCCGAACGTGCGAGCGAGATCGGGCTCACGTACACCATCGGGCCGATGGCGATCCGCTCCGAGGGCGGCAAGCGTACCCAATATGTGCTGCTCAACGCGCGCGACCGCGGCGAAGTCGAGGTCGTGCAGGACGCCAACGCCCGCCTGCTCGCCGCCTTAGGCCGCGGCGAGCTCAAGCTGCCCGCCGGCGCCACTTACCGCTGGGTCGGCCGCTACGAGCAGAAGCTCAAGGCCGACGCCACCCTGCGCTGGGTCATCTCCGCGTCGATGGCGGTGATGGTGCTGCTGATCTACCTCGGCACGCGCTCCTGGCTGATCACGGCCATCATCGTGCTCTGCAATGCCACCGTCACGACGGCGGGCGGCTTCTTCTTTGTGTGGTGGTGGGGCGCCGAGATCACGACCGCGGTAATCGTGGGCTTCCTCGTGCTGCTGGGCGTGATGTTCAACGACGGCATCCTGTTAGGCACCTACATCCAGGAGCAGTTCAAGATTCCGCCCAAGGATGTCGACGAGGTCCACCATCGCGTCTTCATCGCGGGCCTGCGGCGGCGGCGCCCCGCGATCATGACCAACATGACCACGCTGCTCTCGCTCATCCCCGTGCTCTGGGCGACGGGCCGGGGTTCCGAACTGATGGTGCCAATGGTGCTGCCCGTGGTCGGCGGCATGGTCTTCGACGTCGTCTCGCTCTTCTCGGTGCCGATCTTCTTTTCCTGGTATTGGGAACGTAAACTCGCCCGGCAAGCCGAGTCACTGACGCTTGCAGTAGCCACCACAAAGAAAGCATGACGCTCAAGGACGCCATTGATTCCGCTGCGAATGTCCTGATCCCCTAACGAGAACTCTCTCGTGCGTTCCTTAACGCTCCCCGAGATTGCTCAATTTATCCATAATCGCGGCGAGGGATTCAACGAGGCGAGGTGTATGGCTATCGAACACCGTGCATTTCCACACGGCACCAGAATCCCGAACCCAAGAATGCCATGAAGACCACCCGAATCCTCGTCACAGCCGCACTTCTCATCGCCTCCGCATCCGCCTCTTTCGCCGGCCCAGGTGCCCAATATTGGCAGCAACGCCGCAATCCACCGGCCACTGCCCAGAAGGCTGCGGACCAGACGGATTCGCAGACCAAAACGGATTCGAAGTCCGGCAACCAGCCGCCGGCCAACGGATGTAAGGATTGTGGCTCCTGCAAGGCTAAGAACTGATGATCGATCAACCTGATATCACCAAGGAAAGACCTTCGCACTCTACTGCCCCGTCTGCCTGCGGCTGATCGAGCGCGCACGCGACCGGTTCGCCGCCGGCGATTGGCCGCAATCCCTGATCGAGGAGCTGATCGACGAGACGAATTGGCGAGATCCCGACCGATAGTAGCCGTTTTCTGACCGAAACACGCCCATCCCAGATCGGTCGAATCGTTCCGGCCCACAGCCAGTTTCTCACACCCAAACGCAACTTCAACATCCTGACTCTATGCGCAAGTTGATCCAATTCCTCGTCGTTTCCGTCCTGATGGTTTCGTTCCGCGCGCTCGGCGCTCCAAATCCGCAACATGGCGACCCTCTTACCGAGATACAGAAGGAGTTTCTGGGACAGTACGAAACTGTGCGCGCGGCGCTTGCCGCCGATGATCTCCCGGGTGGGAGGACTGCGGCTGCGGCAATCCTCAACAATACGATGTCGTCGCAGATCGTCCGGAGTGCGGATCTCGCGGAGGCCCGGAGGGCGTTCGCGTTGCTGAGCCGCATGGCGGTTAAGATCGCCCACGGTCGCCCCGGCTATTTCGTCTTCCATTGCCCGGAGGCAAAGTTCGGCGACGAGTGGGGCCACTGGGTACAGACCACGGACATGCCCTCCAATCCCTATCTCGGGCGGGCGAATCCGACATGTGGAAAAATCATGAGATAGCGTCGCGACGGCGTTTCATGGGGCGCGATCAATGTCGCAAGGCGGCCTTTGGCGGCCTGCGACGGTCCTCGTGATTCTTGAAACGTTGCTGAGGGATTCTTCGCTCTGCGGTGTATGTCTTGTGAAACAACCAACCAGAAATCCAAAATGAAACAATCTTATCGATACATGCTTCTCGCCGCACTCCTAGCCGGGGCTTCCTCCGTAGCACCACTCGCTTTGGCCGCAGGACACGACCATGGCAGCATGATACAACCGGCCGCTCCGGCGGACCAGGCCGCGTGGCTCGCCAAGGCCAAGGCCGATTACCCACTCGATACTTGCGTCGTCTCCGGCGACAAACTGGAGGCCGAGATGGGCGGCCCGATTGACTATGTCCACAAGGAGGCCGGCAAGCCCGACCAGCTCGTGCGCTTCTGCTGCAAGGCCTGCGTCAAGGACTTCAAGAAGGAACCGGCGAAGTACCTCAAGAAGATCGACGATGCCGCCATAGCGAAGATGGGGCATTCCGGCCACATGCATTGATTCGGAAACGCGAACATCAATGGGGTCGAACGCCCGAACACCCGCATTGCCATGATGTCGACCCTGATTGATTACGCCGGGCGCCTTCACCCGTTGGTGATCCACTTCCCAATTGCGCTCCTGCTGGTCGGTGCGGCTGGCGAAATCGTGAGGCTCCGGCGCGACAGCGAATTCCTCGCGCGGTTTATCGCGTGGGTTGTCCTCCTCGGGGCCGGCGCGACTTTGTTTGCCGCCAGCACGGGCTGGTTCTTCGCCTACCAGATCCATCGTCCTCCGGAGCTGCGCCCGTTCTTGGCCTGGCATCGTTGGCTTGGATTGCTTGCCGTTGTGGTCGCCCTCCTTGCCGCGCGGGCGGCACATCTGTGGACCGACACACCGTTAAAACGCAAGCGTTGGCTACGGCGCATCTTGATCTGGTCTTCCGCTGGCCTAGTCGCAACCACCGCTCACCTCGGAGCCTTACTGGTCTGGGGGACCGACTTCTTCTCCTGATTTTTGATCCAAATACACAAAACCCAACCCCGCCTGCCTTGAAATCCAACACCCTCCGCATCCTCACGTTCCTCGGCGCCGCCCTCGGCATTCTTCTGCTATCCGGTTGCGAATCGATCCCCAGCGGCACCGAACCAGCTTGGCCAAGCGACTCCGGTTCATCGGCTGGAGGCGGTGGACATCAACACCACTAAGCTGATCCGGTTGCAGGCGGAGCGCGGTGAACGTGCAGCCATCACCAACGCGCTCCGCCTGCGCCACTCGCGTCTTTAGCTGAAGCGATGGCAATCGGTCCGTCCAATCCATCCGGTTCGCGGGACCCCGTCCTTTCCACGCGCCTCTTGGTCACAATCGTGGCGCTCTTTACCTGGGGCGTGAGCACGGCGCAGGCTGACTCAGCCCGGAACAACACACCCGAAGATCAACAACGACAGGTTCATCTGATTCTCGATGACGAGACTCGGGCAGCTTGGAGCCGGATTCAAATCGCCGATGAACGGATCTCCGCATTGATCGAGTCGGCACAGATCGACGGAGTGATCCAGCAAGCAGACGCCATCAAGGCGGCCACGATCATCCTTTCCAACAAGATCGTCCCATCGGATTCCTCGATGCAAAGGCGACGCGACTCCATTGCACGACAGATTATCGGGTTCGCGGAGCGGCTGCACGCAGCGGCCCTTTCTGGGAAACGCACTCGCGTTGAAACCGCATTTCACAACCTCCACCGCTATGTGATGGCGGCTCGGGAGTATCTTCCGCCAACCCAAATCTCACAGAATACGGGTTTGGAAGACAAAATTATCTGCCGAACAAAGGGACGACCATTGCCGAGGTAAGGGCCGAACAGTACCATCCGGCGGAGGGAGGGAAGAGTCTCCGTCCCGCCCATCTCATCGCGTATCGTAAAATTCAGGAGAGCGATTTCTATAGGCCGTCTTTGGCGCTGCGCCGCCGCGAGTCCCTTGCCGTGCTCCACTTCTTCGACATCATGGCGTGCGCCACCTGCCTTAAGCTGCGCGAGTCCTCGGGCTCCGATTTTTGCCCGATCTCGACGATGAGGGATATCCACGAAATCGCTCGCGTTTCAGACCGGCTGTTGAGCTTCTGACCGACCATGATCCTACGCGAAAGCGGCATGCCGCCACAGGACTACTGGGAAACGCTGCTCGCCCCCGAGCTCATCCTCGACGCCTTTGGCTTCGACGCGACTACTCGCGATGTCGCCGAGCTCGGCTGCGGATACGGAACATTCACCCTCCCGTTGGCCCGCCGTATCAATGGCGTGGTGCATGCCTTCGACATCGAGCCCGCGATGATCGCGGAGACGTGCCGTCGTGCCGCGGCCGCAGGAGTCGACAATGTGAAGCCAGAACAACGCGATGTGTTTGAGCATGGATACGGACTGACCGACGGCGCCTGCGATGCTGCATTGTTGTTCAACATCCTCCACGCCGAGTTACCGATAGATCTACTGCGCGAGGCAGCCCGGGTGGTACGACCTGGCGGAATGGTGGCCGTGATCCACTGGCGCAGTGATATTCAGACCCCTCGCGGCCCCTCACTTGCGATCCGGCCAACCCCGGATCGGATTCTTGAATGGAGCCGGAGCGTACCAGAACTGACCGCTGTGAAGGGAACATTTCCGCTACCGCCGTGGCATTTCGGGCTCCGACTGTCGCGGCGATAATGAAGCGGCCGGCAAACAATGCACGGCCAGCAGATTTGATGGAGTCGAAGCACTCCGAACGTAGCAGATCAAAATGCATCTACCGCGCGGTTGCACTCGTCGCTCGGGCGCGGCGGCTTCGTTCTGGCGCTGGTGTTCGTTGCGGTCGGAGACGGCTTGGTTTCCGCGCTCACGGCCGCCTCTGGCGACTCGTCGGCCAAGCCCGGCCACTCGCCAGGATCGCGCCCTCGCAGGCTCGGGACGCGACACCGGCGGCCTTGCCGCGCTCTCACCGACGCCGACTCCTTCCTCCACTGCCACCAGCGCCGCCACTCCGCCCCCGGCCTCCGCACCGGACGCAACCGCTCGACCCGAGAGGACGGGCTCCGCCCGTGTTTCACGGCGGACCGGCCACGGACCGGCTCCGGGCAGACGGCGACTGGAGTGCCCGATGTCCGCTGGGCACGGGGCCCTCGGAAGGGTTCGCTGATCCGCGACCCTCGATGAACGGCCAGACCGACCTTCTCCGCGCGAAGGTCATCGCATCCGGCGGTGTCGGGCTTGCCGCCACCCGTCCGGGCAAGGTCACGCCAAACTCCGACAGACTCGTTCTCCCAGATGGCGGCCGAACTGCCGCGCGTTGAACCTCACTTAGGCCGGTTCGTGTCCCGTGGCGCGGGCGTGCGCGTTCAACGTGGCATGTCCGCACAAGCGGACCGGTTCCTTTTCCCGGAGCGTTTTGCTCTCTCTGGCGGCACCTCCGGCCGTGCGCCCTGCGGGACGGGCTAGTCGTGGGGCACCCCTGAAATGGAACCCCTCCACGCCTGCCCTCGGCACGGGCAGCTTGCCCGGCGCTGCGCGAGCGTTGCGCGCCAACGCGGCGACGGCACTGCGGCTGCATTTCGCGGCCTGGCGGGGCGGGCGTTTCACGTCCCGTCCACCGCCACGGCCGCGACATGTCGCCGTCGTGTCCCTCGTCCGCTGCACTCCACGTCCTGCGTCGCGTCACGGGCGGCGCACCGGCACCTCCACCTTGGGCGAGAGAGCAATCCCGCTCCTCGAAATGAAAAGGAACAATATGCCCGCCAAGAACGCCACCGCCCCGCAGCTCAAGCTCGTCACCACCGGCACCAAACTTCCGGTGAAGACCTTCCGACTCGGCGCCATCAAGGCCGCCATCTGGGAGAACGAGTCCGACCAGAAGAAGTTCTACAACGTGACCTTCGCCCGGACCTACATGGACGACGCCAAGGCCTACCACGACACCGCCAGCTTCGGTCGCGATGACCTCCCGCGCGTCGCCAAGCTGGCCGATCTGGCCCACACGTTCATCTTCGGCCTCCTCGCGGAACAGCGAACCCAGCCGAGCGCCTGAATCACGTGCCCCACAGCGGCGACCGGGCACCCCGGTCGCCTTTCTTCTGCCCTCCGCCGGAAGACACCGGATTCGACCGGTTGCTCGCTTCGCTCGTTTTCTTCGAGCGACTGCCAGCCGCTGCTT
>JAHFTC010000002.1:21044-105057 GCA_023269585.1 Opitutaceae bacterium
GTCGTATCGCTGCGCGATCTCCACCACGCGCAAACGTTCCGCTTCCCCCTGCGTTGGTCCCGCTGCGCGGGACTCTGCCTCGGCGCTCCACCCAGCGCTTTGACTTTCGGGTGGGGGGCGAAATCGCCAATCGGCAGTAGGCGATAAGGTCACGAGACGTGACGCACGCCCCACGGGCCGAACGGCACGAGCCATGACCAATCAAAACCCGTTCGGTGAAGTTGTCTTCTCCTATAGCCGCGCCCAAGCGATCGAGGACGGTGTCCTGGTCGACCTGAGCCACGTGGCCTCCATCAAGGACTGCTGGAAGTATCCTTTCGCGTGCACCTCGACGGTGTGGGCGATCATCGAGGCTGCCCTCCAGCAGGAGGGGCAGGACATCGAGGGGATCTGTCACGACATCTCCTGGATGGCGTTCGTGGCGATCCGTCGGGCGGACGATCTCCAGCAGGTAAAATTCAAAGTCTTCATCGCAGGGAAACGGCACACCTTGAAACTTCACTTCGGCCCGGGCGACACGCCAGCACCGGTCCTCACCCTGATGCTGCCTCACGAGGACTGAACTCCGGGGCTTCGGCCCCTTTTCGTCTGGCAGCAAGAACCGCCGCCGCAGAACGAACCGGACTGTAGCCGGTGGCGACAGGGCCATAGACTGATGCGCAGCCCGCGAACACCTCAAGGCGTGCCCGCCGAGAAGCTCACCGCTTGCGGCGCTCCAGTGTGGCGCGCGTCTTCTCCAGCTCAGCGGAAAGAATCTTCTCGTCCGGCAGGGCCGTGAGGTATTCGCGAACCAGCATTTTGTTCGGCAGCGAGTCCGTGGCGTAACGCACAAGCGCCTCGCTCTTCCCGGAACAAAGAATGACGCCGACCGGCGGATTCTCCCCGAGCTGGACCCAGTGTTCGCGCGCGTAGTTGAGGTAAAGATTCATCTGGCCGGAATCGCCGTGGTCGAAGCGGCCCAGCTTGAGGTCGAAGATCACCAAGGCCCGGAGACGCCGATGAAAGAAGAGCAGATCTACCCGATACCAGACGTCATCAATGCGCAGCCGTCGCTGCCGTCCGACAAACGCAAAGTCGTTGCCCAACTCAAGGAGGAACGATTCGAGGTGACGGACGAGGGCGTCCTCCAGATCGGTCTCGGAGTATTCGTCCCGCAAACCGAGGAATTCGAGAACGAGCGGGTGCCGGATTTCCTCCTCCGCGCTGACCGCATCGCCAGCCTCGGGCTTCGCGCCCTTTGCCAGCATCGCGGCCTTGTTGCGGGAGAGGGCCGTGCGCTCGTAAAACTGACTGCCCATCTGGCGCTGGAGTTGGCGAACGGACCAGCCACCGCGCAGCGCCTCAGTGTGATAGAAGGCGAAGGCTTCGGGGGAGCGGGAACGGCGGACGAGCAGGACGTAGTGGGACCATGGAAGCGAAAAGACTCGGGCGATGTCGGCCAGGTTGAAATGCCCCGCAGATAGTTCGACGGACGGTGCCAGCAAAATCCGAGACGGTGTCCCGGAAATCGGGACTGGGCCGGGACCCGCCTTGAGCGCCGAGGATGAAATCCGAGACAGTGTCTCGGAAATCTCCTGCGTTCCGCAGATGCCATAGAAGAGTCGCATGCTCTCCAGGTTATCGACCGAGAAGCCGCGGCCGAAGCGCCCATCCAAGTCGCCGGATAAGCGCTGCAACAACGCCCGACCATACCCGGCACGCTTCTCCCCGCCCTGCTCGAATTCCACTATACGACGTCCGATCTCCCAATACGTGGCCGTCATGAACGCGTTGACGGCGCGAGCGCTGGCCCGACGCGCAGATTCGAGCAATTCGCCGATGCCGCCCACCAAGCCGGAGTAGTCGCCTTCTGTCCCGCCCGGTACGGGCTTCTTTCTCACAACAGGTTTCTTCATGGGAACGCCGTGATTTTGTTCTCCTCAGATGGTGGTTCAAATTGTTCCACCACGCGGGAAATGCAGGTGCATGATCGATGCGGATTCTCCCGAATTTTCGGTAGAGGCCCAGGGCTGCCAAATCGCACGGGTTCGATCCCTTCAGGGCAGAACGGCTCGCCGTTGCGAGCCGGCGCGAAAACACCAGCAACCCCGCCGCGTCAGAGCGGCCAATACACATGCACGCTTCATCCGAACTCTCGCCCAATGGCTCCTCCGTCGGTTCACGCCTGTCCTGCTCAGATGCAACGATGGACGAACTCACCCAATTGAAACGCCAGTTGCTCCAGGCCGAGGTGCGGCTGGCCAAGGCTCGCGCCACCGTCTCGGGCTCCGAGGCCGACGTGAAGGTCCTGAACGCGCGACTCCGGGCGCTCACGAAATAGCACAGCGCAGTGAGGACCGCGCCCTGTCCACCGCGGAGTCCTGCGAACAAAAAGGCCGGCGGTCTCGCCGGCCTTTTTTGTGATGTTTGGGGTCGATCCACGCCCGGTCATCTAGGGAAACGCGGGACTGTCTCCCGCGTCCCTCAAACGGTCGAATAGGCGTTGGAACCCGGGGTAGTAGACCTTCTCCGGCGTGATGTGCACGTAGCCCTTCCGCGCCGCATAGGTCATGAGGTCGCCTTTCTGGTGCAGGCCCAGCTTGGCCATGATGGCTTTGCGGTGCGTGTTGACGGTGTGCGGCGAGAGACCAAGCCGTGCGCCGGCCTGCTGATCGTCCGAACCGTCGCCGATCACCGACAGCACCATCTGCTCCTTCTCGGTCAGCCCGGTGAGCGTGACGTTCTTCGGGGGTTTGAGGAGTGGCACGAAGGTCGGGCTCACGTAGGGCCGGTGGTCCATGACGCGCTCCATCGCGGTGCCGAGATTGGCCATGCCCTCGGCGATCCCGTCATAGATACCATCATACCGAATGGACTTCAGGAGGGCGAAGGAGCGTTCGTCCTTGCGCGAGGTGACGATCAGGATCGGCAGGACATGCTCGATGAACGGTTCCAGATGTTCGAGCCCGTCCATGTCGTCGATCCTCACGCCAGTGATAAACAGGTTCACCGAGCCGGTTTGAATCGCGCTCAATGCGTCGAGGCCAACTTGAAAAGCCTGCACTTCTGCCGTGGGCCAATACTCTTGGATCCATCGACAGATCAGCTCTCCGTAGAGCCGGTCGGATTTCAAGACCACGATGCGCGGGCTGGTCGCGTTGGGTGGCATGTTTAGGGGGTGGCAGAAGCCAGTTCGAGTTGGATTCCGTTGGGATGGGGTTGAAGGCGTCCGATGCCGGCTCCCCCGCTCAGCAGTTCGCCCGCGAGAGCGTTGCGGATGAGCAACTCGGCGGCATCACGCATCGGTCGTGCCCCCAGACGCTCATGATAGCCGCGCTGGATGACCACGTCCGACACGGCCCCCTCTGGCGCGACCGCGAAACCATGGGAGGACAAGGCATCGCATTCCCGGGTGATCAGGCCCTGCGCGACAACACACTGCGCATCATAGTCAAGCTTGTTGAATACCACAATCAGAGTGATGCGCGCGAAGATCTCCGGGCGGAGTTCCCGCTGGGCGTCCTGCCGCACCAGCCGCTCCATCGTCTCAAACTTCGACTTGCGCAGCGTCATGATGCGCGGCCCGCCGATATTGCTGGTGAGCACGACGTACCAGGACGAGAAATCCAATACGCGGTTGCGTCCCGTGGTGAGGCGCGCGGCATCGAGCAGCTGCAGCAGCACGTCAAGGACCCGCGGATGCGCCTTCTCGATTTCGTCGAAGAGCAGGGTTCCCCGCCCGGCGCACGCGTCGAACCCCTCCGCGATGCGGCCGGGCTCGTCTGCCGTGCCGAGCAACAGCCCGAGCCGGTCCGCGGTCTGGTATTCCGACATGTCGAGGCGGACGACCCGGTTTGGGCCGACCAGATCCGCCGTGAATTGGAGCGTCAGCTCGGTCTTGCCGACCCCCGTCGGCCCGAGAAACAGAAAACTCGCCTTCGGCCGCCCCGCGGTTGTGAGGCCGAGTTCCCCGTGCTGGAGACGCTCAACCACCAGATCAATCGCCCGGTCCTGCCCGATGATGATCGACTTCAGACGCTCAGGCAACGCCCGCAGCCGCTCGCGCTGTTGTTCCGGAATCTTCATGGTCGAGCCCTCCTACCACTTCACATCCGGGAGTTGGTTCGTTCCGACCGGCGCGGGCGCCGCGGCGGTTGTGGTCGCCAGTGGAGACCCGTGCACGCGCTGGCGCTCGGCTTCGAGTTGTTCGCGGACTTTCATGACTTCGGCGCTCTGCCGCACCAACAGGGCGTACTGCGCTTGCATCTGCCGCTCGGCTTCGGCCATCGACGACTGAAGCGCACGGATCTCCGCGGTGACGGTCCTCTGCGTGGCGAGCTCCGCTGTCAGTTCTGCGCTCGCCGGCAACGGTGCATCGGAAAGCGCCGGCGCCGACACGCGTGGCACCGTCCCCGATTCGTTCTGCGCATCGACCGGCACCCGCGTGCGCCGAAAGACAGTATGCGTGTCGTGCCGGAGGTCTGGCGACGCGGTTTCGCGGTAGCCCCGCACCTCATACCGAGTCTCGACCATCTTGGTCGGAGTCACCGCGGCGACGGCAACCGGTGGCGCGAGCGAAGACGGGGGCGACACGCGGGCGGCTTGAGGAGCGACACATCCAGTCGCGAGGAGGGGTAGGAGCACGATCCAGTAGGTGTGCATGGTCATCCTTTGTTTGGGATCAGGGGAGCGGTCGGCAGCGCGGCCTCGTCGATGGGGCCGGTGGGCCTCAGCTTGACGCCGGCGATGCTGGCCTTCTGCGGGTCGACGGCCTGCAAAACATAAACGTAGAATTCCTTCCCGGCGGCCACTCGCACGAAGGTGCCGTTCTCCTCGATGTCTTTGAGGACGCGCTGGGCGTAGAGCTCGAATACCTCGCCTCCGCCCTCGCGCACCCCGTTGGAAACCGAGCCGGTGATCGTGGTGCCGAGCGCCGTCTGCGTGCGGTCCTGGGTGCCGCGGGCGAACCCGCTCAACGCCGCCGCGGCGAGCATCTTCAATTCCTGGAGATCATCGGCGGCGAGAAGCCGCCCCTTGATGCCAGCTGAGCCATCGGTGATCCCAAAGCCGTCGGTGTCGTGTTCATACTCACGATCCAGCGCCACACCGCCGAAGGCCAGTTCGCGGCCATCCTGCCAGACGAAGCGCCACGTGCCCGTCGCCGTTACCCGGTCCCGCAGCCGGCCGGCACGCGCCATGCCGTGCACGAGCGTGTTGGCCGGGACGACCAAGCGGCCGTTCTGCCAAACGTCCTCCAGCAAAACGGCGATCACGGGCGTCTCCAGATTTGCACTGTCGACGGTGTTCACGAGTTTGCATTTCAGCAGGGTGCCAAACGGGATGAACCGCTCCGGCGCAGGCGCGGGATCGGATCGTTCCGCCGCCGCAGGTGGCGGAGCATACCCGGCAAGGAGCGAGGTGACCCGGATCGTGCGCGGCTTCGGCGCAGCCCGGGCGGCGGTCCCGGGTTTCGCATTCGCCGGTGCGGTCATCGCGGTAGCAACAACTGGTGACGGAGGCCGGAACGGAACGATGCCACTTCCGACTGGTTCCTTCTCGTACGGCGATTCGCCCGCCGGGCGCACCTGTTGCGGCACGCCGTCCTCCAGCCCTTGATTGAGCGGCAGGCGCACCCGGCCCAGCTCGACCTTCTTCTTGTTCTGGGCAGCGAGTTTCTCCGCTTCGCGCTCGTCCGCCTGGTGCGCGCCGTAGATCCAGAGCCCGGAGAAGAGAACCGCCACGAACACTACGAAGAGCCCGAAGCGACTCCGCAGGAAGTTGCCGACGCTTCGCGGGTTCATGGTACGGCCTCCGAAGCCGGCGTTGCCGCTGCGACCGCCGCCACCGTCGATTCGCGGCGCGCGGTGTTGATCAGAATGGTGAACGCGTTGTCGGCGCTCAGGTCGTTGCGCGTGCCATCCGGCAGGCCGACAACTGCGAACTCGGCGTCGGCGCTCTCGCCCGGGCCCAGCGTGCGCGGTCCGTTGGCGATCGATTGCTCGAATCGCTCTTGCGCGACGCGGGCGGCGAACGTGCTCGGCGCCAGATCGAGCACGCCGTCCGTGGTGTTCTTGAGTCCGAGCAGAAACACCACGGCGTCCTCCCGCGGGAAGCGGTAGACCTCCTGTACGGTGATTTCGAGGTCGGGCAGCGTAACCTTTCGGTTCTGTGCGCGAAGCGTGACGCCCTCGACCGCTCGCGGAAGCGTCCGGGATAACACGGGGAAGGCTCGCGCCCGGTCCAAGAGGCTCAGCCCGATGCGCGGTGAAAACCGCACCGGATCGGGCGGCCCGTCCACGCGAACCGCGGCGGGTGTGGTGGCGCGCATAAAGATCGCGCTCGCAACCGAGTCGGTGACGACGGACCGCAGTTCGGTCACGTAGGCCGACCCCTCATAGATCACAACGAGCCGCGCGGCGGCGCCGGCTTGCAGGCTGCGCACGAGCAGGAAATTGGCCCCCGGCGCATGGGTAACGTGGAAGCGCAGCGGCGTGCCCTCCTCCACTTCCACGGCATCCGTCCCGCGTTCGATCAGCATGTCCGCGCCGGCCACCGCGGTGATCGGTCCGGGGAAGACCACGGTGGTCACTTCGCGCGAAACCGGCAGGTCCACCGCCTGCTGCGGATCGAGTACGAAGTCACGGATCGTCTGGGCCCCCAGCGCAGTGGCTGCGCCGAGCGACAATACTACCATTTTCCACATACGGCCTCCTCATGTCTTCACGGGTTCGACTTGGAACGCCGCGACGGCAGTGGGGAACCGCCCGTTGCGTGTTAGGTCGGGGTTGACCAGGAACTTGAATTTCACGCGGTAGCGCAGCACCTCCGTGATCGGCGCCCCTTGGTAGGCGCCGACGCGGATCAGTTGCACCTCCGCCGAGGTGTAGAAAGCGTCGTCGCGGGTGCTCAACACCTCCGGCGCGCCGACCTCTACTTTCTGATGGAGCGACTTCGCCTCGAATTCGGGCTTCGTCTTGGCGAAGACTGTTTGGGCCGTCTGAGCGGCGTCCCTTAGGAAGAGCTGCCGGAACAGCTCGGGGTTATCGAGCCCCTGCGGGTTGCGTTCGAAGAGCGCCTTGCACGCGAGCTTGGTCTGCATCGCGTGGAGATCCTTCGCCTGCTGAATGTCGACGACGGGGGATACATAATACGTGCCCAGGCTGTCGACCATCACCACCTCCCGTTGGCGGGTCAGCTTGTCGACCATCCGGTTGCGATCCCAGATGGACCAGCCCCAGGCGGCGACTGCGATAAGGAACCAGATCAGGGATTGTCGGCGCTGGCGGTCAAAGACCGCCAGGAGTGTCGACCTCGGTTTGCCGAACGTCGACGGGTGGTGTGGGGAACGCGGAGCGAGAGTTTCAGCGTTCGTTGTCATGACGACTATCTCACGGGTGGCGGAAGCGGTGGCGGTTGAGCTGGATTGCGAGGGCGGGGCGAGGGCGGAAGAACTTCGGGTTCTTCCCATCCTTGCAGAAACACTCCGATGTTGCGGGCGATGCTTTCTTCCGCGTCCGCCAACCGCTTCTTCGCCCGCGCCGATTTCTCGACGGCTTCAGTGTGTCTTCGAGTTTGGAATAACATGGGATTCAATTTCGAGGGCAGCCCGATTGGGGTCGTCCTCATGCGGCTGATGGTCGAACCCGCTCCGGCTCTGCCGCGAGCTCCGGGCGTGTTGTGAAACTGCGGATGCAATTGTTTCGGCCGCCGTCGCGCGACGGGAGTCAGCTGTTGCGCTTTGTTCCGCCGCAGCCGCGTTCCGTCGGGCGTAGCTACCCTGATAAAGACCGGACAGCCCCAGAATGCCGGCAGTGGTCATCCGGGGAGAGCCGCCCCCTCGAATGGCGGACTCACCTCCAGCGGACATTGCCCCTGCCGTCGCGGCCGCAGCCACGGAGGGCATCGCAGCGCCTCCGGTGGCAGCGGCAACTGCCGCGCCGGTACCGCCAAAGAACGCAGCCTGCATTACACCGCCGACCCCTTGGGCAAACGCCACGGCCGGATTGATTCCCATCAGGAGGATCTTTGTCGTTATCCAAGGGGCGAGAAACGAACTGATGATCATCCACGAACCAACCAGGAGCACGGTCAGCCCAGGGACTGCGAGCGGCGAACCGCTCACGATGACCGGTACCAGGTTCGCCACGGAAGCGGCCTCCAGCATCGCGTTTGTAACGACCGCAGCCAGCACCCAGCCGAACGGCCAAAGAACGAGGGCCACCAATCCGATGATGTATTTCTGGGCGACGCCGGCCATCGGCCGGAGCATGAAGAACGACAAAAAGATCGGGCTCAACGCCCAGCCCGCGGTAAGGAGAATGCCGCCGATCAGCTTGATGATGTATTGTACACCCCATGCCAGCCACCCAAAGAGCCAGAAGAAGGCGTAGCAGAACGCCGTGCCGATTGATTCGGTTCCCCAGATGATGTCCCAAACGCTCGTGTTCGGATCCGACGGCGTCTTGCCCGCAATGAATTTTACGAAACGCTCGTCAACGCTCGTGGGATCGACGCCCATCATGGCAGAAAAGGCGAATACGATGTCGTTCAGCCGCATCAGCCACTCGCGGAGAAACACCGTACTCAGGCCGATGAAAAACACCTTGGCCAGCAGCCAGATGAAAGCTCCCGCCTCGGGTCGACTGCGCACGACCTGGACAACCAGCCCTACAGTCACGATAGCACTGGCGATATACGCGCATCCGCCCCAGAGGGTCGACAGACCATCGAAGTACGACGACGGAAGGATGCTGCCAGCGGGTGCGGCCATGGGAAGCGCTCCAGTCAGGGCTTCGGTTTCGGCTTCTGCTCTTCGGCTACGGGTTCGGGCTTCTTTTCCGGTTCGTTCAACTTGAAGAACGGAGGCGAAGTGAACGCTTTGGGCATCGTATCCATTTCCTTGCGAGCGGCTTCGGCTCGGGCTTTGGCTTCCGCCTCCGCCTTCACCTTGCGGGCCTCCGCTTCCCGATCCACGCAACCGGAGACCAACAGCACCGCGAGTGACATCACCATCACCAGAGGTTTTTTCATAACAGCTCCTTTGACCCGGGCATCTGATATTCGTTGCGGCTACGGATTCAAGCGCCGCTCCGAGACATATTGTAGCAGGCACTCGTACGTCGGCTTGAAGGCAGTCGTCACCTTCCCCGCCTCCTGCTGGGCGAGTTTCTGTCGCGCCTCGGCTTCCGCCTCGTTCTGCGCGGACTTCATCGCCTCCGCCTCGACCTGCTTCGTTTGCACCTCGGCCGCGCTCAAGGTCACCTCGTCGTCGACGGCGGCGAGCTGGCCGTATTGCGCGGCCAATACCGCCGCCAGCTTCTTCTGCTCAGCCTCGGTCTCCGCGGCCTGCAACGCGTCGCTGGTGCGCGCGATGGCCCGCTTCAGCTCCTCGCGGCGCACGTAGACATCGTCCTGAACGACTTTAAAGCCATCGACGGCGGCGACCAAGTCGTGGGCCCGTTTAAAGGTCCCGGCCTCCCGGTCAACAGCGCTACCGTCGAAGTCAGGGAAGCTCATCGTGATTTCCGAATAGATCCCGCCCCGCGTGTCGCCGAAGAGACCGCGGCCGTCCACGCGGGCGACGTTGTCCGACCAGCTCTTGATCTGCGTCGGCAGATCCAGATCGAGGCGGAATTCGGAAAACCCGACGAGGTTCTTCACTGAGGCCATGTCGCCGAGGCGCTTGAGCTGTGTTTCGTACTGCCGGATCTGCTGGACCTGGTTGCTGATCTGCGTCGCCTGCCGCGAGAGCTGCTCGACCAGCGCAGAGTAGTTCGTGAGGTTCTGTTGGATGGCCGCGACGTCGACCACCGCCCATTGGGCGAACGCTGTTGTGGTGCCCGCCCAGACCCAGAGGCTCACGAGGACGGGGAGGAGACGTTTCATGATCCCTCCTTCGGTAGAACCACGCGGATGACCCGCTTGGTCGGTTCACGGTGCACGCCCTCGCGGTTGCTCGGCGGGACCGGGATTTCATAATACGACTCCTCGTAACCATCGTCGTTCTTGGGGCGCTGATTGTCGCGTGCGATCCAATACTGCTGCTTCACGGCGTCCGACTGGCCCTTTTCATAGCCGGAGGTGAACGCCTCCCGCTGCGCCTTGTTGTTAAAATAGTTCACGGCCTCGCCGGCCACGAAGCCCACCGCTCCGCCGAGAGCGGCGTTGCGCGCTTTCCCGTCGCCCTCCTTGGCACCGATGTAGGCTCCGCCGGCTGTCGTCACCGCCGTGGTGGCGAAATCGCGCGTGCGGCCGGCCGAGCCGGCATTGGCCGTCGCGCAGCCAGGCATAAAGAGGAGGAGGAAAAGAAGAGGCAGCAGCCCGATGAGATACGGGCGCAAAAAATCCAGAGTATCCATGAATCGTTGCATCGTCGTGGTCTCCATTGGTTGGCGAACGAGAGAGTTGCCGGTTTCAAACTTCGATTGATTCCCTGCACTGCTCCGACAGCGCGACGCGCTGGGTTACAGCAAAGCACTCCTGTCGCGCCACGGTGCGCGCGACGAAATCGCCCATCTCCAATCTGCCTTCCAACAGATCGATCATGTCGATTCGCATACGCATCCGCGCCGTTGCGGAAAGATCGAGCTCCGACACCGAGCGATCCAACTCGGCCACCGCCTCGGCTTGTTCGCCTCCGGTGAACCCGTTCGCCTCGATCCGCGCGACAACCGGTCCGATACGCTCCCACAGACGATCCTCGTCCAGGCGCTGGAAACCGGCACTCACAATGCCGAGGGCACCACCATCCGTGGTGATATCAAGCGGCTCATAATGCCGCTCGAGTTCCCCCGCTGGGTTCGAGACGAACTCCTCTTCAACCAACCGGAATTCCGGTCCCGTACCGACTTGGACGGCAGCGATATGCCGCACCATGCGATGGATCTGCGGTCCCTCGGGATCCGCTCTGGTATTCAGGGTCACCGTGCTCTCGGGAAACGTGAACAGCGCTTCCGATCTGGCCGCCGATCCCGCAGGCGGAACCTCCGGGCGACTACCCAACTCCGCCTGTCGCTCGCGCATCCGCTGTTCGAGATGGCGTGCCACGATTTCCAGTTCGCTGCGTGTTCTCATGGTTTATCTCCCTTCAGGCATTGGCGATGATGGCCTCGACGACGTCGGCATGCCCGCGCAGCGCTTTCTGGCGCTCGTCGAAGTGTGTTCCAGAACTCGACGCGCAATAGAGCATCTCGCGCGAGGCGACGTTGCGCATGGTGACGATTAGCGGCCGGCGTTCGTCAGTGTGATAATAGGTGAACTGCGAATACTTCTGACCGAGTAGCTTCTCCGGCTCGGGATGGCTCATCACCGCGTCCTTCACCGCCTCGGGTAGCGGGAAGTCCCGGCTGAGATCCTCGATGTCGGACCGGTCGCTCTGCCGCAGGAGGAACAACACGCGGCTGTTGCCAAGGACCGCGCCGCGAATCTCCGACGTCTTGAACTGCTCGTAGTTCTGGACGGTCGCGACATTCCAGACGTTGTACTTGCGTAGTTGCTGGTAGGACTCGCGCAGCACCTTCTTGCCGGACGGCACGAGCGAGAAGCGTGCGACCTCTTCAAAGATGTTCCGCTTCCGCAGCGCGCGCGGCAGGCGCATCATGTGCGAGCGGGTGTAGTTCGCGATGAGGAAGGCCGCCGCCGCCTTCAACTCCTCCGCCGACTCGGGTATGTAACCGAGTTCAAAATGCGCGATCTTGCCGGTGAGGTTCACGTTCGAGACGCCGTCGAACAATTCGCCGTAACTGCCGCCCGCCGCCCACGGCTCAAGAAGAGTGGCCAGGTAGCGCATCTCGTCGGCGTGCGCCCCGGTCGCCTCCGCCGCGAGCAGCTCCTGCAAATGGCCGTGCTGTGGTTGCTCCGCCGGCGTGAGCCGCGAGAAGATCAGGTCGCGCACCTGTTGCGCGCCTGCGGTGGATTTGGCGAAGCGGACCACGTCGCCCTCACCGGGATGCGCCAACAACGCCGCGACTTCGTCCGCGTGCGCCTGTTCGAATTCGGCGAATTCGAGGAACGCATCCAGTTCCGTCGCCTGCGGACCCATGCGCTCGCGCCGGTACGCATCGAGCGCGTAGGCCCGACGAGAGAGCGGCGCGTTCTCATCGGGATGCTGGTTCAAAAACCACCGTGCGAAGTCCTCGTAGAGCCGGCCAATGGCGTTTGCCAGCAGCGCCTGCCGCAGCTTGGTGCGATCCTCGTCCTTCGACTGCCCGACCATCAGCAGGGGCAACGCCGCCGCCGCACTCAAATGCAGACCCGACAGCGGCAGGCCCCGCGTATCGAGGTAGTTCATCGTCAGCTTGCCGTTGGCCTGGACGAGAATCGGCTCCGTCGTCGGATCGACCGTGCGGGCGTAAGTCGTGTACGACTCGCCCTCTTCGACGATCATCGTGTAATGGTAGAACGGTTCCGTCTGCGAGAGCAGATCGATCAGGTTCACGCTCTTGCCCGAACCGGTCGTTCCGATCACCACGGCGTTTTGCGGCGTCTGGCTGTTGCCCTCGCCGACGAAGGTACGGCCACCGACCAGGTTGCCGTTCGGCCCTTCGTAGAGGAACTCCGCCGCGTCCAGGTAGCCGACGGGCGTCGAGGAGAACGGCAGCAGATCGGCGACGAGGACATCGTCGTAGTCGTGCCAGAGGGAATCGTAGCGGCTGAACGACCAGCCCGGCCAGGTGCAGTAGAAGAAGTTCCGTGCCGATGGCTCCAGCGCCGGTTCGTAGGCCTGCGCGCGCTCCATGCTCGCGACCGCGGCTTTCAGCGCGGTCAGCTTGGCGCGCAGCTCCTCCCGGCTCCGGTCCCAGGCGCGAATGATGTATTGGATCCGATACGGCGAGCTGTCGCCGTTGGAATAACGCGCGATCTTCGCCGCTTTCACCCGCATGGCGGCGAGCAGCTTGACCTTCTTGAGGCTCTCGTAGTCGCCCTCGACGCGGTTCAGCTCCTTTTGCTCGCGCTCGATCAAGCGCTCCACGTCCACCGCCTCGACGTTGACCGTGATCGCGTAATCGCGGAAGCCGAGCTTGGTCAGCACATACGCCATGCTCGGCCGGGTGCGCTTGGGTAGCGACTTGAGCACGAGCATTCCGTGGAAGCAGCCGTCGAGGTGGAAACCGGTGTCGGGCTTCTCCAGCGGCCGGCCTTCGCCGAGCCAGCAGTTTTCCTGCAACGACTTCTCCGGATCGAAGAATTCCAGCGGATCCGAGACCCGCTGTTCCGGCAGCGAAGGATTGAGGAACTCCAGGTAGTGGAGGAAATGATCCGCGTCGGTCATCGGACGCACCTGCCCGCCGCAGCCGGAGAACAGCGCCTGGAGGAATTGCCCCGTCTGCTTGAACTGCTCGGCGTACGCGCCCAGCAACGCCTCGTTGGTCCAGCGGCCGGGCTTCTGACCTACGAGTTCCGCATCCACCGGCATCGTGAAATAGAGGCGCAGCCGCTCGCGACGCAGGACGCCCTCTTCCATGAGGTTCGAATACCGCACGAAGCGTTCGTTACGTTGGCGCGTGCTCCACTCGTTCGTGGATAGCCGAGCCGTGTCGTCACGGTACCGGTTAAGCGCCTGCCGGTAGTCCGAGTCCGTCGTCCACTGCACTTGCATCCGCCACTCGGGTTTCAGAACGGAGAGCAGGGCGACCAGGTCGGATTCGAAGGCGTTATGGTGCACCGGATCCGCGTGCTCCAGATCCGGCGCGATCACCTCGAACCCGCGGGCGATGTAGCCGCCGCGGTGCAGCCCTTCGAATACGATCATGTTCTCCCCTAGGAAGCCATCGACGGGTTCAACGCGCATGGTTCATCCCTCCGCGCGCTCCGCGAGCGCGTCGTCCAACATTTCTTCAGCGACCGCCAGTTGCTCCTGCAACCGGTCGAACTCCCGCCGGGCCACCATCGGCTCGGCTTCCTCCGCACGAACAGCACTCGCCTGCGCCGGTGCCGCTGCGCTGACCGGCGTCGCCGCGGGCCTCGGGCTCTTCGCCGCGTCGGGCGCCGACCCGGCGGGCACGGCGCGCCGAGACTCTCGCCGTGGCGCCACCGCAGCCTCCGGCACAGCCGCGAGGCCGGCACCGGCGAACTCCTGAAATGGATTCGCCGGCCGCCGACTCCGCGGCCCAAACACAAACGCCAGGACTCCGGCCTCCACCAACGCGGATTCGAAGAAGTCGGTATCGTAATGAGCGGGCCGGTTGTTCTTCAGGGTGAACACGTACGCGACCGACAGGGTGCCGAGCGCCAGTCCCACCAGCAGGCAGAGCAGCAACGACACCCCGAGCATGCCCCACAGCAGGATCACCATCAGGATCGTCGCTCCGCCGGAACCGAGCAGATACCAACCACAGTTGCCGGTCATGCCGAGGAACTCCCCGGACGACTGCGCGCCCTGATTGGCATCGTGCTCGTTGAGGTGCGTCGCGTGCATGGCGATGAAAGCCCAGTGGCGGGTTCGGGTCCTTGGGTTCAGAACGTGCCGACGTTCGAGGCCTCCAGGCCCATGCTAGTCCACATCGTGCGAACGATGGCGAAGGCCAGTCCGCAGACCATGGCGCCAACGAAGGCCCACTTGGCGATGGATTGCCGACCCATCATCATTGCGATGCCGGCGGCGATGATGCCGACCGCGGCGAAGGTGCCGCTCAGGTACATGATGATCGCATTGCCGGACTCTGTCGCCGCCCGCAGATCCACGGCCTGGGCGAAGGACAGAGTCGGCAAGGCGAAGATGCCGACGAACAGCAGAGCCAGTTTGTGCCGCTTCGCTTCTGCCGCGTGAGTGGGAAGATGAAGGCTCAGCGCCCGAGCCAGGAACATCACGCCGAGAGCAAATGCCACGTAGGGTGCGATCAGAATCAGGGTTGTCATTGAAGTCTCCGAATTTGGTTCGGCTTTCCGGGGGAGCCGTTTCCCCGCGCCACCTTTCCGTCGTTCTCGCGTCGACAGTTGGTCGCGCTGGGGCGGCAAGATGGAAAGGAGTGGCGCTGCCGCAACGGCGGGCATCTACCGAAAATTCGGTAGGCGAACTCACGGCCCCTGTGAAACCCGCTCATTGCGCGACATCGTCGGCAGTGATAGTAAACGGCCATTCGTCACCAATCTCCTATTACGATCCGAGGTCGATTTCCAGCTGACCATGGCGCCGCGGCACCGGTGCCACCACCGACTTCGAAAACTGGATCGCCGTGACGAAGGTGTCCGGCAGGTTCCCGGTGTCCCCGTCGAGTTGCGGCCGGGCGCGCACGCGCAACAGGGTCTGTTCCTCGATGGCGGCGAACAGAGGATCCAGATTGTGACCACGAATCTGCACCAACCAAGGGCCGATCTCAACGGCGAGGCTGTCGGGATCGCCGTACGCCCACCGCGCCTCCACATAGTCGATCCACGGAAGGTTGCGCCTCAGGAGTAGGCCGTCGTCGAACGTCACATGGCTGGAGCTCGCAGCCACGTCGAAGTACATCTTGGGCCTGCGTAATGTCAGTCGTTCGATCATGCCGCTTGGCTCTCCGATTGCCCGTTCCGCAGCCGTTGCAGCCGCTCGACGGTTTGCCGCCAAGCGGCGTGCAGCCGGGCGCGCAGCCGACGGTCAGCACGTTGCGTCTGAACCTCACGTTCCGCGATGCGATGGCGCGCCATGAATTCCGTGGCCAGCTCGCGCCCGGGATCCGGCTGGCTCAGCCGGGCAAGGATGCTGGCCTTACGGGAGAGGTAGATGGCGTGGGCCCCGCGGTAGCGCGTATTGCCCACGTAGAACTGCCGGCGGGACAGCGAGCGCTCGGCAACCGCGCCGAGCACGAGAATCGATTCCTCCGCCGTGCTGCCCTGGGCCCGATAGGAGGTGAGCGCGTGGCCATAGGTCCAGGCGGCGAAGTCGTGGGGCAATTCGGCTCCGTCGGTCAGAACGATCCGGTTCTCAGCCGGCTCCACGCGCGCCACCTCCCGGAAATCCCCATTCGCCAGCCCGGCGGCGTCCTCACGGCCGAGGATCAGCAATCGGTCACCCGCCGCCACCGCGAGGGTTTGCGTCCGCCCGACGTCGAAGGCGGCGTGTTGCTTGCGCGTGATCTTGGCCTCGCCGCCGTCCGCGGCGCGCACGCGCAGCCCGTCCGGCAGGATCCCGAGAACCTCCGCGGCCGTGCCGCGTTTGAAGTTGTGGGCGTCGCGGGCGAATAGGAGCCGGTCACCAACCTGATACTGGTCCCAATGCAGCTTCTGCTCCTCGGTCCACGTGAGTGGTTTGACCGCCTCACGTTGCACCTCGGTCTCACCGAGCAAGCCGGCGGCGCGCAGCGACGGGCGCACATGCTTGTTGAAGCGTTCGATTTCCTCCCAGAAGGGGATTACGGCGAGCGTATCGATACCCTTTACGCGGTTCGCCGTGTAGTGCTCGGCAGCGCGTGCGAAGAGGCTCTCATCATCGCCGGCTTCGCGGATCATCCCGCGCCAATCCGCGAAGGCGAAGGCCTGAATGACTTCGCCCGAAGCCAGCATGCGACTGAACCGGCGGTCGGCTTCGCTGCGTTGCCGGAGCACTTCCGCCAGTCGCACCACCGGCGTATACGAACTGCGGATGACATTACGCAACGCGTCGCCCCGTTGGACGCTGAAGTGCTGTTTCGTGTCACCGACCAAGAGCACGCGGGCGCCGACCTCGTAGGCGACCTCCGTCAGACGGTCGAGTTGCTGCGTCGACAAGAGCCCCGCCTCATCGACGAGCACCACACGGTCGGCGGCTTGACGCTGCATCGTCTCACTCACCAGGAAACGTTGTACCGTGTCGGCCTCGGCGAAGCCACTGTCCGCCAAGGCATCGCGGGCCCGCGTGGTCGGAGCGAGCGGCACAAACGGTCGCCCGCCGTCCGCACGATGCGCGCCTTCGATGGCCCGGAGCACGGTCGTCTTGCCCGTGCCGGCGTCGCCCACCAGCACGCTCAGGAAATCCCGGCTTCCCAACAACTCCGCCGCGGCGATCCGCTGACCCGGCGTGAGCGTCACGGGCAGATGCACAGCTTTGCCCATCGGGAAGCGCTGGTTGCGGCCCTTTTGCACGCGCTCCAGCGTCGCATATTCCTCGCGACGGATCTGGCTCAGGGTCATTTCGCCGTGTTTGCGGATCACCTCGGGATGGGCTTCCAGCGCCTCGCGCAATTCCTTCCAGCGGTAGAAGTCGGGATGGAATTCCAGCGCGGCATTCAAGACCTCGCCCTCGCGCACGACGCTGCTGCGTTCGAACACGTGGCGAATCGCCGCTTCCAGAATCGTCTGCGTTTGACCGTGGGACCATTGCTGCCGCGGCACCTGCCCTCGCGCGACGCGGACGAGTTCGTCCAACGCGCGCGCTTCATCCCGACTCAATTCCGCGCGCTGTCGCGACCGCACATCGGGCGTACTGATCTCCGTGAGTTTGTTTTGGCGCGATTCGCGGACGAGCACCTCGACTTCGCGCTTGGTGGCCTTGCGCCCGTGCTCCGCGGCGAACTCGGCGGCGAGTTGCTGAATGTGATGCGTGCGCTTCGAGAAGCGCTCGCGCAGGTGCTCGACGCCGCGGACCGAGAAGCCGGTGGAATTCATCTCGTACGGTTCGTAGCCGAGCGCGCGCAACCGACCGGCCAGTTCGCGGTACAAGACCTGCCGAAGGTACGGCGACGCACGCAGCATCTCGTTTTGCTTAAGCGCCAGCCACTCCAGGCGCTCGCCGCTCCAAGTCGCGTTGGCCAGCACGGCGTGGGCGTGCAACTGCGGATCGAGATCCCGGCTGGTGTCATGGAAAAACAAGGCACCGACGAAGTTTCCCGTGAGTCGGTACTCTTCGCTTCGAGCCGCTCCGCCGCGGCGTTCACGCACGGCGGCGAACCGTTCCATTTCCGTGAGCGTGATCTTCACCGACTCTGCGAACGCATCGCGGATCCTGCTGTCGCCGCCGACGGTGGCGAGCACGCTGACGTCCTTGGGCGCAGAAAGCTGAATGTCGAAGAAAACGATCCGGTTGGCGTGATCGCGGGCGGTCAACGGCTCCCCGGTGAATGGATTCCGGTTTTGCCGCAGCTGTTCGAACGGCTTCTCCGTCACCGGCCCGGCGAGGCCGAGCGCCTTCGCTCCTTCGCCGATCCACTCGCCGAGCACAGCCTTCTCGCCCTCGGCCCAATAGTCGTTCTTTCGCAGATGCTGCGAAAGGTAGGTGGAGCCGTTGCGGATGAGGCCGACTGTGATCACGCCAGCAAGGACATCGCAAACCGCGCCGCGCTCAACCACCTGCACCCTCCGAAAACGCGGTAGCACGCCTACCGTGAATACGGTAGATGGTGACGGTAACGGGCGACAGTTTTTAGGAGCCGGCGGCTACGACCGGGCCGTGGGGGAGGACCGGGTCAGTTCGCTTTTGGGGAAACAGACGCAAGGCCCTAAGGACATCCTTCGGGGTCGAAGTCGCAGAACAACGGACACGTTTGCCGGAAACGGCGCCTACCGAATTTTCGGTAGATGCCGGCCCTCGCCGGCCGACCGGACCGGTGTTCACTACGGCCCAGGAAACGTGATGAAAACACTCCCGGCCCCCGACATTCTGATCCGCCAATGGCTGCACGAACCGGCCGCCATCACGGTCGCCGCCTTCGCCTTTTCCGCCCTCTTCCTCGGATTTGCCACATGGTTGGTGCTGCAAAATCTCCGCCACAACGAGCCCGGTTTGCGCGCTCCCGTGGCCTTTCTGTTCGCACTCGCCGCCGCCGGAACCGGCCTGATCGGCGCGAGCCGACTGCTTCCGCCGTGGGAGCTGATCGCCGGCGGGAGCGTGTGTGTGCTCGCCGGCCTGCTCTTCCTGTTCGCGGATCATCGTCGGTTCGTGCGGGACCCGGCCGGGCGGATCGTGGCGGACCGGTGGCAGATCGTGCTCGGGTTTGCCGGCTTCTCCTGGACGCGCGACAAAGCCAACCGGCACTTTCTCTTCTCGGGCGACACCGGTTCCGGCAAGACCTCCGGGATGAATGTGCTCCTCGCCGATCTCCTCCGGCGCAACCCTGCGCTGGGCGGCGTGGTGCTGGCGAACAAGGGCGACGAGTGGTTCCACCTCGAATGGTTGGCGAAGAAGTACGGGCGCCAGGCCGACCTAATTCGGCTTCGCCCGCGCCAAGTTGGCGAGCCGGTCCAGTCAGGACACCGGCTTAACGTCACGGGCGACGTGCGGCTGCCGTTCACCACGCGGGCGCGAATCCTGGTGGACACCGCCGCTTCGCTGAATCCGAGAGACGAGAAGAGTTTCTTCAAAACCAAGGGCGCCGCGCACATCGGGCGTGCCCTTGAATTGCTGGCCGACATCGGCCGTCCGGTGACCGCCACGAACGCTTATGCGCTGCTGTCCTCGGGATCCGCGATGAAGACGGCGCTCGAGAAGTTGACGGCGCTGGACCCGTCTGAACGTCGCATCCAGTTGGCCGCCGCGTTGGAACAGACCTTCGTTCATCATGAGGCCAAGGAGCAGCGCGCCGGAGAGATCGGCACGTCGCAGAACTACCTCGAATACCTCGGCACCCCGGAAATCGCTGAGGTCTTCAGTTCCAACGAACCCGACACGTGCTCCATCGCCGACGTCGACCGGGGCAAGATCTTCTGCATCGACGTGCCCCAAGACTACACGACGGAGCGGCAATACGTGTTCACTGTCGTCAAATTGTTGCTCTACCGCCACGCCCTCCGGCGCTACGCGCTGCCGTCTTGGCAGAAGTACGCTCTCAACCAGCTCGTCTTCGTCGGGGATGAATTCCAGAACGCGATCACGGCCAGCCACGACGGAACGAGCGATTTCAACGTCATCGATCGGCTCCGCGATTGCTTGCTCATGCTCATCGTTTCGGCCCAGGCGTTCGAGTCGCTTATCCCGCCGCAGACGCGGGAACAGGCCGAGGTGCTCGCCCTCAACTTGAAGAACTTGGTCATGTACCGGGCGGCATCGGAAGCGGATGCCCTCCGGTGTGCCAACGCCCTCGGCAAGCACTGGGTGGAACGGTCCTCACGCACGGTGTCGCTTGATCACACCGCCCACACGTATCAACGTGTCGAAGAATACCGGATCAAGCCCCATGAATTCCGCAGCCTTCCCGATCACACGGCCGTTGTGCGGCACTGCACGAACGGATTCCGGAAGGTTTCCCTCCGTCCGGACTGACCCGGCGCAAACCGTCATCTCAACCCACAAGTGCGATGAACCCAAACGAGACACCAGGTATGGATCTACCGACACTGCTGGCCCTCCGGAATGAGCAGGGCATCGAGGCGCTGAAGACGATCACGGATCGGCTGCGCGTAAAAGACATGGGCCCGGCCGACCATATCCGGACCAAGCACGAGGTGAAAGCGTTCCTGGAATCCGGTGACGCCAGGGCCGCCGAGGAGGTTCTAAAGCGCGCCTCCGAACGCCTGACCCTGTGGCAGGCCGAGACAATGCGGTTCTCGCAGCAGCAAGGGCAGCGGATGGGCCAATAGGCCTTGATGGGGCGCGAGGCGCGGGCAGGCCGCGCGAGGGGAGTCGCCGGAGCTCCGCGGGTCGGCTCCCGACACCGCAGCCACGGCCCGCGCTGCACCGGGCCTATTTGGGAAGATTATTCCCCACCCGTAGTTTTGGGCCATGCACCTTTATTCTAGCGCCCGATGGCGATGGGCGTTTAGTTTCTCCCCATGGCTTCTGCGGACCAAGTGCGTGCCCTCTTGCAGAGTCACTTCGACGGTGACCGAGGCCGTTTCATGTCCATTGCCATGCAGGTCGCGGCCGGTGAAGCGCGCAAAGGCCACACCGAGTTTTCAGAGGAACTGCGCCGGATGATTGAGAAGGCCAAGGAGCACATCGCCCCTCGGCAGACGGCCGGCGAGACGATTCCCTTTGCTGCCGCACGGGGAGAGCTGAGCGAACTCTTCGCCGTCTTCCACCCACAGACCAAGCTGGCCGACATGGTCTTGCCCGAAGCCATGCAGGCGCGCATGGCACGCATCGTCGATGAACACCGCCAGATGGCTTTGCTGCGCGGGCACAACCTGCATCCCCGCCAGAAGCTCCTGCTCTCTGGTCCTCCCGGATGCGGCAAGACCATGACCGCGCACGCTCTCGCCGGCGAGCTGGGCCTGCCTCTGTTCGTGGTGCGTCTCGATGCACTGATGACAAAGTTTCTCGGTGAAACCGCCGCCAAGCTCCGGCTCATCTTCGATTCGATGGAGAAGGTTCGCGCAGTCTATCTCTTTGACGAGTTCGATTCCATCGGCACCGAACGAGGGAACCCCGGCGATGTCGGCGAGATGCGGCGGGTGCTCAATAGCTTCCTCATGTTGCTGGAAGGCTATCGCGGCAACAGTCTCGTCATCGCTGCCACCAACCACGGCCATGCACTTGACCAAGCGTTGTTCCGTCGCTTCGACGATCTGCTCTCGTTCGCCCTCCCGTCCATTGACCTGCTGACCGAGACCATCCGGCGCCGGTTGGCGATGAGCCCGACAAAGGCCAGTGTTTCGCTCGTCAAGGTCGCAACCGCCGGCGAGGGGCTCAGCTACGCCGAGGTCGTCCGCGCCTGCGACGAAGCGATCAAATTTCTGCTCTTGGCAGGGCGCTCCGACCTGAAGACGGCCGATTTGCTCGCCGCACTGGAGGAGCGCCGCAGCTTTCTCAACCGCACCATTCTCTAAGCCATGCCCGGCGAAAACGAGCGCAACCTTCCCCACGTTTTCGTCAGCGGCAGAGTTGAAGGCATCGGGTTCACCAATCCAAGCACGGGCGGAAAGCGCGGTTCCTCCTTCCCGTCCCGCGACCGCGCGCAACATGCGGCGCGACTGCTCCAGCAACTGGATGCGTTGAGGCAGGCCGATTCAACGGAGCGCCAGGTCCGCGCCGCGCGAGGTCTATCGACGGACTTTGGCGTCGTCGTCGAATTCGCCGCCGGGTCGGAATACCGAATCAAGAGCCAGAGCCTTGAACGTCGTGACGACGGAATCGCTCTGCTGAACATCCGTGAATTGTCGGTCGTTCAGCCAAACGGAACAACTCGGGTTGAGGAGTTCGCTACGGTTCGCGTGCCCCCAGGAAAACTGGAGGTGTTCGAAGCTCTCATTGCGCAGTATCGTGACGAGCCCACGCGGCCCGGAGGCGATGTGCCAAAACACCTACCGCTCATCGCCTCCATCGGCGACATCCGGCACGCGGCCTTCGAGGCGTTCTGGACTGCACCGACCGCCATCCCGCAGACGGGGCAAAACGTGCCGTGGGAAGTGTGGCTCCGGGCGGGTGAATCCAAGGAAGAGCGCGAAGAAATTCTGTCGCGTTTCCGCACCGCCGCCGAGGCCGCAGGAATCCGCCTTATCGGCCGCGCGCTCAATCTCCCCGAGTCTACGATCCACCTGATCCATGCGACTCGCGAGCAACTCCAAGGCTCGGTCGAATTGTTGGACTGTTTGTGCGAACTACGAGCTCCTGCTGTCGGAGTGGCGGAGTTCGACGAGATGGCGCCGGAGGTGCAGCGACAGTTCACGGACGCTCTGGCGGCGCAGATCGTCGCGCCCTCGCCGGATGCGCCGGCTGTCTGCCTGCTCGATACCGGGTTGAATCACGCCCACCCCTTGCTTGCGCCGGTGGTGGCGCCCAACGGCCTGCACGCCTGCCTGCCTGCCTGGGGTACGGATGACCGGCACGAGCACGGCCAAGGCCATGGCACTCAAATGGGAGGATTGGCGGCCTTTGGCGACTTAGTGGACCCACTACTGACAACTGCTCCCGTCGTCGTTACGCACTGGCTGGAGTCCGGCAAAATTCTCAACGATGCGGACCCCCAACCTCGTGACGAGTGGGGCAACATTGTGCGCGACACCATCGCGGCGGTCGAACAGGCCGCGCCCAGGAGAAAACGGGTCTATGCCCAGCAAATCACTGCGCGGAATACCTGCTTCGACGGTCGCCCGACCTCATGGTCTGCGGCGACGGATCAACTCTGCGCAGCACGAGGGGAAGACCCCGTTGTGCCACGGTTGATCCTCGTCAGTGCCGGAAACAATCCCTGCGCTCTTGCGAACGACTATCCGACCCATAATCGCGATTGGTCCGTCCAAGACCCGGCGCAGGCGTGGAACGTTGTCACGGTCGGGGCATGCACCGCCAAGGATCACATCCGCGATCCGCGCTATTCCCAGAAGCCGACCATCGCCCCGCGTGGAGCGCTCGCGCCCATGTCTTCGACCTCTTGTGGTTGGGACAAGGAGTGGCCGATTAAACCCGACATCGTCTTCGAAGGCGGCAATCGCTTCGTTGAAACCGACGGTACGCTCTGGGACCATGCTGACCTCAAGCTGTTGACTACCAATGCCGCGTTCACGCAACGGCTCCTAACCACAGCCGATGGCACCAGCGCGTCATCCGCTCAGGCCGCTCGCTTCGCCGCGATCATTCAGGCGGAATACCCCAATGCCTGGCCGGAGACGGTCCGAGCGCTGCTCATCCACAGTGCGGAATGGACCCCAAACATGGTGGCGGGCCGGCAGCTCTCGCGAAAGGCCGACGCGAATGACATCATGCGGCACTATGGGCACGGGCAGCCGGACTTGCTGCGTGCGATCAAGACAGCCCGCAGTGCAGTCACGCTTGTCGTTGAAGACGAGTTCCAACCCTTCAAGAAACAAGAGTCGGAATACAAAACGAACGAGATGAGGTTTCATGATCTACCGTGGCCGAAAGAGGCCTTGGAGGCGCTTGGCGCTGCTCAGGTCGAAATGCGGGTCACTCTGTCGTATTTCATCGATCCGAACCCCGGCACTCGACTGACCACAGAGCGTTACCGCTACGGCTCCTGCCACCTGCGTTTCGAGGTGCAACGTCCGCTTGAAAGCGAGCAGGACTTTCGCGAACGCATCAACAATGCGGACCGGCCGGAGGGATACCGCCCGCCGGGCGGCTCGGACTCGGATAAATGGACGGTTGGCAGCGACGCACGCCACCGGGGCTCGCTTCACCAGGATACTTGGACAGGGACGGCAGCGGAGCTCGGCAGCAAACCGAGGATCGCAGTGTACCCGGTGACCGGCTGGTGGCGACTCCGTCCCCACCTCCGGCGCTACGAGGAGCGGATACGCTATGCCTTGATTGTATCGCTCCGCGCTCCCGGCCAAGCCATTGATCTGTATCAGCCGATCATACAGCATCTCACCGTGCCGGCATCTATCGCGATCACCACAACTTGAGCGCGATACTCGTGAGCGAAGATAGGTCGCATTACGTTTCCATCTTTCGATGCCTCGGTATCCATGATTCACGCATTTTTCAGCGCGAACCGTCGTCGCTATGCAGTGGACCCGAACCACGGCGCCGGTCTTCGGGATTCCTCCGGTCGGGCCGATTCTACGATTGAGCCCAGATAGAGCGCTTCGGTCCGCAACCAATTCTGTATTACACTACACGTTGGGTCCAATTGTCGACTCTCCCATAACCGCGGCGCGAGTGACTACACCGCAGTCTTCCAGTTGGACGCAATGATGGCCATGCCAACCATCGAAATCCCCGCGCCGGCCCAGTCGAGGGGCGTCAATTTCACGCCGTCCACCCACCGCAGCCAGAGAAGTGCGGTAGCGACGTAGACACCGCCATACGCGGCATAGACTCGCCCGCTCGCCGCCGGATGGAGCGTCAACAACCACACGAAGGTCGCCAAACTCAATCCCGCCGGCAGGAGGAGCCACACGGACGCTCCCTTCCGCAACCAGAGGTACGGGAGGAAGCAGCCGACGATTTCGGCCAGGGCGGTGCCGAAGAATAACAGTGCCGTTTTGGCGATGAGCATTTCGAAGCGTTACAGCACAGCATAAGCCACATGAAAGCGAGCGCGGCACTCACTTTCATCGTGCCACACACAAGTCGCTGCGCCCAAGTCCCACTATTCCGGCCTCGCGGTCAGCATCCGCAGCACTCGTGTTTCACTACGCGCGTCTTTGTCCTCCCGTTGGCCGACGGCTGGTAGGTCGTCACATCACGGCATTTGCCACAGGTGGGGTGCTTCGCCGCGGGAGTTGTCTTGGCAGTTGGGTCTGCCGATACAGCCGCCGAGGGTGGAGTCGCCGCCGGACTCTTCGCGCGCCGCTGGAAATAGCCTGCTCCCGGCCCGGCGAATGAGACGGAGGCGAGCCCGAGGAACAGGGCTGCCATGATGACAAGTTTTGAGGTTTTCATGGTTCGATTCTTTCTTCTCTTGTTACGTGCCGCGGTATTGTGGTCACGAAAAGTACTACTCCCTCCGAATCGCTCACCCTCGGTGTTTTTGTCCCGGGCTCGCCCCCTTTGGCCGCGCCCGCCAACGACTTCGGATGAAGTCCGCGAGTGCACCCACGGCCAGGCCGCCGACGCTTCCTTCCAGCATCCGTAACATGGAGTTGCCATAGATTACCTCGGAGACTGCCCCGGCGAGCAGACCGACGAACAGGCCGGGGACGATCCACGGCATACCGCTGGCGCCAACGCGGGGCTCGGCCTCATGCTTTCGGTGCTTCGACATGTTCCCTTTCGGCTCCGCTTCGGCGCGGGGCGCTGGGCTCCCGGAGCAAGCGAAGGGCATTGGCAACGACGAGCAACGTGGCGCCGGTGTCCGCGAGGATAGCGAGCCAAAGGCTCGTGATTCCGAAGAGGGCGAGCACGAGGAAGAGCGCCTTCAGCGTGAGGGCGAACGCGATATTGAAGCGGATGATACCGAGAGTGCGCCGCCCCATCTGCACCGCCTCCGCGATCATGCCGAGATCGTCCCGCATGAGGGCGATGTCGGCGGTTTCAATCGCGGCATCCGTACCGGCCGCCCCCATCGCGATACCGACCGTGGCCGAGGCCATCGCAGGGGCGTCGTTCACCCCGTCGCCGACCATGCCGACGAAGGCGAACCGCGCACGCAGCTCGCTCACGGCGGCGACTTTGTCCTCGGGCAGCAGATCGCCGCGCGCGTGGTCGATGCCGACTTCGCGGGCGATGGCGTCGGCCGTCCGCTGGTTGTCGCCACTGAGCATGACGACCTGTTTGACCCCGACCGCATGCAGCGCGGCGACGGCGGCACGAGCGTTGCCGCGCACGGCATCACCAACGGAAATCAGACCGAGCACGCGCCCGGGAGCACCGCCGGTTGGTCTCTCACCGACGACGATGGCGGTGAGTCCGCTCTTTTCGATGGCGGAGAGTCGTTGCTCCAGCTCCGGGGAGCACACGCCGAGTTCATGGGCGAAACGATGATTGCCGATGAAGACGGCCTTCCCCTCAAGCAAAGCTTCGGCACCACGACCCGGCTTGGTCTGGAAATCCTGCGCGGCCTTGAACGCGACCTTCTGCTCGCGCGCCTGCGCGACGATGGCCTGCGCGAGTGGATGAGAGGAGTGCTCGTCGATCGCCGCGGCGACCTGCAACGTCTCCTCCTCACCTGCCGTGACCCGCTCGATACGCAGGACGCGCGGCTTCCCCTCCGTGAGCGTGCCGGTCTTGTCGAGGGCCAGCGCGCGGAGTTTGCCGATGGTTTCGAGATGCGCGCCGCCTTTCACGAGCACACCGCGCCGTGCGAGTGCGGTGAGCCCGGCAACAACACTGACCGGCGTGGAAATCACCAGCGCGCACGGACAGGCAATGATGAGCAGCACGCAGGCACGGTACAGCCACACGCTCCATTCGCCGCCGAACAGGAGTGGCGGCGCCACGAAGACCAGCACGGCCAGAAGGGCGACCATCGGCGTATAGTAACGAGCGAAAACGTCGACGAACCGCTGAGTCGGTGCCTTCTGTTCCTGCGCGTCCTCGACGAGGCGGATGATGCGCGCGAGCGTCGTGTCTCCTGCCGCCTTGGTGACACGGACCTCCAGCGAGCCTTCGCCGTTGATCGAGCCTGCAAACACGGAATCACCCGGCCGTTTGTCCACCGGCACAGACTCGCCGGTGATCGGAGCCTGGTTCACCGCTGAATTGCCGCGGGCCACCACGCCATCCAACGGGATACGTTCGCCATTCTTCACGAGCACCACGGCGTCGACACCCACTTCGGCCACCGGCCTCTCTACGGTGCCACTTTCTGTCTTCACCAGCGCGGTGTCGGGGGCGAGTTCAAGCAGGGCACGAACGGCGCGGTTCGCACGCCGGTCCGCCCAGCCTTCCAGCCACTCGGCAACACCGAAGAGCACGACGACCGTGGCGGCCTCGGCCCATTCACCGATGAAGGCCGCCCCGATGACGGCGACCACCATCAACAAGCTGATGTTGGGTCGTAGCCGACGGGCCGCTTCCCAGGCGCCCGGAATCAGAAACCAACCGCCCAGCACAACGGCCACGCCGGCGAGGGCCTTTGGGAGGATCGCCGGCCCCACGTGCGTCCATTGCGTGACGAGTGCCACCACATTGAACACAGCGGCGACCGCGAGGCTGCGCGTGGGCCACGGATTCTCGTGGTCGTGATTGCAGCCACAGCCACCGTGTTCGGTTTCACCGTCGTGGTCGTGCTCGCTCATGATGGATCGGGTTGGTGCGTTGCGCCCGCATGGGGACGAACAATGACTGCCGCGGCACCGGCCGGCCAGGGTTCCGCTGGAACCCAAAATGTCGCCGGCGGCGACACCCCCAAGCGCCTGCGCTGGAAACGAACGCCAGCGCTTCTCAGGGCGATCTGTTGGAAACCGGCATCAAGGAACTCCACATCGACATGGGTTCCTCCGCTTGGGAGGAAGCGATGCAGCTTTCGCACCCGACCGGTGACCACGTGCCGCCCGTCCGCGACCACGATTTGCGCAGACTCGATCCGCAGATTCCGGCTGTCTTCCTTGGTGATCGGGATGCGCACGATTTCCGGTCGTGGTGCGGTCACCGTCGCACAGCCGGTGAGTAGCGCAGCCGCGAGGACGAGCAAAGCGAAGCGTTTGTTCATGTCATGCCTTCGGATATCGGACCACGAAGCTCTCAGCCTCACCGTTGCCCGTGACGAACAGCGTAAAGTGAATCCGAAAGACGAGTGGGGGTTTGATGGATGCGGGGGACACGAGGGTGTCTCCGTCGGGATTGAGAATCACGCGCCGGTCTTCACGCGCCGGGTAGACGACTCGGGCCGAGGCATACAGGCCATCGACGGGCGCGGGATTCTTCGCCGCGTCAAAGAGCCTCACCACGAGGCGATTTCCGGTCGCTTCGACATTGAGCCATCCGCCGGCCGCTCGGGCGATGTTGACGCCCGTCTCCGGCAGGGTCGGGATGGGACCGGCGGCACGCAGGGTGACGGTCGCGAAGAACGCGAGCACCACTACGGCGATCCAGGTCAGAAAGTTGGACTTCATTGGGTTTGAGTGGGGATAGATGAGCCCCACCCCTCGGCGCCGCGGATGCGCCGGGGATGGGTTGTACTGGATCACTCCGGCTACGTGGCAGCCTCTCCCGTCTCTCCCGTGCTGATGCGGCGAGCCGCCTCAAGCGACAGGGTATAGATCTTGCCGTCACCGCGCTGGCCCGTGTGGGCCGCTTCGGCGATGGCTCGCTCCACGACGGACTGGAGACTATCCTGCGTCATGACTTCGACGCGGACACGACCGAGAGTGCCGACTAGAGCCTCCTGTTCGACTTCGGCGTGGGAGCGCCCACGGCCCCTGCCGAAACCACGAATATCCGAGAAACTGGCTCCGGAGAGTCCAGGGATCGCGTGGAGGGCTTCACGGACGGCGTCCTCTTTCGAGGGACGAATATAGGCGATAACGACCTTCATGGTGCTCAGTGGTCGTGCCCGCCTTCGCCACCGGCATCGTCGCAGGTGCACGCATATTCGGCTCGTTTGCACTCGGCGCAAATCTCCTCGTGGAAGAGCACGCGGAAGTTTTTCGGCTTCGCGGTAGCCGTATCGCGGACTTGGAGAACAATGGTGTAGTCGTCGCCCTCCGGCAGCGCGGCGGTCGACACCAGCGCGCCATCCTTGGCGACGAAGGAGAGCTTTACCTTGCCGGTCTTGGCTTCGGCGGTGGCGGTGACCGCCTGACCGGCGACGGTGACCGACTTGAGGTCCTTGTCGTAGAGCGAGACGACAACGGTCCGGTCCGCCGCGACGAAGAGCTCCACATGAGGGGCTTCGGTAGTGACAATCCGTCCGCCCTTGGGGCCGGGGATTGGTTTGGCCAGAAGCGCGACGGACGAAGCCGCCAACGCGATAAACGACAGGATGATTCTGCGAGTTGTATTCATGAGATGGTCAAGTATTCAGGATTTTGGAAGCGCGGGGTTCTTGGGTGAGGCTGGTTCGTCGCGCTCGAACCGCTCATAGAGGGCAGGCAGCAACACGAGCGTGAGGAAAGTCGCGCTGATGATGCCGCCGATAACGACCGTCGCCAGGGGGCGCTGCACCTCCGCGCCCGCGCCACCGGCCAGCGCCATGGGCAGGAAGCCGAGCGAGGCCACAAGTGCCGTCATCAGCACGGGGCGCAATCGCGTGAGAGACCCCTCAATGGTGGCTTCGCGCACACTGCGCCCCTGCTCGCGGAGCTGGTTGAAGTAGCTCACGAGCATCACGCCGTTGAGCACGGCCACACCGCTGAGCGCGATGAAGCCGATGCCGGCGGAGATAGAGAACGGCAGATCGCGCAACCAAAGCGCAAACACACCGCCGGTCACCGCCAACGGGATTCCCGAGTAAACCATCAGTGCCTGGCGCAGGCTGCCGAAGGTCATAAAGATCAGCAGGAAGATGACCGCTAGGGCCACGGGCACGATAACCGCGAGACGAGCACGGGCCTCTTGCAGGTTCTTGAACTGGCCCCCGAACTCGATGGAATAGCCGGGCGGCAACTTGATCAGTTCCTTCACCTTCGCCTGCGCTTCGAGAACGTAGCTCTCCACATCGCGTCCGCGCAGATTGACCATGATTGCCGCACGACGCTGCCCGGACTCGCGAGAGATGGTGTTCACCTTGTCGGAGACGTTGAAGTCGGCGACCTGACCGAGCGTGATCACGCCCTCCTCGTGCGAGGAACGCAGCGGGAGATGCTTCAGCTCATCCAGGGCGGCGCGGAGATTCTCCGGCAGCCGCACGACGATGGGATAGCGGCGGTTGCCATCCACGATGACGCCAGTCTCCTTGCCGGCGAGCGCGGTGGCGACCGTGTCGTTCACCTCGCTCGCATGCACATTGTAGCGGGTCATGGCGTCGCGCCGTAGTTTGATTTCGAGCATCGGCGCCTTGCCGAGTGCATCGAACTCCACGTCGGCGGCACCGGGCACCTTCTCAAGGATCTCGCGGGCCTCGCCGGCAAGGCGCTCGATCACCGCGTAGTCGTCGCCGTAAACTTTCACGGCGATATCGGCGCGCGTGCCTTCGAGGATCTCGTTGAAGCGCATCTCGATGGGCTGGGAGAAGAGATGCGACTCGGCCGGGAGGTTGGTGGCGAGCACCGCGGCCATCCGCGTGGCGACTTCGTCCTTGGTGAGCGTGTTGCCGCGCTCATCCTTGGCCCATTCGTCGAACGGCTTGTAGAAGATGTAGGTATCGGCGACGTTGACTCCCATCGGATCGGTCGCGACCTCCGCCGTTCCGATACGCGAAAAGGTGTGCGTCACTCCCGGGAACTTGTCCCGCAGCAGCTTCTCGCCGCGCTCCTGCAATTCCAGCGAGGCGTCCAGCCCGATGCTGTTGGTGCGGATCATGAACGTGGCAAACGAGCCTTCGTCGAGCTGCGGCACGAACTCCGCGCCGAGCCGGCCGAAAAGGAAGAAGGCGAGCGCGGCAAGCGCGACCGCTCCGCCCACAAAGAGCCAGCGCAGGCGAAGCGCCACCTCCAGGATGGGGCGGTAGAGCGCCTTCGCGAAGCGGATGACAAAGTTGTCCTCCTCCGAGATCTTCCCTTTCAGAAAGTACGAACAGAGCACGGGCATGAGCGTGAGGGAAAGAATGAGCGCACCCACCAGCGCGTAGATGACGGTCAGCGCCATCGGCTTGAACATCTTCCCTTCGATACCGGTGAGCGAAAGGATCGGAACATAGACGATGGTGATGATGAACACGCCGAAGAACATCGGGCGGCCGACTTCCTTCGCGGCGGTTAGCACGGTGTGCATGCGCTCCTCGAAAGTGAGCGTGCGATGCAGCTCGTGCTGGCGCACCCCGAGGCGACGCACGATGTTTTCGACCATCACGACGGCACCGTCGATGATGAGGCCGAAGTCCACCGCACCCAAGCTCATCAGATTGCCCGATACACCGAACTTCACCATCCCGGTGATCGCGAAGAGAAACGAGAGCGGGATCGCGAGCGAAACGATGAAGGCAGCGCGCCAGTTGCCGAGCAGGCCGAGCAGTACGACCACGACAAAGATCGCGCCCTCGAAGAGATTCTTCTCCACCGTGGCGATGGTGCGGTCCACGAGATCGGTACGATCATAGACCGTCGTGATCGTCACGCCGGGAGGGAGCGTAGGCTTGAGCTCCTCCAGCTTGTCGGCGACCCGGCTTGCGATGATGCGGGAGTTCTCCCCCGCCAGCATCAGCGCTGCGCCAAGGACGGCTTCCTTGCCGTTGTACGTGGCAGTGCCGGTACGCAGGCTGCTGCCGATGCCGACGTCCGCTACGTCGCGCACCAGCAGCGGCTTCGCGGCGGCGCCGCGGAACTTGAGGGGCAGGCTCGCGATCTCCTCGGCGGTCTGCACTCGGCTATCGGCGCGGATGGTGATCTGCTCGCCACCGATCTGCACGGACCCGCCGCCAGCGTTCTCCACGTTCTCGCCGACCACATCGGCGAGTTCCTTGAAGGTGACGCCGGCCGCCAGCAATGCGTCGGGGCGCGGTAGCACGACAATCTGCTTCTCGTAGCCGCCGGATGCATTCACCTCGGCAACTCCGGGCACGGTGCGCAACGACGGTTTCACGACGAAGTCGTGGATAAGCTTGAGCTCCATCAGCTGCTCCGCGCGGGTGGCGGGCTTGTTCGGTGCGTCCTCCCGGTAATCGACGATGTAGTAGAAGATATCGCTCAGGCCGGTGGTAATCGGCGCCAGTTTGGGCGCGAGTCCGGGGGGCAGATCCTCGGCGGCGTTTTGGAGGCGCTCGCTCACGAGTTGGCGGGAGCGGTAGACGTCGGCGTCGTCGCCAAAGACCAGGGTGACTTGCGAGAGACCGGTCTTGGAGAGCGAGCGCAGCTCGGTCATGCCCGGGATGCCGCTCATCTCCATCTCAATGGGAAAGGTGACGAGCTTCTCGATCTCCTCGGGCGCGAGGCCCATGACCTCGGTGTTCACCTGTACCTGAACGTTGGTGATATCGGGCGTGGCGTCGATGGGCAGGCGCAGCGCGGCCCAGATGCCCGCGCCAAGCAGCGCGAGCGAGCCCAGCAGCACGAATACGCGCTGGCGCAGGGAAAATTCCAGAATTTTGTCGATCATGTTGGGATCAGAAGAATGCGGTTAGTGGCTGTGACCGCCGCCTTTGGTGAGGCGCAGTTCGGTGAGCCAGAGTTGTTCGACGGCGGTCGTGGCGACCACGTCGCCGACGTAGAGACCGTCGAGGATCTCGATGTATTCGCCGTCGCTGGCACCGGGCTGTACCGGGGTACGCAGCAGATTCGCGCCGTTGACGACATAGACGTAGGCGCCGGTTGATGTCCGCAGCAGGGCCGCACGCGGAACCGCGACATTCTGGCGAGTCAGGCCCCGCAAGATCAGGTTGACCGCCGTGCCAACCGCCGGCGTGCCGGGCAAGGCGAGTACGATTTCAACCTGATTCAGCGCGGGCAACAGCTCGCGGCGGACCGCGAGAAGCGTGGCGCCGCTCGGCGGGTTGGACTCCAACTCGTCGGCGAGTTCAACGGGGACGAGCGAGATCGCCCTGGCAGGCGGGCCGGCATCGAATACGGAGGCAGTGACCTCATAAGTGTGGGCGACGGGGCGCTCCTCGATCTCGGCCGTCTTCACGCCAATTGCGGCAGCAGTCTCGGCCGCGAGTAGCAGGCCCTGGCCCTCTTTGAATTTCGCGGGCGCTTCATCTTCCTGATGCGCAGATTCGCCTTCGTCGTGGCCCGCGTGCTCATCGGACGACTGCGACTTGCCACAACCGGACAACGCCAGAAGGGCCGCCACTGGAAGGACGATCAATATAAGTGAGGATCGGCTCATGGCTGCGTCTCCACGGCTTTGAAGTCGAGACCGGTCAGAAGCTGAAGCGCGCCGCCAGCTTCGAGCGCTTCCTGCTGCGTCTCATAGAGCGCATCGATCGCTTCGAGATAAGAGTTCTGCAGTTCGACATAGGTCGCCAGCGACACAGCACCGAGGCGATAGTGGCGGTCGGCGAGATCAGCGGCATCGCGAAATCTCGCGGCGGCCTCGGGCGACCATCTTGCGGTCTCGGCGAGCTTGGCAGCGAAGCGGTGCGTGGCGTTGATCACCTCGCGCTCCATGTTGCGCTGCGCGACAAAAACAGCGGCTTCCGCCTGCCGGCGGCGCGCCTCAGCCACGGCCACATTGGCCCGGGAGCGTCCGCTCACCGGCAGCGGTAACGAGAGCCCGACGCCGAAGGTGCGCTCCACATCGCCGGCTTTTGCCTGGGAATAGTACGGGCTGACCGTGAAACTCGGGCGGCCTTCGTTGCGTGCGAGCGAGACGACGAGCCCCTGTTGCTCCAGCTCGATCTTGGCCGTGCGGAACTCGAAATTGTTCTCCCGCGCCGTATCGAGAATCGTCTCAAGATCGGGGGGATTGCGGTAGGCAGGTTTCGCGTCGGTCACTGTGATGGCCGTGTCCACGGGGAGACCACGGAGCTGATTGAGTTCCACGAGCGCGGCCTGCACGTCGAGTTGCGCCTCGGTCGCGCGGTGTTGCAGGGTGAGTTCCTGCGCTTCGATCACACGGGTTTCGAGTAGCGGCGTGATGCCGCCTGGGTCGCGTGCCAAGAAGAGTTCGCGCAACGCCTGGTAGCGTTGGGCGACCTCCGCCGCGGCCTGCGCGCGCTCCTGTGCGGCGTGAAGGCCGTACGCGAGCGTGCGGGCACGGTGGGCGAGCGCGGCCTTGAAACGGGCCAGGCCGAGTTCGGCCAGCGCGATATCGTGGTTTGCGATGGCCTTCCGCAACGACAAGCGGCCCGGCCAATCGAAGGTTTGCGAGAGGGACACCGCCCAGGCGGTGCCTTCGCCGGCGAGCATGCCACCGGCATCAGTCACGCGCTTGCGGCCCAAGTCGAGCGACAGCTCGGGATTCTCGCGGGTGCCGGCGGCCTTGCGCCCCGCCTTGGCGGCGGCGATCTCAGCTTCGTAGAAGGCGAGTTCGGGATTCTTGGCTACGATGGCGCTGACGATGGATTGGACGGAAACCGGGGCATCCGGCTGTGGCGCCGTCTGAGCGCGCCCGGTAACCGCGAGTACAAGGAGCCCGACAAGCGGGCACAAATTGGAGACAAAAGAGAATGACTTCATTGGAGATTATCTGGTGAGGAGGGTGGAATCATGCGGGCGCACAAAGGCCCGGAGAGGCGCAACGCACACGGCGTTCGCGCAGAGATCAGAGAAGCCGATCAGTCCTCGCAGGGACCAATCAGGCCAGAATCGACGAAGGCGCGCGCGGCAGCTGAGCTGCCCGGCGCGCAAAGTGCCATGTCGGCACCCATCCCAACGGACCGTCGATTCCTTGCGTGAACTCGACCAACGGCTCCGCAAGCAACGGAGGCGCGATCAATCCCAAGCACACCAAACAGGAGCACGCCAGCAAGGCCGTCATGGGTACCTTAACCGAAGCGGTCGAGGAAACGGCTGAACCTTGCTCGACGAGATCGCAGCGATCCTCCGCGCACTGTTGGCTTGAAGCACAACAGCCGGAAGCCGCCGCATCATCGCGCTGCGAATCCAGCATCACGGCCGCCTCTAAACCGCAATGATTTGTCGCGGTCAGCCATAGGGCCAACAGAGCGAAAGCAAATATGCGGCGGAGAATCGGCACGGCGGTGAGAGAGTTTGGCTTATCGCATTTGTCAATTCTCTGATGCGAACAGACCGGTGGCGGCGAGGGGAAATCCGCTCTACGAGTACTCGATTCCGCGAGTGAGGAGAGCTCTTGCTTCTAGCCCGACTTCCGCTACTGGAGGCGATTTTTGGGTATTTTCGGGGCTTTGGCGCGCGTAAGTCGTTGGCCCAGCGGGATCGAACTTTCTCAAAGTGCGTGTAGTCCCGACCTACCCCCTATACGGGGTCGCCGCGGGCTGATAAACTGTGGCCGTGTTCCTGAAGTGTCGTATCCGCAAGAAGGACGGCAAAGAGCACCGCTCCTGGTCGGTGGTGGAGAGCCGCCGGTTCAGCGACGGCAAGGTGGCGCACCGCCACGTGCTCTACCTGGGCGAAATCAACGACAGCCAGCGGCTGGCCTGGCAGCGCAGTATCAGCGTCTTCGATGAAGACAGCGGGCAATCGCGCCAGCTCGCGCTCTTCCCGGCCGACCGGCCCTTGCCGGGTGATACCGACGCGGTGCAGGTCCAGCTCGGCCGGCTGCGCCTGGAGCGGCCGCGGCAGTGGGGCGCGTGTTGGCTGGCCGACGAACTTTGGCGCACGCTGCACCTGGACGACTTCTTCGCCGCGCGTCTGCCGGTGAGTCGCGAGGGCACGACGTGGGAGAAGATCCTGCGCGTCCTGACAATCTACCGACTGCTCTCACCAGGCAGCGAGTGGCGGCTGCACCGGCATTGGTTCTCAACGACAGCGTTGCCCGACCTGCTTGGCGTCGACGCGCGGGCCGCGCAGGACGACACGCTCTACCGCTGTCTCGACCTGCTGTTGCCGCACAAGGAGGAGCTCTTCGGGCATCTGCGCCAGCGCTGGAGCGACTTGTTCGACACCCGTTTCGAGGTGCTCCTCTACGACCTGACCAGCACCTACTTCGAATGCCCCGTGCCCACCGACGAGGCCGACCCGCGCCGCTTCGGCTACAGCCGCGACAAGCGCGGCGACTGCGTCCAAGTTGTGGTTACACTGGTGGTCACCCCCGAGGGCCTGCCGCTGGCCTACGAGATGTTGCCCGGCAATACCGCCGACAAGACCACGTTGCGCGACATGCTCGCCACGATCCAGCGCCGCTACGGCCAGGCCGAGCGTATCTGGGTCATGGACCGCGGCATCCCCACCGAGGAGGTCCTCGCTGAGTTGCGCACGGCTGATCCACAGGTGCGCTACCTGGTGGGCACGCCCAAGGGTCGGCTCACCAAGCTGGAAGCCGCGCTGGCCGAGCGCCCGTGGAGCGAGGTCCGGCCGCAACTGCGCGTGAAACTGCTCCCCCAGGACGGTGAACTTTACGTGCTCGCCGAGAGCGGCGCGCGCATCGGCAAGGAGCGCGGCATGCGCCGGCGGTTGCTGAAAGCGTATTGGAAACGCTTGGGCGAACTGAAGAAACAGCAACCCGACCGCGACACGTTGCTCAAGAAACTCGGAGCCGCGCAGCACGCCGCCGGCCGCGTCGTCAACGGTCTGGTACAGGTCGAGGTCGGGCCCGAAGGCACACTGAGCTATCGGCTTGATCGCGTTGCTGTGCGCCGCGCCCGTAGCCGCGAAGGCCGTTACCTGCTGCGCACCAACCTGGCCGCCGACGATCCCGCGCTGATCTGGCGCTGCTACATGCAGCTGTGCCACGTCGAGGAGGCGTTCCGCACGCCCAAGGGCGACCTCGGCCTGCGTCCGATCTTCCACCACAAGCCTGAACGCATCGAGGCCCACCTCTTCGTCGCCTTCCTGGCGTACTGCTTGTCTATTACCCTGCGCCAACAACTGCGCCCGCTGGCCCCCGGGCTGATGCCGCGTGTCGTGTTAGAAAAACTCGCCGGCCTGCAAATGCTCGACGTGGTCATCCCCACCACCGATGGACGCGAACTGCTGCTGCGCCGCCGCACCGAGCCGGATCATGACATCGCCCTGCTGCTGGATCGACTCGGCCGCACGTTACCTGATCAACCCCCGCCCAAGATCGGCCCGGCGCGCAGCCCAATGTAGTCCCGACCTTTGCCATGCCCGGGCGATGGATCAACGACTTGTGTTTCCTTTCGCCTCCAGTTGCGGAAGTCGGGCTAGTGTGGTTCTGGGATCCGCGTTTTCTTTTGTGGTTCGTCGGCTGCAACGACCCAGAGCAGCAAACTTCGGAAAGGCGAAGCCTGCTCGCCGAGCAGCTCCAAAGATCGACTGCCTCCATCGAATTTGCTCGGGGTGGAAGCGTTGATTCAGCTGAAAGCCCGAGGCCGTGTGGATCTCGCCAACGCAAGGCAACCGGCGAACAGGTGGTTGGCATTCATGCTATTGCGATGCTCGCCGCGGCTTTCTCAGCCTGGTCCGGGATGGGCCGGCGTTCTCGGCGGGCAGAGGGACCTCAATCCGGCGCCTCTTTTCGACGTAGTGGGCGGAAGTTGTGCTGATGTCCCGGTGACCGAGATGCTGACGCGCAGCTTCGATTCCGAAGGCGGAAGCCACGAGCGATCCTGACTCCTTGCGGAGGGCGTGAACGGCTTTGCGTTGCTTAATCCCTTTCTCCTTCAGCCAGGCCTGCAACTGCCGCCAGGTACGATCAGCTCGGTAATAGCCGTAAGTTGCCGTTGGATTCGAGTCTCCGCCTTCCAGCACGAATTCCGAGGTGCTGCCCTTCATGTAGCCGCGCAACACGTCGAGAGCTCCAGGCGCAAGATCGACCGTGCGCTGGCTTTCCTCCGTCTTGGGCTCGAAATGGGCGGTGCGGCGAATGTGAATCTGCCGGGCCTGGAAATCGATCTGCGCCCACGTCAATGTATCCGCCTCCTTGCGCCGCAACCCGCCCCAGAGACAGAGGACAAGGGCCAGATATTGCTGCGGATTGGCCTTTCGCAGTTCCCGGGCTGCGCAGGCCAGCAGCCATTCCGGGTTGATGTCCGAATGGTAGCGCTGCGGGCCCGGGTCCTTGATCTTCACTCCGGCGAATGGAGTCGGCGGCAGCGGGACCTTGAGCACCCTGAGCACATCCGGAGAAAAGAGCGCCCGGGAGCAGCGCAGAAACGACGCCGCCGAGCGTTCCGCCGATTTCCGCGCAATGGGATCGGCCGCAGCCCTAGCCGTGTATTCATTCCTCCAAGCGGCAAGCGACTCAGGCGTGAGCAGCGAGAGCGATTGGTCGTCCACCTTCTTCAGCCAGGCTTTGTGTCCGCCATTCACGTGGTCGTACTTCGCCCGCAACGCCTTCCCCTTCAATCCGGCATCCACCTTGGCGAGATCGGCCATGATCCGCCGCAGCATCCCCGAGTAGCGGCGCACTGTGATCGGTCGGAGGTGACCGCGTTTTCCGACATCGGCGAGGAACTCGCCGAGGGTGCAAACCGAGGCCTTGAATTGCACACTCGGCTTGTACTTGGCCAAGGTCGCCGGCCAACCGGCAGCGACAAGGGAGAGAAAGATGTCGCGCGCCTTGGCCGCCGCGGCGGCTTGGTTGGCCGTCTCAAGGTTGAACCAAGCTTCCTTCCCGAGATGGAACATCCGCACCTGCCACTCGGGAATGATCACGATCCTGCCATCACGATCCTGATACTGGCGCTGCTTCAACCGCGGTTTCCAGTAGTCCTGATGTGTCCGTGCCGCGCGTACAGCGCTGTCAGCGGGATTTGTCTGTCCGGTTTCTGTCCGGTTTTGGAAGTCCTCGGAAGTCTTCATGTTTCCTCTAGCTCCGAAATTTAGTGGGCTATTTCTCAGAGGCAAACAGCTCCGTAAGTCGACACACTTGAGGACATGTACGGACAACTGAAGACAGCCTTAACAAAAAACTCTTAATCAATTGGTCGAGGGTTCGAGTCCCTCCGAAGCCACCACTTTAAGCCTCCCACCGCCACGCGATTGGGAGGTTTTTGTTTTTCCGAGTCCGTCGCGGGCACCCGCTGGAGAGCGCCCCCGTCTCGAATACTGCCACCACTGGGCGGGCCGGAGCGATGCCGGCCGTGGGCCGAGGAGCTCCGTTCCCCTTCCCCTCGTCCGGGGCAGGACCGATGCCGTCTTTGATGCCGGCCGAAGTTCGGGCGGGTAGCACTACACCCCATGGCGACGCCTGCCGTTTCACGGCATTGTGGCGCAAAGAGCGCGAGGCTCTTTGCAACGCAACCAACCACTGAAAGGGAAGCTATGACACGAACAATTCTCACTCTCATCGGAGCGTCCGCGCTCGCGGTTCTGCCGGTCCCTGTTCTGGCCGGCACCGCGGCAGCTCAGCCAACCGACCTCACTTCGCCACACCAACAGTCCATGGCCACGGCGAGCAAATCGGCCAAGACCAGCGATCTGATCGGAACGGAAGTACACAACTACCAGGATGAAAAGCTCGGGAAGGTGGTAGACCTGGCGGTCGACGTCGAATCGGGACGTCTCGTGCAGGTCATTCTATCCTCCGGCGGATTCGCGGGGATCGGAGGGACGCTGTACGCGGTGCCCCCGAGTGCGCTCCACTATGACACCACCAAGACCGTTGTTCGTCTGGATGCGGACGCGGCGAAGGTGAAGGCGGCGCCGGAATTCGAGATGTCCAAGTGGAATGATTCGTTCGATGCCGCCCATCTCGCGAAAGCCTCCAACCACTACGGCGCAACCAAAGCGCGCGAGAACGACACGGCCAAGGGGATCGCAGGAGCCCCCACCAGCGACAAGGAAAGGTCCTCCGCGATGCCAGCCCGTCGCGACGGCCAGTTCCAGAAGGCGAGCAAACTGGTGGGCATGCAGGTGGAGAACCTACAAGGGGACAAATTGGGCGACGTGAACAACTTGCTGGTCAATCTTTCGACCGGCCGGGTTGTCGCGGTGGTCGTTTCAAGCGGTGGTTTCCTTGGAATCTCGGATGAGTTGAGCGCGCTGCCGCCCTCCGCTCTACGCTTCAGCCAAGACCGTGAGAGCCTTCAACTGGACGCCACCAAGGAGTCCTTGGCGGGGGCACCGCACTTCAAATCAACCCAATGGCCGGACTTCGACCAGCCCGGCTATGCCGCGGCCCTCACGCAGTCCTTCCGCGGTGATTCCTACGCCCGGCCCGTCGCGCCCCAGGAGCCGGACAATACGGCGCGCAACGTTCGCGATCGGGACGACAAATCCCTCACCCCGTTGGACCAGGGTAATGGGAAGGCGGATGTGGATCTCAGCGCACGGATCCGCAAGGAGATCATGGCCTCCGATCGCCTGTCGACGAACGGCAAGAACGTGAAAGTGATCACCCGCGACGCCCATGTGACTCTCCGCGGTCCGACCGATTCCGCCGAGGAGAAACGCCTCATCGGAGAGATCGCCGGCCGCATCGCTGGCGCCGGGAACGTCGACAACCAGTTGGAGGTGAAATCCACCTCCGCAGCTAGCCTGTAAACCACGCAACCCAACACGAAAAAGAACCACCACTACCATGGCAAAGAAATCAGTATTCTGCATCGCAGCCACCGCCGCCCAGGCGGACTACATCGTCGATCAACTCAAGTCGGCGGACTTCTCCAACAATGACATCTCCGTGCTGTTTCCCGACAAGGGGACCACGCGGGATTTCGCCCATGAGAAGAACACCAAAGCTCCGGAAGGGGCGATCACCGGCGTGGGCGCGGGCGGGATGGTCGGCGGTGCCCTGGGTTGGATCGCCGGCATCGGGGCACTGGCTATTCCGGGCGTCGGCCCGTTCATTGCCGCCGGTCCGATCATCGCCGCGTTGAGCGGCGCCGCAATCGGCGCCACCGTCGGCGGTATCGCGGGCGGCCTGATCGGGATGGGTATCCCGGAACTGGAGGCCAAGCGCTACGAAGGCAAGATTCGGTCGGGCAACATCCTCATCGCCGTCCACGCGGAGGACTCCGACGAGGTCAAGCGGGCGCGCGACATCTTCACGCAAGCCCACGCGGAAGACATCTCCACGACCGGAGCGGCGGCGACCGTGCAGGATGCGAAAGCGACCCCCGCGACACCGGCACCCGCCTATGACACGCGCCGCGGCTTGAAGGAGTGACGCCCGCGTAATCAGCACTGCGTTACAAACGGAACCACTAGCCGGCGATCCCACATCGCCGGCTAATTCTTGCCTACCTCCCCATCGGAAACCGCAAGCTCCCGGCCAGCGCGTCGGCTTCACGGCGTGCCACTGAGCAGCCCACTGGGCGGGCGCCAGGCTTCGTGCCGGCCGAATCGACAACGGAGGCCCCGACCCGGCCTTGGGACAACTCCTCTCGATCCCGAAAACCCGAAACAGCATGACAAACCCTCCAGCCACTATCACGTTCTTCAACACGCCTTCTCCCGTCCCGGCGCCGGTCGCTACCGCCTGCGAATTAGTCCGCCGAGAACTCCAGAAGCTTCGCACCGGAGACGGCCCCTTACGATCGCGCAAGCACGCCATTGCGGTCGGGCTTGCGACCGCGCGCCGCATGGAAAGAGCCGGTCGCCTTGCGCTCGGCGTCCACTGACTGTCGGCCCGACAAGGCGTCGCTGGAACTTCGTGCCGCCGTCGCCGGCGCCGAAGAGCACAGCGCACCCGAGGCGGTCCGCGCGCCGAAGATGGGGAGGCCCGCCGCCGGAGCCATGGGCCTACCCCCGGGCCAGCACCCCGGCCAGAACCTCGAGCATTTTCGCGGTATCAAAAGGCTTGGTCAGAGCGGCGTCGAAGCCGAGGCGGAGGTGCTCAGCGACCGAGGGATCGTTGGCATAACCGCTCATGAGGATGGCCTTTACCCGGGGGTTGATCTGCCGGAGCGCAGGAAGAGCCTCAATCGCCCCCATGCCATCGCGTATCGTAAGATCCAGGAGCACAGCGTCGAAGGGCCGCCCCTGGCTTTTCGCCGCGCCAAAGGCGGCGATTGCCCGCTCGCCATCCGCCACTTCCTCAACCTCATGCCCGATCGCGCGAAGCGTCCGTCCGCAAATGACCCGCAGCGCCGCCTCGTCGTCCATCACCAGAATCTTCCGCTGGGCCTGTAGGTTCCACCGGGCGGGAGTCGTCGGATTCGAGGCCGGCTCCGTGGCGGCCGGCAGATAGAGCTCGAAAGTGCTACCCTCCCCCAAGACCGATTGCGCCTGAATCGCGCCGCCGTGTTTCTGGATGATGGTGTGGCAGATCGTGAGCCCCAGCCCCATCCCTTTGCGGCTGTCCCGTTGCTTCGTGGAGAAATAGGGATCGAAGATTTTGGACAGATCCTCCCGCGAAATGCCCACGCCGTGATCGACGATGCTCACGCGAACGAATCCCCCGGGGGGCAGACTGGGCATGGTGCTGGTCCGGCGGTCCACGTTCGCCGCGCTCACGGTGATCACCCCGCCGGCGGGCAACGCCTCCCGCGCATTCAACACGATGTTACGCACGACCTGGCCGATCTGGCCACTATCGGCCGTCACCAGCCAGAGATTGTCGGCCACGGAAATCTCCGCGCGCACCCGCGAGCCACTTAACGCCAGCCGAACCGACTCGTGGATCAGGGTCGGCAGAGCGACCGTTTGCAGGATGGGCGCGCCGCCTTGGGCGAAGGTGAGCAGTTGTTGGGTCAACCCACTCGCGAGAAACGCCGTCCTCTTCGCCTCATCCAAGAAACGGATTCCTTCGTGAGTTGCTGGGACCACCGTCCGGGCCATGTCCAGGTTCAGGATGAGGCCGGCGAGCAGGTTGTTGAAATCATGGGCGATGCCGCCGGCCAGAATCCCGGTGGACTCCAGCTTGCTGAGAATCAGCTGGTTCTCGGTGGCGCGCTTTCGTTCGGAGATGTCGGTCAGCACAACTTGGCATTCCTTGCCCGAACGCGACGCGGTCCCCTCCAGCTCGACCTCGAGCGGAGACTTCCCGTCCCGCAGCAGCGCTACCTCCCAGCGCTCCCGTGATTTGTTGTCGAACACCAGCTCAAGGAAGCCGTTCAGCGCGAGCCGGTCGTCGGGCTGGAGGAACAGAGCGAAGCGCCGGCCGAGCAAAGCCGACCGGGCGCCCCCCAGCAGCTCGGTCCCGGCCACGTTGATCTCTTGAATGGTTCCCGCCCGGTCGAGGCTCATGTATCCGATCGGTGCGAACTCGTAGAGTTCGGTGATCTTCGCCAGAGCCGCTTCCAGCTCGAGCTTGGACTGAGTCAGGGCCGCATTCTGGGTTTCCAGCTCGGACTGCTGGTGCTCCAGCTCAATCTGGTGGATCTCCAATTCCTGGATCAGGCGGAGGTGCTCCGGATCGAGACATGGAGACCTCCCGGTGGTCTGACGAGCCTGCCACGAGGCTTCAGCCTGACGTCGGAGTTGTCCTGAGTTATTTGGGTCCGGCACCGATTTTGACATGATGGATTGGCCTGCGCTACACGACCTCGGGGCGCTCTGGCAGCTCGGTCGCAACCCTAGGCTTCTTCCGAGAACCGAGGTGGATTGAGGCCTGGATGCTTGTTTCTTCACCCGGACGATAGACTCCGACCTCGAGAGGGCCAATGGGGTGTAATACGTAGGCGCTTCCCTCGCCCCGACCCTGCACCGGTAGCCTCATGACTGCCCGGTCCGCGGATGACCTTTCTTGGTTGGGTAAGACCCCATAGAGCGCCGGACACTCCGCACGTATTATGGCGGCGTGAACCTGCTTGCCTCCACGCCTGAGGAAGAGCGCCGCACGAACAACGCCTGGAGACAATCCACGCCTCATCCCGGTGGACGAGACGCCAACTACTCCCCGGAGGAACCACCCTGGCGCCTCCGGCTTTCCAAAGCAGCTCAAACACAGAAACAACATGAAGAAGATATCCACCCCTCGCGACCTCCTGGTCGAAGAACTCAAAGACCTCTACAGCGCGGAGAACCAATTGCTCAAGGCGCTCCCCAAGATGGCGGAAGCCGCCTCGAGCAATGAACTGCGCGAAGCTTTCGAAACCCATCTGGACCAGACCCAGATTCACGTCGAACGACTGAACCAAATCGGCGCGCAACTCGGAAAGTCCATGACCGGGAAGAAATGCAAAGCCATGGCCGGGCTGGTCGCGGAAGGCGCAGAGATCATGGAAGAGGATGCCGAACCTGCCATGCTCGATTTGGCGCTCATCGGTTCAGCCCAGAAGGTCGAGCACTACGAAATCGCCGGCTATGGGACGACCCGGACCCTGGCCGAACTCGCGGAAGAACCCGCGATCGCCCAAATGCTTCAGACCACTCTCGATGAGGAGGGCGAAACCGACAAACTCCTGACGAAGATCGCCGCCGAGATGGATCTGGAAGCGGCGTACGAAGAAGAAGGCGAAACCGAGGTTACCGCTCAAGGAGGAGGCAAGAAGCGCCAGCGCAGCTAGACCAAACGGAACCGCCGCGGCGGAGAATACCACTACGCCGCTCCGACTCCACATGTCCTTCGCGCTCCCTACTGAACCCCCGCATACACACCGCCATGAAAACAAGAAGCCCAAAGAAGTCGGCTAGTCGTCCCCCGAAACCACGGCACCAACCGGCGGTGAAGCAGTCGGCCGCCGCCCAACACCTGGGCGGTCAACCCGAGAATGATGACGATGCTCGAGCCGCCGGGTTTGAATCCGCAACGGCAACGGCTCCCTCCAAGCCTTCGGACGCTCGGACCGCTCCCACGCCTCGATAACTCCGTGGACTGACCCGAACGACGTTTCACGCCTTCTCCGTACCGGGTCGATCGCGACACCATTTCTCGACCGGGACTTCTGGCTCCAATCTTTCACGACGCGGCTTCGGCTGCGCACCTTGCCCATCTGGCTGACAATCCATTCGGGCGAATGCCCTCCCACACTGTGCGGATGTTGAGCATCGCGAGACTACGGTGGTCCTGATCGAGGCGCTCCAGCTACCGGGTTCCGTGAGAAGATCCACCCGGTGGCCGAGGGCATTGGGCTGATCGGTGCATTCAAAACCGCCCATCCGAAACAACTTGAAAGGAGACGGCGTGGCAACGGGTGGCCGGGACAACAGCGGAGCGGAAGGCCGGGCGAGAGGGGTGAATGCGTTGACGCCGCCCGCGCAGGCACCGCTGCCGCGCCCGAGCCCCGTTATTTGACGACGATGTCGTTTTTCACGTCGGTCACGCCGGCGACCGTACCCGCCACGAGTGCTGCCTGCGCCTTCTCCTCGGGGGTGTTGACGAAGCCGCTGAGCTGCACCACGCCCTTGAAGGTCTCCACGCTTACCTGAAGCGCCTTCACGAGAGGGTCCTTTACGAACGCGGCCTTGACCTTGAACGTGATGGAACTGTCGTCGATGTATTCACCGGTACTTTCTCGGGTGGCCGTGGAAGCGCAACCGGCGGTGAAGGTAACAAAGCCGAGGGCGGCAGCGAGCAACGCCACAAGGGCAAGGGAGGGAACTGATGTCTTCATGGTTGGTATGGTTGGGTGTTCTAACATCTACAGGGCATGAGCGGGAAAAGAGCGTCTCCAAATAATCGAGCAACTGGACAATGGGGGCGGTTGCGAAAGCGAGAACCAACCCCGGGGGGCGGCAGCGCGGCTCACGAGCAGGCGGCGAGAATCCCGCCCTTCGGGCGGACAGGACCGAACCACTCCACGTGGCGTACGGCCGAGCGGAACTCCGGGCAGGTCTCGCTCATCAGGGTGCGCAGACTATCCCGAGCGCGAGCGATACGGCTTTTCACTGTGCCGATGCTGATGCCCAGTTGCTGCGCGATTTCAGCGTACGAGCGGCGCTGGGTAACACGCATGGCAAGTATTTCTCGTTGCGGAGCGTCCAGACGAAGCATGCACCGTGCAACGAGATCGGAGAATTCGCCGATCACGACCTCACGCGCCGGACCCACGGCATCGGTGGTTACTACGTCCGAGAAGGTCATCTCGCTCTCCCCGCCCACCGGGGAGTCGAGGGACACGCTCGCATGCCGGCAGCGGCGGTGGAAGTACCAGTAGCGGTTGCGTGAGAGATTGAGCGCGATGCGGTAGAGCCAAGTCGAGAGCGACGAGTCGCCGCGAAATCCCCCGAGGCCGCGGTGCGCACTGACGAACGTATCCTGGGCGATCTCCTCCGCGTCGGCGCAGTTTCGAAGCACACCGAAGGCCACCAGATACAGCCGTTCTCGGTAGCGTAGCATGATTGTGAGGAAGGCGGTTTCGTCCCCCGTATTGAAGCGGCGCACGAGTTCGGCATCAATGATCGCATCGCTGCGCGAAGTTCGGGAACGCCGACGCCAGTCCGACTGGAACGGCAACGCTCCTGACGATGCGTACTGTGCGTTTTGAGTGACCATGCTTCGGGCGGCCGTTGCTGCTGCTCAGCCGAGCGCTGAGTCTCCACGTGACTCGTACTGACCCACCCGCTCGGCGCCATGGGCTCCGCCGTGGGTGGCCGCGACCGCGCCGAATAGAAACCCCACAAAGGCGGCGAGGAAAAGAGCGACTGGTGCTAGGTTAATCATGACTACGAAGGTTGACTGTTTCTGGGCTTGTTTCCGGGGCCGGCGGGTGCTGCGGAGGCGATCGCGTCCGCCAATTTCGCGAGGTGAGTTCTGATGGGCGTTGTTCCGGAAAATCCCCGGTTGGGTTCCGCGTTCGGGTGAACCGAGATGACGATCGTTCGTCCGAACTGGTCTGCTCAGTATGCCCCCACGGCCCGGCGCTTGATATGGGGTCTAGGCCTACCCGTCTCCGTTTGGCGGTGAAGCCCCAGGCGCCCTGGGGATTGTTTCACCAACGGCAGGGCCGTTCCAACCCAGTGCGGGACGCGTTGGTGCTTGGGAGCGAAACCCGCTCAGGGGTGGAAGTTCTTTCGGCTCCGATAGTCCGATACGAAGATGCTGATCACCAGCCAGAAGCTCCCCGCCGCCGCCGCCGTGAAGCAAAGGATCGCCAATCCGGGATAGCCGAAGAGCCGGAACGAGCTCTCGACCCGCGCCAGCAGCGACGCGCCGACGATCAGACCGGCCAGCACGATGCCCATGGTGATGCGGTTTGCGATCTTCTGCATACCATCCATCGCCATCTTCGCGTCGGGGGCCTTCACTTTCACCTCCCACTCGGAGTTGGCGAACACATCCATGATCCGGTTGAGCCGGGCCGGAAACCCCGCCGCGAAATCCTTCACCTCGAGGAGCGTGCTGTAGACGCTGCCCTGCGTGAGATCGTTGCGCATCCGCTGCGCCATCAGGGTCGCGAGGTTGCGGCGGATCGAGGCGTTGGTATCGAACGCGGGATCGAGAATCCGCCCGACTTCGTCCAGTTGGAGCATGGTCTTGCCGAGCAGTACCATCTCGCTGGGGACAATGAGGCGGTTGTCCTGGGCGATCCTGCTCACCTCCAGGAGGGAGCGGCCGACATTGAGCTGCTCCAGTCCCTGATCCCGGCGCAGCGCCACCAACTGGGTGATCCGTTGACGGAACCTCGGTGCGTCGAACTCCTCCATTTTCTCACTCATCCGGATCGCCGTTTCCGCGGCGGCCTCGCCATTGCCCTCGCTGATGGCGAGGAGGATCTTCAACAAATCCTCCTGCATCGCGGGTGCGGTGTGGCCCACCATCCCGAGATCGATGAGAGCGATACGTCCATCGCGCGTGACGAAGACGTTGCCCGGATGCGGATCGGCATGGAAGAGCCCATCCACGAGCACCTGCTGCAGGTAGGCGCTGAACAACTCCTCGGCCAACGGGGCGCCCTTCAGGTCGAGCGGGGACAACGGCCCCAGGGCCGTGATCTTCTGCCCCTGCACTTCCTCCATCGTCAGGACCGAGCGGGTGCAATAGTCCATCACCGGCTGGGGCACTTGGATGAGTTTGAACTTCTGCAGATTCTTGCCCAGGGCGATAAGGTTGTGCGCCTCGCGCTCGTAGTTGAGCTCCTGCTGAATCACCAGGCGGAACTCCTGTAGAGTGACGAGGAAACGGTGACGGCGACCCAACGCTGTATGGGCGTCGAGGAGACCAGCAATCTGCTCCAGCACCTCGAAGTCCTCCGCGATCTGGCGGCGAACGTTCGGGCGTTGCACCTTGACGACCACCGCCCGGCCATCCCGCAGCGCGCCGCGGTGCACCTGGCCGAGGGAAGCGGCGGCCAGTGGCTTCGGATCAAAGCGGGAGAATGCCTTCGAGATCCTGACCCCCAGTTCGGTCAGCACGATCTCCTCCACCTCGCCATAGGTGAACGGTTTCACCTTGTCCTGCAGACGGACGAGCGCTTGCCGATAGGCGTCAGGCAGCATATCGGGACGGCCGGCCAACACCTGCCCCAACTTCACGTAAGTCGGGCCCATCGTTTCCAGATCATCGGCGAGGTGTCCGGGCGACGGTTCGCGGCCGGTCACCGGCGACGCCCCGGTCGTCGTGGCTTCGCCCCCGAAGCCCGTGTCTGCGCTCATTGTCCGGGCCAGATCGGAGCGACCATATTTCCACAGCAGCGCGGCGATCTGCCGGTAGCGGGTGAGATGAGAGGCGCTTAGTTTCATTAGGGGAGGCGGGTGGCCGCCAAAATCCGCCGGCGGAGGCGGGCCCCGACCGTCGAGGCCACCTGGGCCGCCGCACCCGACGATCTGGTGTCATCCGAAGCCGAGCCCACGCGCTCTGGCGATGGCTATCGTCCGAGGCACGCTGCCAGCATGCGCTCCGGCGACTGCCCCCGCCATGGGGTGAGTACCCACCGCGCCACACGGTAGGGCAAGACCCCATTGGGGGACTCCACCCTGCCCTGTAGCGTGGCCTCGAAATGAAAACCATGTTCACGGCGGAGGCGACCTCCCGAGGCGGACGATCCGGAACCATCCAGACCCCGGGCGGACTGCTGGATATCACTTTGGGCAACCCGCTGGAGAAGGGCATCGAGCGACGCGGCCCCAACCCGGAACTGCTCTTCGCGGGCGCGTATTCCGCCTGTTATCACAGCGCCTTGCTCGGCGCCGCCAAGAAGCGAGGCACGGCAACCAAGGACTCGACCGTGAGGGCGCTGGTGAGCCTAACCGAGGACGACCACGGCGGCTTCCGCCTGGCGGTCGAGCTGCATGCGCACATCCCGGGACTCGACTCGCCACAAACCCAAAGCCTCATGGAGGAGGCCCACAACACGTGCCCGTACTCGAGAGCATTACGCGGCGAAACGTCCGTCACGCTGTGCGCAGACTAGCGACCACCGGCCCTCGCGACAGGTTCGGACCGACGGCCACTCGCCAGACCGCTGATCGTCGGCCATCCCCGCCCCTCCCATGACCAGCACTACAATGAACCTTCGATCACCGGGCGACGCTGCCGATTCCCTGTCCGTGGTCTGCTTCGGCGCCTCCGCGGGGGGCTTCGAGGCGTATTGCACGATTCTCTCCCTCCTACCGGCGGACACGGGGATGGCCTACGTCATTGTTCATCACCAGCCGGCGGACGGAAAATCGCTTCTCGTCGAAATCCTCCCTCGTATGACAAAAATGCCCGTGGTGCTGGTGGCCGACGGGACGAATGTGAGCGCGAACCATGTCTACGTAGTTCCAGCCGGGTTACAGGTAACCATGGATGGAGATTCCTTCCGGCTCACTCCCTTGGTCAAGCCGCCGGGGTGGCCCAAGAACATCTCGGTTTTCCTGCAATCGCTCGCGGAGAACCAACAGAAACGGGCGATCGCCGTCATCCTTTCCGGTTTCGACTCCGATGGATCGGCGGCGCTGAAATCGATCAAGGCAGCAGGCGGGCTGGTGTTTGCCCAGGCATTCCGAACGGCCCGGCAACCGGATATGCCGCAAAGCGCCGTGAGGACGGGGTGCGTCGACCGGCTGCTGTCGCCGACCGAGATCGCTGCGCAACTTGCACGCATCGGCGAGGAACGGCGCGGCTCCACCGCTGGACCGAGGGCTGGATGAACAAACGGCTGCAGTCCATTTCGTGTTTGAACTTATAGCACAGTCTCGTCGTTCCCGAAGCCCAGGGTCGGGTAATGCCCCATGGGCGAGTTCGCGAAGTTGGGCTATCGTGTAGCCATGAACCTTCTTCTTCTCGTCCTCGTTCTGCTTCTCGTCTTCGGCGGCGGTGGTTTCTATTTCGGCGGTCCGGCCATCGGCGGCGGTGCACTCGGCTTGGTGCTGTTGATCGCTCTTGTGGTCTACTTCGTGGGCGGAAGACGCACCAAGGCATAACCGACCGCCGCCGTGAATCACGGTCTTCGGCCCTGCGCGCCCGCGGGGTTTCGCGGCTGATCACTCTTCGGTCCGACCTCGTCGTCATGCTTTCCTCGTGATCGCTTTCCATTGGCCAACCACGGATTGTGCAACGGACTCCGAGCGGTCTCGGATTTCCCCCACGAGCTAGACACCCTTCGCAATCTCGCCTTCCATGAATACTCGCCCCGGACCTTCTACGTCGGTGTGGATGGCCACCGCCCAGCCGCCAGCCTATGCGAATCTCGACCGCAACGAGCGTGCCGATGTTTGCGTTGTCGGCGCCGGGATCGTCGGCTTGACCACCGCGTATCTCCTGGCGAAAGCCGGCAAAACCGTGGTCGTGCTCGAGGATGGGAGGATCGGATCGGGGGAGACCCAGCGGACGACCGCCCATCTCACCACCGCTCTCGACGAGCGCTACTTCAACCTCGCGCGGCTGCATGGCGACGACGGGGCGCGCCTCGCGGCCGAAAGCCATACCGTGGCCATCGACACGATCGAGCGCATCGTTCGCGATGAAGAGATCGACTGCGATTTCGAGCGAGTGGACGGCTACCTGTTCAACGCGCCCGGCGAACCGGACGGCCTGCTCGATCGCGAGTTGGCCGCGACGCATCGGGCCGGCCTGCTGGAAACCGCCTTGGTGGAGCGCGCACCGCTGCCGGCCTTCGACACCGGCCGGGCCCTGCGCTTCAGCCATCAGGCGCAGTTTCATCCGCTCAAGTACCTGACTGCCCTCGCGGAGTGCGTCACCCGCCGCGGCGGGCGCATTTTCACGGGCACGCATGCCACCCTCATCGCCGGCGGTCACCCGGCCGGCGTCGAAACCCGCGACGGCAACTCCGTGACCTGCGATGCGATCGTGGTGGCCACCAACACGCCGATCAACGACCGGCTCGTCATCCACACCAAACAGGCGGCCTACCGGACCTACGTGATCGGGATCGCCGTCCCGGCGGGGTCGGTGCCGAAAGCGTTGTATTGGGACACCGGTGATCCCTACCACTATCTGCGGCTCATTACCGCTGCGGCCGGCAGCCCGGCGCCGGCCCACGATCTGTTGATCGTCGGCGGCGAAGACCACAAGACCGGCCAGGACGAGGATGCGGACTTGCGCTACGGGCGGCTCATACACTGGACGCGCGAGCGTTTCGCCTTGGCCGGCGATATCCGCTTCCGCTGGTCGGGCCAGATCATGGAGCCGGTGGACGGACTCGCCTTCATCGGTCGCAACCCGCTGGATCAGGACAACGTCTATCTCGTGACCGGCGATTCCGGAAACGGAATGACGCACGGCACGATCGCCGGATTGCTGCTGACCGATCTCATCACGGGCCGCGAGAATCCGTGGACCAAACTCTACAGTCCGTCGCGTGTATCGCTCGCCGCCACCGGCGAGTTTGCAAAGGAAGCGGCCAACATGGCGGTGCAGTACGTGGACTGGCTGACCCCCGGCAACGTGGAGCAGGCCGAACTCGTCCCGCCCGGCTCCGGCGCGATCGTGCGCGACGGGCTCGCCAAGATCGCGGCCTACCGCGAAGCCGACGGAACGCTCCACGAATGCTCCGCAGTGTGTCCGCACCTTGGGGCCATCGTGGCATGGAATCCCGCCGAGAAGACCTGGGACTGCCCCGCGCACGGATCGCGCTTTGATTCTCGGGGGCGCGTCCTAAACGGGCCCGCCAACGTCGATCTGCCACCGGTCGCCGCCACGGCGCCCGCCTAGGTTCTGCCGCGAGAAACGCACAGGTGGCTGACCATCCTGAGCACCATTCTGGTCACTGGTTTTCTCACCGTGGTGTTTCTCAATCTCCGGGCCGGCGAGAAACAGATCCGCCACATCCTCGCCCACGAGTTGGCCGTCGAGCATCCCCAGTTTCTGCGCAGCATGGGAAATCTCCTCGGAGCAGGCCTTCTTCCGGGCAACCGGGCGCCGGCGCTGCACAACGGTGCGCGGATCTTCGCCCTGCGTGCAAGTCGTGTATTGCGGAGCGCGCTACTCGATGCGGGCGTGGAGATCCACGAGTTCCAGCCGACGATGTACCATTGCAAGGTGCTGATTGTGGACGATGTCTGGGTGTCGGTGGGTTCGACCAATTTCGATGACCGGTCTTTCCGCCTGAACGACGAGACCAACCTCAACAGCCACGATGCCGTTTTTGCGCGCGAACAGGTGCAGGTGTTCGAGGACGACAAGCGCAAGTCCCGCGCGATTACGCGCACGGAACTGCGGGACCGGTCCGCCAGCGGCGAAACCCTCGACGCGATTGCCAGCACGATCCGGCGGCAGTTGTGAGTCGGAGAGCGTCGGGTAACACCCCATTGGGTGCGGGCAGCAACGGGGTTAGGATGCGAGCACCGTGACGGGGCAGTCCTTCACGGAAGCCACGCGCACCAACTCGCTCGAAATCGTCGCACTGTAACCAGCCATGCCGCACCGAACCACACTGGGGGCCAAGCCGCCGTCGATCGCCTTCTATGTACTGTTGGCTGCGGCCACCTTGATCTGCATCCAGGCCTTCTCGTTGCTGGCGCCGATTCTACTGTCGCTGCTACTCATCCTGCTCATTTCGCTCGCGCTCAATCCCGTGGTCTCGCGCCTGCGAGCCTTGACCGGGGGGAGAAGCGCCGCGACGGGCTTGGTCGCCGTCACCGTGTTGGCGATCATCGGAATGACCGGTTGGGCTTTCTACGGGCCGATGGCGGCCTCCGCCTCCCTGCTCTCGGAGAAGCTGCCCGCCTATTGGGAGCGGCTGCAGAAGCCGTTAATCAGAATGGAGCAACGAGCCGTGCTCTCCGAAGAAAAGCTCCAAGCGGAGGTATCCACAGAAATCGCCGCAAGCACCTCGGCGGCGCCCGAGCCCAGAACCAAACCACGTCCCCGGCAACCTGCGCCACCTCCCCCCGCCGCGGAATCCGGATCGCTCCGCTCGAGTCTGGGCGGGATGCTCACGGGCGCCGTGGGGCAATTTTCGTCGGTGGCATTCAACGCGGCCGAGATCCTGGTGGTGTTGGTGACTGTGTTCTTCGGCGTGACGTTTACGCTGATGAATCCCCGCCCGGTCTTTGGCGCGATGTTTGCGCTTGTGCCCGAGCGCCACCATCCGCGCGCCCTGATCATCCTGCAGCGCACCACCCGGTTTATGCCCGGCTGGGCGGGGGCGACGCTGCTCGGAATGCTGTCGATCGGCCTGTTGGTTTTCCTGCTCATGTGGCCGATCCTCGGCTTCACGGACGCACTGGTCCTGGGACTGATCGCGGGCGTGCTGGAGGCGATCCCCTTCATCGGCCCAATTCTCAGCGCCGTGCCGGCCGTATTGCTCGCCATCGGCCAGGGCGGGATGACTCCGCTGTGGGTAATCCTCGCCTACGTCGGCGTCCAGACCTTGGAGAACAATGTGATCGTCCCGCTCCTCGTGGCGCGCGGAATGAAACTGCATCCGTTGGCGGTGATTCTCTCGATGCTTCTTTGCGTGGCTGCGTTCGGGTTGCTGGGGGTGCTGATCGCGGCCCCGCTGGTCGCCGTCGTGACCATCGTGCACGACGAGCTCTATCGAAAACGTTTTCTCTCGACCGTCACGGACGCGGACTTGGATCGACTGGCCGGCCAGGCGCTCCATGAAAAGGCGGCCCGGACCACCTGACCCGCCACGCGGACGGACTGGCGCTCCGCTTGCCGCCCCGAGATAGGGTTCACCCCATCTCACCGGTTGCCCCATTTGTATCCAACCTTCTGTCGCTTTCAAGCAAACGGCCAACCACCCATGAGCATGAAATTGAAACCTCCAAACACCGGAAAAGATTCCGCGCAAGATTCAGCGACTTTCGAACGATTGCCGGAGAAGACCAAGGAACTGCTCCGGCTCAAGGAGCAACTGGAGAAGACCACCGGCCCGGAGGAAGCCGTGATCAGCCGGCAGATTCACCATCAGGCCCACCGGTTACCTCCCTGATTGAAGCTCTCGGCACGGTCGTTCCGGACCCGTTCTGACGATGGAGCGGCTTTTTGCTTTCGGCCGGCAACTACAACCACAGCCAACCGCCAAGCGCTGCGACCGCCACGGCCGCCCACGCTGGAACCTTGGCCCACTGCAATCCCGCGAAAAGCGTCAGCGCCAGCACCAGCGACCGGCCATCGGTGATGCCCGCCGGCACGACCGGCCGACACAACGCCGCCGCCAACACGCCCACGACCGCGGCATTCGCCCCAGCCAGCGCCGCCTGTGCGGGCGCGGCGGCGCGCACCCGCTGCCAGAACGGCCACACACCGAGCACCAGCAGGAGGCCGGGCAGAAAGACCGCGATCAGCGCAAGCACCCCGCCCGCTAGACCTCCGGGACCGGTCCCACACAACGAGCCGAGATAGGCGGACAACGAGAACAACGGGCCGGGCAACGCCTGCGCCGCGCCGTAGCCGGCGAGAAACTGATCGTGGTTCAACCAACCCGGTCCGACCACCTCCGCTTCAAGCAACGGGAGCACCACGTGCCCCCCGCCGAAAACCAACGCGCCCACTCGATAGAACCGGGCCGCCACCGCCGCCGCCTCTCCTTGAAGCAGAGGAAGAACGAGCAGGAACAAAGCGAAGACGGCGAGCCACGCCACACCCGCCCGACGCCGCGACAACTCCGCACCACAGCCGATTTGTGCCGGCACCCCGATCCGCTCGCGCAACACCGCCCACCCCACGAAGGCCCCGCCGCCAATCACCGCCATCTGCACCCACGCGGCGGGCCAGATCAGCAACGCCGCCAGCGCCGACACCGCGAGCCCCAGCCGTAGCCCATCCGGGCAAAGCGATCGCCCCATGGCCCAGACCGCCTGGGCCACCACCGCAACCGCGGCGACTTTGAGCCCGCGCAGCCAGCCGGCATGCGCCAGGTCCGGCACCGTCTCCACTCCCGCGGCGAACGCGAGCATCAGCAGCGCCGAAGGGAGCGTGAAGCCGAGCCACGCGGCAGCCGCACCAAGCAACCCGCCGCGCTGATAGCCAACCGCGAAACCGAACTGGCTGCTGGCCGGCCCGGGCAGGAACTGACAGAGCGCCAACAAGTCCGCAAAACCACGCTCATCGAGCCAGCGGCGGCGTTCCACATACTCCTTTCGGAAATAGCCGATGTGGGCCGCGGGGCCACCGAACGAGGTGAGCCCGAGGCGCAACGCCACGGCAAAGAGGCGCGCGGGGTGGGTGCGCGTTTCGGCGTCTCCGGAATTCTCAGACCGAGTTTCCACGCCGCCAAGATGTTCGCCCGCCATCCGGCGAGCGAACGTAAACCGGAACCGCAGGCGCCTACTTCGCCGTCGCGGCCTTCACGGCGGCCGCGAACTGCGCGGCGCGCGCGGTGATCGCGGCCCAGTTCTTCTCCTTGAGCGCCTTGCCGTCGACGAGGGCCGACCCGGCTGCCGTGGCCATCGCCCCGGCGTTGAGGAACGCGCCGATGGTCTCGGGCGTCACACCTCCGGTGGGCACGAACTCGATCTGCGGGAACGGGGCCTTCACGGACTTGATGTAGTTCGGGCCGAAGAACTCCGCCGGGAAGATCTTCACCGCATCGGAACCGGCCTCCCACGCCGCGATGATCTCGGTGGGCGTCAGAGCGCCGGAAAAGATCGGGATGGAATAACGGTGACAGCAGGTGATCACCTCCGGGCGAAGCGCCGGGGTGACGACGAACCTCGCGCCCGCCAGGATGCCGGCGCGCGCCGTCTCGGCGTCGAGCACGGTGCCGAGGCCGAAAAGGAAGTCGGGCATCTCGGCGCTGGCGCGTTCGAGCATCTTCAGCGCGCCAGGGGTGGTCATCGTGAGCTCGATGGCGGTGAGCCCGCCCGCGGCGAGCGCCTTGGCGCAGTCGAGCAGGCCGTCGGCGCTGTCGGTGCGGATGATCGCGACGACCTTCTCGGTCTTCAGTTTCTGGAGAACGGCTTCTTTCTTCATGGAGGAGATCCGAGGCTGAAGGAACGACCGCGGGAGACAATCGCCGAACCAGTGGACGGAGACCGCCCGATCAGTGGTTCGATGGTGGGGCGGGCTTCACGCCCGCCATCCGATCATGTTCGAGGGGCAGGAGCCCGGCCGGTACAGCGGCAGGACGGTTTCGGAGAAGCCGCCCTACCCCGACCAGCCGTCACTTCCCTGCGCGCGGACTCTCGATCGGGCCGAGGTAGCTCGGGCGCACGCCGGGATTCTTCACGGTGCCCGTGTCGATCACGATGCGTTGGAGCACCACCCCGGGCGTGACCGCCCAGATTTTCAGCGTGTGGCGACCGGCGCGGCCGAGTTGGTGCGTCGAGACGACGCGCCGCACGCCATCACCCACCGCGGTGCCCCACGGCTCCCACGCGTTCGGATTGGTGGCGATCTTCACGACCTGCGGCGTCTCGTCGCCGAACGACACCGCAAACCGCAACGGGCTCTCGGGCTGGTAGTCGAGCGAGGGCGCAACATGGAACTCCACCTTCGCTTCGCCCGAGGAGAAGAAGTGCAGGTCGTACTCGAGCCGCGGGGAGTCGCCGCCCGGCGTGCGCTCGGCCGCGAGCACCGGGAACGTCGTAACACCTCCGAGGGTACGTCCGAAATTTGCGAGCGTGCGCCACTCCGTCTGCTTGTCGCCGATGGCGCGCGCGAAGTGCGGCGCCTCGATCGCGATGTGGTTGTCGATCTCGACGAAACCGGCGAACGAGCCGGGCCGCAGCTCCGCGGGGTTCACGATCGGCACGGCGACGTTGAACGTCTCGCCGCCGGTGGTCTTGAGGGTGACCTTCGCGGTGGTGTTGCCCACCGGCACCGCGGCCCAGTCGGCGCTGAGGACGAGGCGAGTCGTGTCCTTAACTTCACCCGAAGCCGGCGAGATCTTGAGCCACGGTTGGTCGGCGGTGGCGGTGAAGGTGTAGGCGGTGTCGCCGCGGTTGAAGAGCTCCACCCAGCGGGTGCCCTGCGCATAGACATCGAGCGGCGGCACGGTCGGCGCGGGTGCGCCCCACACGGGCCAGCCGGTGTCGCGGCCCTCGACGGCGAGCGCGGCAAGCGCGCCCCGGTTCACACGCAGCTCGGAGACCGCCGGCATCGTCTCGGCCGGCGGCTGCTGCCAATAGGTGTATCCAAACTTCGCCTGAGACATCTGGTGGTTCCACCGGCCGCCGTTGAGCGCATGGTAGCGCTCGACGAGGGCGGCGTCCGCAGCGAAGAGCTGGCGCACGCGCGCGGCCTCGGCGTTGGTGTTGGCGCGGCCCTGCACGGCGTAGAGTCGGTTGCGGCCGGCGGCGACATAGAGCTCCTGCAGGTTGGCGCAGGCCTTGATCGGATAGAGCACGAGCTGGAAATAGGCGCTCTGCGCGGCGGCCGGGAGCGCGGCCTCGATCTTCTCGGCCCGGGCGACGAGATCGGCCCACTCGGCGAGCACGCGCTCGGCCTCGCCGTAGTTCACGAGGCTGAGGGTGTCGGGCGCGATCATCTCCGGCTTCCGCCGGCTGTTGAGCTTGGTGTAGCCGTTGACGAGGGCGGCGATCTCGGCGGCGTGCGCCGGGCCGAACTCGCGGGCGGCCCATTGCGTGGAGAACTCGCCGATGCGCTCGTACGGCCACTTCGCGGGGTTCCACGCGAGGGTAAGGAAATACTCGATGGGGAACTCCATCGGCTTGAGGTCGCCCACGTTGACGATCCAGATGCGATTCGCCTCGTGCTGCCAAGCGAGGTTCATCTGCTCCCAGATTTTGGTGAGCGGGACGGTGTTCAGCCACTTGTAGTTCCGCGGGCCGCCGACGTAGTCGAAATGGTAATAGACGCCGGCCCCGCCGGAACGGGCGCGCTCGGCCGGGGTGGGCAGGCGACGGATGTTGCCCCAGTTGTCGTCGCACCAGAGCAGCGTGACGTCGTCGGGCACGCGCATGCCGTGCTCGTAGTAGTCCTGGACCTCCTTGTAGAGCGCCCAGACTTGCGGGACCTTCGTCAGGTCGGAGTCGACCTCCCGCGCGAGGATCGCGCGTTGGTCGGCCACGATCTTCTCGAGCAGGGCGACGTTGGCCTCCTCGGACATGGGCTCGTCGCCGTCGCCGCGCATGGCGAGCGTGGTGATGGTCTCGAACTGCTTCGCGCGGGCCGCGCCCTTAGCCCAGAAGTCGGCGAGCACCTTCTCGTTCCTGGAGTAGTCCCAAGGACCCTTGCCATAGCGGGCCCATTCCTGATGGGCGAGGTTCATGGGCTCGTGGTGGGAGGTGCTCATCACGATGCCGTATTCATCAGCCAAGCGCGCACTCTCGGGGTCGTCATCGTAGAAGGCGTTGTTCCACATCGCGGGCCAGAGGAAGTTGCCGCGCAGGCGCAGGAGGAGCTCGAAGACGTGCACGTACATCTTGCTGTTGATGCCGCCGAATTTCTCCGCCGCCCAATTGGAGAGGGCCGGCGCCTCGTCGTTGAGGAAGATGCCGCGGTATTTCACGACCGGCCCCGCCTCGACGAGGCGCACCGGGCGGATGAAGACGGAGTCGCGGCGCACGGTCGGCACATCGGCCCACCAATACCAGGGCGAGACGCCGATCTGCTCGGAGACTTCGTAGACGCCGTAGATCGTGCCGCGCTTGTCGCTGCCGGCGATGACGAGCGCGCGCTCGATGCCCGGCATCGGCTGGTCGACGGTCTCGATGCGGAATGCCTCCCAACGGCCGGCGAGGCCGGAAACGTCGAGTTTCCCCGCCTTGGCGAGGTCGTCGATCAACGGGCTCCGACCGACGGTGCCGACGAGAACGGCGAAGGGGATCGATTTGAAAGCGGTCGGATTCAGCACGGGTTTCACGGCCCCCACCCGCTCGACATCGGCCTGCAGGTCGCGCACGGCGCGCTGGACACCAGGCCAGTCGGCGGCGTCGACAAAGAGCGGTGCCGCGCCGCGGTTCGCGACGAGCGCGGCGGCCTCCGGTGCGGGCTCGAAGGCCACGAAACGTTCCTGGCCAAGGGCCAAGACAAGCGACGGGAACACCGCGATGGCGGCGAGGGAAACGGCCAGGCGCAGGACCTGCGAGGAGGACCGGAGCAACGAGATCGGGGATGGATTCATCTCAAGGATTGTCGGACGGGGGAGTAGAACTTCAGCGAACAGGCGGCCGAAGGGGGATTTGGCGGGAAGGGACTTGAACGTAGGCGTTTTTCGCGGGCTGCAAGACTCTCCCGCCGAAGCCAGCCGAAGGGTTCATCGTGGCGCAAGCAAGACTCAGCCGCACACCGGTTGGTCACCGTTCACCCCGGTCTCCGATGCGGGAGACAAAAACGGCGCCACCGTTGCGGGTGGCGCCGTGAAAGACGGATACGTCGGGTGTCGCGCTCAGGCGCCGCCGCCGGTCGTGACGGCCGGGGCCTGCTGGAAGGTCGCGCGCACGGTGGCCATGAAGTAGTCGCGGTTGAACTTCGAGATGAAGTCGTGGCTGATCTGCTTCGGGCACACGGCCGAGCACTCGTACTGGTTGGTGCAGTTGCCGAAGCCGGCCTCGTCCATCGCAGCGACCATGCCGAGCACGCGGCGGTCCTTCTCGGGCTGGCCCTGCGGGAGCAGGTTGAGCTGACCGGCCTTGGCGGCGGTGAAGAGCATGGCGGAGGCGTTCTTGCAGGCCGCGACACAGGCGCCGCAACCGATGCAGGACGCGGCGTCCATCGCGAGGTCGGCCACTTCCTTGGCGATCGGCAGCGCGTTGGCGTCCTGCGGGGCGCCGGTGCGGATGCTGACGAAGCCGCCGGCCTGCATGATCTTGTCGAAGGCCTTCCGGTCGACGATGAGATCCTTCAGGATCGGGAACGGCGCGGCGCGCCACGGCTCGACGGTGATCTCGTCGCCGTCCGCGAAGGAGCGCATGTAGGTCTGGCAGGTTGCCACGGCCTTGTGCGGGCCGTGCGGCTTTCCGTTGATGACGGCCGAGCAGGTGCCGCAGATGCCTTCGCGGCAATCGTGGTCGAACGCGATCGGCTCCTCGCCGGCGTTGGTGAGGTCCTCGTTGACCACATCGAGCATCTCCAGGAAGGACATGTTCGGGTTGAGGTCCGGGGTATCGTAATGCTTGAACTCGCCGGCGGTGGAGGCGTTCTTCTGGCGCCAGACTTTGAGTTTAACTTTCATGGGCGGGAGGAGGGAAACGGAGTGGCTATTTCTTGGAAGGGGTGGCGCGGGCGGCGTGCTGCGAACTTGAAGTACCAATTTGGCACCTCAAGTTTGCATGCTCCTGGCGATCAAGCTGAAACATGAAGTCACCGGGGAACCGCTCGCTGTTTCGCAGCACGGCGCGGTTGAGTGTCTTGGTCTCCACGCCGTACAGCTCAGCCAGGTGGAAATCGAACAGCACCTTCTCTCCGCGCAGGAGGAAGATGCGGTTCTCGATCCGCTCGGCCAATACGGTGCTGGAGGTGGAGGCGCCCATGCGCGGCGTGCGGGAGGGTTACTTGTAGGAGCGGGTAACCATCTTGGCCTCCTCGTACACGAGGGGCTCCTTGTTGAGCGCGGGGGCTTCGTTCTCGCCCTTGTACTCCCAGACGGAGACGTAGGCGAACTCGGCGTCGTTGCGCATGGCCTCGCCATCCGGATACTGGCTCTCCTCGCGGAAGTGGCCGCCGCAGGACTCGGACCGGGCCAGGGCGTCGCGGCAGAGGAGTTCGCCGAGCTCGATGAAGTCGGCCACGCGGTTGGCGCGCTCGAGGGACTGGTTGAGGTCGTCGCCGGAGCCGGGGACGTTCACATCGCGCCAGAACTCCTCGCGGAGCTTCGGGATGAGATCGAGGGCGCGCTCGAGGGATTCCTTCGTGCGACCCATGCCGCAGTTATCCCACATGATCTTGCCGAGTTCCTTGTGGAAGGAGTCGACGGTGCGTTTGCCCTTGATGGAGAGGAGACGCGCGTTGATGTCCTTCACGTTCTTCTCGGCGGCGGCGAATTCCTCGCGGTCGGCCTTCGGGCAGGAGCCGGGCTTCTGCGTGGCGAGGTAGTTGCAGATGGTGTTCGGCAGGACGAAGTAGCCGTCGGCCAGACCCTGCATGAGGGCGGAGGCGCCGAGGCGGTTCGCGCCGTGGTCGGAGAAGTTGGCTTCGCCGAGGACGAACAGGCCGGGGAGGTTCGACATCAGGTTGTAGTCAACCCAGAGGCCGCCCATGGTGTAGTGGACCGCCGGATAGATGCGCATCGGCACCTTGTAGGCGTTCTCGTCGGTGATCTCCTTGTAGATGTCGAAGAGATTGCCGTAGCGCTCGGCGACGGCGTTCTCGCCCAGCTCGCGGATCTTCTCCTTGGAGGGATTGACGATGCCTTGGACCTTGGCGGTCTGCTTGCCGTAGCGCTCGATCGAGGCGGCGAAGTCGAGGTAGACGCCCAGGCCGGTCTCACCGATGCCGCGGCCCTCGTCGCACACCTGCTTGGCGGCGCGGGAGGAGATGTCGCGGGGGGCGAGGTTGCCGTAGCTCGGATACTTCCGCTCGAGGTAATAGTCGCGATCCTCCTCGGGGATGTCGGTGGGGTTCTTCTTGCAGTCCTCGGCCTTCTTCGGGACCCAGATGCGGCCGTCGTTGCGGAGCGACTCGGACATCAGGGTGAGCTTCGACTGGTAGTCGCCGCTGACCGGGATGCAGGTCGGGTGAATCTGCGTGTAGCAGGGGTTCGCGAAACCGGCGCCGCGCTTGTAGGCGCGCCAGGCGGCGGTGCCGTTGGACTGCCGGGCGTAGGTCGAGAGGTTGAAGACGTTGCCGTAGCCGCCGGTGGCGAGCACGACGGCGTCGGCCGCGTGGCGGGTGATTTCGCCGTTCTGGAGGTTGCGGACGATGATGCCCTTGGCCTGTCCGTCGACGATGACCAGATCGAGCATCTCGGCGTGGGTGAACATCTCCACGGCGCCGCGGGCGATCTCCTTCGTCAGCGCCGAGTAGGCGCCGAGGAGGAGCTGCTGGCCGGTCTGGCCGCGGGCGTAGAACGTGCGGGAGACCTGCGCGCCGCCGAAGGAGCGGTTGGCAAGCAGACCACCGTATTCACGGGCAAAGGGCACGCCCTGCGCGACGCACTGGTCGATGATGTTGGCGCTGACCTGGGCGAGGCGGTAGACGTTGGCCTCGCGGGCGCGGAAGTCGCCGCCCTTGAGGGTGTCCATGAACAGACGGTAGACGCTGTCGCCGTCGTTCTGGTAGTTCTTGGCGGCGTTGACGCCACCCTGGGCGGCGATGGAGTGGGCGCGGCGCGGGCTGTCGTGGTAAACGAAGCACTGCACGTTGTAGCCGAGCTCGGCGAGCGAGGCCGCGGCGGAGGAACCGGCGAGACCGGCACCGACGACGATGACGGTGTAGCGGCGGCGGTTGTTGGGGGCGACGAGCTTGCTCTCGGCAATGTGGCGTTCCCACTTCTGCGCGAGCGGACCGGCGGGGATCTTGGCGTCGAGTTTCATTGGGCGGGCGACGAAAGGGTTATTTGGATTCGTGACAGGTGGCGGCCGGGCAGCAGAGGCCGCCCTTTTTCACCACGCCGGCGAGCACCGAGCCCGGGATGGCCAGGCTGCCGAGCAGATAGAGGACCACGAAGACGCGGGTGGCGCCCTGCAGGAAGCTGCCCCAGCGGCTGGTGCGCAGGCCGAGCGATTGGAACGCGCTCTCGAAACCGTGCCAGAGGTGGAAGCTGAGGAGCGAGACCGCGACCAGGTAGAAGATCGCGACGAGCGGCTTCTGGAAGCCGAGGACCATCATCGTGTGGACGTCGTGCACTTCGGCGCCCTTGCCAACGATCGTCAGGCCGAGGAGGTGGAAGTCCTGCGTCATCACGTGCTCGGGCACCTGCGCGCTGGTCTTGAAGGTCTCCGGGTCCGTCACGCCCACCGTGAAATGAAGGACGTGGTAGACGATGAACGCGGCGATCACCAAGCCCGAGCCGATCATGTAGCGAGAAGCTGTTGACGCCTGGATCGTATGGTTGACGTCGTACTTCTGGGGGCGGGCCGCCCGGTTCTCGAGCGTGAGCTGGATCGCGGCCCACAGATGGAGGCCGACGATGCCCAGCAGGCTCAGGCGGACCACCCAGAGCATGGGCCCGAGGCCCTGCAGGAAGTGGGCGTAGCCATTGATCTTGTCCGGGTGGGAGAAGATCTGGAGGTTGCCGACGAGGTGACCGCCTGCGAAGCCGAGGAGGGCCAGGCCGGTCAGTGCCATGATGTATTTCTTCCCTAGGGAGGAGCAGAAGATATTTCGAACGAGGCTCATTGCGGGTGTGCGTTGGAAAAGGCGGGTGAGCAGGAAACGGAAGGGCCGACGCTACGCCCGCACCCCGGTCGGGCAATTCCTTATTAGCAAAAATCGCGGGTCCGCCGCCCAGCCGCTGCCGGCGCTAAAAACCGCCCCGGCGTGAGCCCTTTTCATGCGCCCCCAACCGAGCCCCGCCGGCGCCGCCGCCCTCGCTCAGGCCTTCGCACCCACTCCGAGCAGCTTGAGCAGCGCGAACTTCCCGCTCGAGGCGGGCGCGATGAGCTTCTTGCGCGACAACGTCACCCGCGCGCCGTCGCCGAGCATCTGCGCGATGCCGTCGGCCACTTCCGGTCGGGCGCTGTGCTCGGCCACATAGTCGAACTTCCATGCCGTCTCGCCGGTCTGGCTCAGGCAATAGTGCCAGCAGGCAAACTCGTCCGGCAGCGCCCGGTCGATGTCGGCGGGCGACACGAGCGAACCGTCCCGCCGGAAATGCAGATCGCGCTCGCGGCCCGCGAGGCGGAAGCCGCTCGGGAAGCGCTGCACGATGTCGCCGGTGAGGTAGCGCAGCAGCGGCATCGCCTCGCGGCCGCGCGTCGTCACCACAATCTGGAACGCCTCGCGGAGGTCGCGAAACGGCACGAGCTCGATGAACACATTGGCGTCGATCGGCCGGGAGTTGTCCGCGAAGGCGTCGCCCACGAAGATGTAACCGGCCTCGGTCGAGCCGTAGAGGTCGACCTGCGGCGCGGGAAACGCCTCGGCGATCCGCCGCCCGTGCTCGCGGCTGGCCTTGCCGTAGGTGAGGATCACGACCTGCACGCTCGGCACGCGCACCCGGCGCTTGAGCACCGCGCGGGCAAGCAGCGAGAGATAGATCGGCTCGCCCTCGATGATCTCCGGCTGCGTCGCCTGCAGCTCGAGCACGATGCGGTCCCACTCGCTCTCGAGGAACACGAACGGGTCGCTGTGCAGGTTGAGGTAGACGGTGTTCTCGATGAACCGCTGGGGGAATTCGAAATCCTCGTACGGGCAGAGGTTGCTCGAGCAGCCCACCGGCGCGAGGATCGCCCGCCGCCCCATGCGCTCCGCGTACGGGGCGAGCAGCGGATGCGCGGCGTAGGCGCGCGCCGTCTGCGCCGGCCACCAGTCGCGCTCCATGATCACGGTCATCGGGCCCTGCGTGGTGCCGGAGGTCGACTCGTACTCCCACTCCTTGCGCTGCACCTTGGCGTCGACCTCCGCGCAATCGGCGAAGAACGCGCAGTGGCCGCGCTCCACGATCTCGCGTTTGGTCAGCAGCGGGATCTCGGCATAGCCGCTCCAGTGCAGCCGGTCGCCGGCGAGTGCGTGGCGCTGCGGATACAGCGGGCTGCGCCCGTAGATCGCGCGGATCTCGCCCTCGAGCGCGTCCGGCACGAAGCCGTTGACGGCCGTGCCGAGGACCGGCGACGGATTCGCGAAATGCGGCGTGAGGGCGGCACTCATGGTAGAGGCGCCCAAAAAAGGGTCCGCCCCCGTCATGTCAAACCACCCGGTGCGCCAAGCGGCAACGTGCTCGCGGATCGATTTCGGCCGAATCGTGGGTGCACCAGCCGCCGGCAACCCGCGGACGCCACGCCTCTTCGCCCCAGTCCTCGATTCAAGAAACCGGGCGCCTTCTGGCCATGTCAACTATTGGTTGACATGTTCATCTTCCCGCCCGCCACACGATCCGCGCCCCGCTCAGGCGCTCACTTCATCCGACCCTCGCGCCACGCGCGCAGGTAGAACAGCGCGTCGACCACCAGCGAGTGCTTGATCTCGCCGCGCTCGGCCTTCGCGACGACCTCGTCGATCGGCAGCAGGCTCACCTCGATCTCCTCGTTCGGATCGAACTGTGTCTCGCCCACGTGCACGCACCCCTCGACCAAGACGATGTGGCAGACATTGGCCTGGATCGCGGGGTTCGGGCGCACCTGTGCGAGCAGTCGCGCCGCACGTCCGGCGTATCCGGTCTCTTCACGCAGTTCGCGCACGCCGGCCGCCACCGGATCCTCGCCGGTCTCGATCACTCCTCCGGGGATCTCGAGGGTGAAGTCGTGGATGCCGAAACGGAACTGGCGGACCAGAAGCATCCGGCCGTCGTCGGTGAGGGCGAGCACGTTGACCCAGTCGTTGGCCTCGATGATCACGAACTCCCCCTCGTGCCGGTCGCGCGCATGCCGGTAGCGGGTGCGCCGCACCCGAAAGACGCGGAAGTGGTCGACCGCGGCATCAGCGAGGCGCTCCCAGACACTGGGGCGATGCGATGAAGGAGGGTGCTCGGAGTCGTTCATAAAAAAGCCTCCCGGGCGCGAGCCGCGGGAGGCGAAAGGTTCACCACGCGCTTACTTCGGCAGGTTGATCTTCTGGCCGACCTTCAGCTTGGTGGGTTCGAGGCCGGGATTGGCGGCCATCAGGGCGGCCGAGGTCACGCCGTGGGCACGGGCGATCTTGGCGGGAGTGTCGCCAGCCTTGATCGTGTAGTCGCCGCCGGGGCCGGGCTTGTCGGGCGCGCCGTCCTTGGTCGGCTTCGGAGCCGCCGTCTTGGCGGTCGCGAGCTTGTTCAGGTCGGTGCGGAGATTGCCCAGCTCGGTGGTGATGGCGTTGAAACCGCCCTGCGTCTGCGACGCGAGACTGTCCACCCGCTGGCGCGCGTCGGAGGCCTTGCCGCTGGCGGCGCTGACATCACCCGCCATGCTGGCGACTTGCGCCTTCGCGTTCTCGACCTCGATGGCCAACTTCTTGACCGCGCTGAGTCTGACCAAAGCCACGATGCTCAGGATAAGGCCCAGTCCGCCGAGGCCGGCGGCCAACATGGGAAGAATGCTGGGGTTGTTGTTCTCGCGAGAAATAGTATCCATGGAGTGAGAAATGTAGGGCTAGACCGTTAGTCGCCTGAGCAAGCAAAGCAAGCAGTTTACTGAGCGGCTTTTACGTCCGTGCCCGGGTTGCCATTCTCTTTACGTCCATGGCCAACGGAAACATTGACACCGCACGGCGACCGCAGAGGCTTCGCACCCGCACGAAGTCCGGGGCGTAGCTTAGCCTGGTAGAGCGCCTGGTTTGGGACCAGGAGGTCGAGAGTTCAAATCTCTCCGCCCCGACCATCTTCGCCGCCCTTGCCGGGCCCCATGAACCCGCCACGACGCGGGATCGCGCGCGCGGCGCCGTGGGACCCGGCTGGCGAATACAGCCTCGGCTGAACGTCTCCCGCGCAGGCCACAGGTCGCACCCCGGTGCCGCTGCCCTCCTGGGCCAACCGACGCCACGAGCCCCTCAGCGCCGGCTGGTGGCCCGCCGAGTTCTTCCCCGAGTTCCCGGGCGGCTGGCGGCCGAAATTCGGCCTCGCCCGCCCCCGCAAGGTGCCGGTGGGCGCACTGTTCCACCACACGCTCCTGCGTCGTCTCTGCCGCAACGACCTCGCCTACCGGCCGCGCAATGTCACCGCCGGCTTCGTCGCCCGGCCGGCCGCGCTATCCGTCGCCCCTTTCTCACTACCCTGCCGCGCGACCGAAGCCGACCCGAAAAACAAAACGCGCACCGGGCGACCGGTGCGCGTTTCGTGAAAGTTACTTTTCCGCCGCCGCTTACTGCGAGCCGGGGAGGGTCAACTTGAGATCGCCCCCGTCGGCCGGCGCGGCCGCCGGGGTGGCCGGTGCGAGCGGCAGGCTCATCCGCAGGGCCATCGCACGTTGCATCCACGCTCCGGCCAGATCCGTCGCCTGCACCTCGTCGAGCGCCTTGCGGGCATCGTCGAAACGCCCGGCCTCGACCGCGATCACGGCCAGATGATACTTAGCCTCGGACCGAATTCCGGCGGAGAGCTTCAGGTCAGCGGCGATCGCCTTGAACGCCTCCTCGGCCTTGCTCTTCTCGCCGCCCACGGACTGGCTGAAGGCCTGCCCGATGAGCGCGCGACCACCAAAGGCGCTGCCAGTGGTGAGCGGTGCGGCCTTTCCATAGGCGGCCGCCGCATCGACGTACTTGCCCTCCTTGAACGCCGCGTCGCCGAGCGCGAGCCACGCCAGACCGGACAGCGGATGGCTCGAGTGCGCGGCAGTGAAGGCGCGCAGCTTGGCGACATCGCCTTCGGCCGCGGCAAACTCGGCGCCGGTGGCCTTCTCACGCTGCTCAAGGTAGTGGAGCACCAGCTCCTTGCCCACGAGGATCGCGAGCACCAGCGCGCAACTGAGCAGGATCGTCTTCTTGTTCTCGATCCAGAAGACCTGCGCGCGCTCCTCGAAAGTCGGTTCCGGCAACGGAGTGCCGTCGGCCGACACGACCGTGGGCTCGTCGCTGGAAAGAGGGGATTTGGGTTGCGGGGTCGGCTGGCTGCTCATGGAGACGGAGTTTGCGAATGGAAAAGACGCGAAGCGGTAACAAACGCCCGACTCCCCGTCCAGCCTTTCCCTCCTGCGGTCGCAAAAGGCAGCGCCGACGGCCCGGGCCCGGCCACCCGCTCCCGCCCCCGCCACCACCCCGGAGGCGCGCGTTGGCACGCATCCACAGACTCCCGCCGTGGGGGAAATCCCCCTGTTGGGCGCTCACCCCGGGACCGCCATCTGTATCCTGAAATATGAGCAAGAGCCGGCAGACCGCCGCACCCACCCGCGAATGATACTGCCGCCATGCGCTTCAACCTCCGGTCCGTCTCCGTCCTGATCGTCGCCCTCGGCTGCCTGTTCTTTGCCTTCGGCGGGTTCATGCTCTTCCCGGTCGCGCTGGACCTGTGGGAGCACGGCCGGACGGCGGAACCCGCCGCTTAGCCCTCGCGCCCTCCCCCGCACACGCCGCCCCCGTCGCCGCTCGCCGGGAGGTTTCCGCCGTTCGCCGCGATTGCCTCGCCTGCGCCCGCCCGCCTCGTAGGGTCGGGCCAGCCCGACCCACTGCGTGTCCAACGACCGAAGCCACCAACCGATCAGCAGGATCTACCTCTACGGCCAACTCGCCGGCTGGGGCGGCTTCCTCATCCTGCGGTTGTACCTCACGGCCTTCTACTGTTCGAAAACCCCGGGCACCAACCTCGCCGACGCCTGGGTGTTGGAAACCGGCTCCCACCTCTTCGGCGCCGCCTGGTCGCACCTCACCTGGCGTTGGATCAACCGCCGCCGCCTGATCCTGCGCGGCTACCGGCGCCTCACCATCGAAGGCGCGCTCATCGCGAACCTCGGCACCATCCCGCTCGTGCTCGCCACGTGGTACCCGAGCATCTCGACCTACGCACCGGACTTCGCCCGCTTCGGCACCTGGCCGTTCTTCTGGATGATCGTCGGCCAGAACACCCTCATCACCACCCTCTGGTTCTGGTCGCTCGTCGCGCTCATCTATTTCGACCGCGTGCGCCAGCTCGAGGTCGCCCACGCCGAGACCCGCGCCGTCGCCCGCGAAGCCCAGCTCCACGCCCTGCGCGGCCAGGTCAACCCGCACTTCCTCTTCAACAGCTTCAACTCCCTGCGCGCCCTCATCGCCCTCGATCCCGCCCGCGCCTCCGACGCCCTCACCCAGCTCTCGGGCCTGCTGCGCTACTCGCTCACCAGCGCCACCCACTCCGTCGTGCCGCTCGCCGAGGAGTTGCAGGTCGTCCAACGCTACCTCGAGCTCGAGAAGCTCCGTCTCGGCGAGCGCCTCACCGTCGTCGCCGCAATTTCGCCACACCTCGACGGCGCCCTCGTCCCGCCCATGCTTCTGCAGGGCCTGATCGAGAACGCCGTGAAGTTCGGCCCCGCCGGCCGCAAGGCCGGCGGCGAGGTCGCCTACGCGGTGGCGCTCGACGGGCCACGCCTCCGCCTCCGCGTCACCAACCCCGGCCGCCTCGCCACCGCGACCGACTCCACCGCACTCGGGCTGCGCAACCTCCGCGACCGCCTGCGCCTGCTCTACGGCGACACCGCCAGCTTCACGCTGCGCGAGGAGGCGGGCGACCGCGTCGTCGCCGAGGCGGAATTCCCCGCCCGCCCGCCCGCCAGCCCTCCGCTGTCACCACCATCCTGATTTCCGGAGTTCCCGCTTCTCCGCCGCTCCGCCAATCCGCACTCCGCAATTCATGAAAGCCCTCGTCATCGACGACGAACCGCTCGCCCGCGCCGAGATGCGCCGCCTCCTCCGCGCGCACCCCGACATCGAGATCGTCGGCGAGGCCGCCGATGCCGACCAGGCCCGCGCCGCGATCGAGCGCACCGCCCCTGAGCTGCTCTTCCTCGACGTCCAGATGCCCGAGGAAACCGGCTTCGACCTCCTCGCCTCTCTTGGCGGCACCGTGCCGCCCGTCATCTTCACCACCGCCTTCGACCAGCACGCCGTGCGCGCCTTCGAGTTCGGCGCCCTCGACTACCTCGTGAAGCCCGTCGAGCCCGAACGCCTCGCCCGCGCCCTCGACCGCGTGCGCAACCGAACCCTCGATACCGCGGAGGCCCCCGCCACGGAAGCCGCCCAACCCCTCCGCCCCGGCGACAAGGTCTTTGTTCGTCACAACGATCGCTGCTGGTTCGTCGCCCTCGAGGCCGTCCGCGGCGTCGAGAGCGACGGCGACTCCGTCCGCCTCTGGCTGGCCGACGCCACGCCCACGCTCCACCGCTCCCTCGCGCAGCTCGAGGAGCGCCTGCCCGCCGAGCTCTTCTTCCGCGCCAACCGCTCCGAGATCATCAACCTCCGCAACGTCGAGCGCGTCGAACCCTGGTTCAGCGGCTGCCTCAAAGCGACGCTCACCGGCGGCCGCACCGTCGAGCTCTCCCGCCGCCAGTCGCAGCTCTTTCGCGACAGACTCGGGCTGTGAGCCGACCGCCTGCTCCGATGGAGGGCGGCGCCCCGGCGCCGACGGCTGGGTGCTCGCGCCGTTGCCGCCTTCCTGGTTTCCCCATTCTCCCTACCGGAAACCAGGCCGCAGTCCCCCTCCGTTCCTGATCTCCTGAGTTCCAGATTATTCCGTTTCCGGAACCCGCTTCCGCGCGTTTCTCAGTCGAACACCACCGTCTTGCGCCCGTAGACGAGCACGCGGTGGTCGAGGTACCAGCGCACGGCCTGCGCCAGCACGAGGCGCTCGAGATCGCGCCCCTTGCGCACCAGGTCGTCAACCCCGTGGCGATGCGTCACCCGCGCGACGTCCTGATGAATGATCGGGCCGTCGTCGAGCACCGCGGTCGCGAAGTGCGCCGTGGCGCCGATGAGCTTCACGCCACGCTCATGCGCCTGGTGGTAGGGTTTGCCGCCGGCGAAGGCGGGCAGGAACGAGTGGTGGATGTTGATCACCGGGCAGCCCACGTTCGCCAGGAAATCGGGCGAAAGCACCTGCATGTAGCGCGCCATCACGACGAGCCCCGCGCCGTACTGTTTGCAGATCTCGATCTGCTGCGCCTCGGCCGCGGCCTTGGTCGCGGCCGTCACCGGCACATGGTGAAACGGCAGGCCGTAGCCCCTCGTCGCCGCCTCAAGCTCGGTGTGGTTGGAAATCACCGCCGCAAACTCACCACGGAAATCGCCCGCCTTCCAGCGCAGCAGCAGGTCATGGAAACAGTGGTCGAACTTCGAGACGAACAGCACCATGCGCAACCGCTCGGTCGACACCCGCACCTCGGTCTTCATCCCGAGGCTGTCGCCGAAAGCGGCAAACTCGCGCACATCGATCGCTGGGTCGCCCTCGGGCACCCACTCCATGCGCTGGAAGAACACGCCCGCCTCCTCGTCGCGGTGCTGGTCGGCGTGCAGGATGTTGCCCCCGCGCAGCGAGATCCAGCCGGCGACATTCGCCACGATGCCGCGGCGGTCCGGCCCGTGCAGCAGGGCGGTGATGATGGGGGCGGAGGCGTTCGACGCGGAGGACACGATGCCCAACCGCTAGTGTCCCGCTCCGCCCACGGCAAACCGCGTTTTCAACCCAGTGCGCAAAACGCTTTCCGCCGTAACGGCGTCGCGCCCCATCACGTCTCCCGCGCGAACCGACCGGCCCAAGCAGCCGCGCGGTGCGTCACCGAAACGTTTCCTCCCTCACCCGCCAATCCGCCCTGCCTCATTGCCAACGCGCGCCACACCCGCAAAGCTCCGCCCTCCCTTATGCCACGTCTCCTTCCCCTCACCGCCGCGCTCGGCCTCGCCCTCCTCGCCGCCTGCTCACGCGACGCCGCCCAACCCGCCGCCCCGGCCGCCGCCGCTCCGGCCGCCACCCTCCCCGCCGAGGGCCTGCGCGTCGCCGGCACCCAGATCGTCCAGCACGTGAACTCCGTCGGCACCCTGCTCGCCCGCGAGTCCGTCACCATCGTCAGCGAGAGCGACCGCCGCCTCGTCAAGGTCGCCTGCACCGAGGGAGCCCTCGTCGAGAAGGGCGAACTGCTCTTCCAGCTCGACGATGCCGAGCTCCAGGCCGAGCTCCACCGCCTCGAGATCCGCCGCCGCAACCTTTCCGACACCGCCCAGCGCCAGCGCGATCTCTTCGCGGCCAACACCACCAGCCGCCAGGAATTCGACCGCGCCCAGGCCGACCTCGACGTCGTCGCCGCCGAGATCGCCCGCCTGCAGATCGACATCGCGAAGACCACCATCCGCGCGCCCTTCGCCGGCATCGTCGGCCTGCGCCGCGAGAGCGAGGGGGCCTTCGTCACCAAAAATACGCGACTTACCACCCTCCAGGACCTCAGCGCGCTGCGCGTCGATTTCACCCTCCCCGAACGTTACGCCGACGAGGTGAAACCGGGCCTGCCGTTCACCTTCTCCGTCGCCAGCAGCGCCCTGCGCTTCGAGGGCCGCATCACCGCGATCGAACCCCAGATCGACGCCACCACCCGCAGCCTCGTCGTGCGCGGCCTCGTGCCCAACCCCGAACGCCGCCTCATCCCCGGCGCCTTCGCCAACATCGAGCTTTCCCTCGCCCCCACCGACGACGGTATCCTCATCCCGACTTCGGCCCTCGTCGCCTCCATCAAGGGCCAGAGCGTCTGGCTCGCCATCGACGGCAAGGCGGTCCTGCGGGAGGTGAAAACCGGCCTGCGCACCGAGGACGACGTGCAGATCGTCAGCGGCCTCAAGCCGGGCGACCTCATCCTCGTCAGCAATCTCCTTCGGCTCCGCCCCGGCGCCGCCGTCCAGGTCCTCGAACCCCGCCGCTGATCGCCATGTCGCTCTCCGAGACCTGCATCCGCCGCCCCGTCCTCTCGATCGTCCTCTCCACGGTCCTCATCCTGCTGGGCGCCGTGAGCCTCACGATGCTGGGCGTGCGCGAGTACCCCGCCGTCGACGCCCCCGTCATCACCGTCTCCACGACCTACCCCGGCGCCTCCGCCGAGGTCGTGGACTCCCAGATCACCGAGACACTCGAACAGGCCGTCAACGGCATCGACGGCATCCGCGTCATCTCCTCCAGCTCCGCCGAGGGCCGCAGCAGCATCCGCGTCGAGTTCGACATCAGCGCGGACCTCGAGCGCGCCGCCAACGACGTGCGCGACAAGGTCAACCAGGCCGTGCGCCGCCTCCCCGTCGACGCCAACCCGCCTGTCGTCGAGAAGGCCGACGCCGATTCCGAGCCCATCCTCTTCCTCGCCCTCAACAGCGACCGCCACTCCATCCTCGAGCTCTCGCACTACGCCACCACCGTGGTGAAGGAGCGCATCCAGACCGTGCCGGGCGTGAGCACCGTGCGCATCTTCGGCGAGAAACGCTACGCCATGCGCCTCTGGCTCGACCCCGTGCGCATGGCCGCCCACGGCGTCACCCCGCTCGATGTGCAGCAGGCGCTCAACGCCCAGAACGTCGACCTGCCCTCCGGCCGCATCGAAGGTTCCAGCACCGAGCTCACCATCCGCACCTTCGGCCGGCTCACGACGCCCGCGGAGTTCAACCGCATGATCATCCGCCAGGAGAAGGGCCGCATCCTCGAATTGCGCGACATCGGCGAGGCCCGCCTCGAGGCCGAAAACCTCCGCGGGGGCGCCAAGATCGTCGGCCGCCCCAACATCGGCATCGCCGTCGTCCCCCAGCCCAACACCGACGCCATCGCCATCGCCAACGAGGTCCACCGCCGCCTCGACCGTATCCGCGCCGAGCTTCCAGAGGGCATCGTGCTCGACGTCGGCTACGACTTCACCACCTCCGTGCGCCGCGCCATCTCCGAGGTGGGCGAGACGCTCCTCATCGCCTTCGCCCTAGTGGCGCTGATCATCTACGTGTTCCTGCGCGACTGGCGCGCCACCGCCATCCCCGTCCTCGCGATCCCCGTCTCCCTCGTCGCCGCGTTCTTCATCATGTATCTGGCGGGGTTCACGATCAACGTGCTCACCCTCGTCGCGCTCGTGCTCGCGATCGGCCTGGTGGTCGACGATGCCATCGTCGTCCTCGAGAACGTCTACACGAAGGTCGAGGCCGGCAGCCTGCCCTACGCCGCCGCCGTACAGGGCACGCGCGAGATCTTCTTCGCCGTCATCTCCACCACCGTCACGCTCGCGGCGGTCTTCGTGCCGATCCTCTTCATGTCCGGCCTCACCGGCCGGCTCTTCCGCGAGTTCGGCGTGGTGGTCGCCGGCGCGGTGCTCGTCTCCGCGTTCGTGGCACTCACGCTCTCGCCGATGCTCTGCCGTTTCATCCTGAAACCACAGCACAAGCACAGTCGCTTCCACCGCTGGACCGAGCCGTTCTTCCGCCGGCTCACCGAGAGCTACCGCCGCTCGCTCGGTGCGTTCCTGCGCCACCGCTGGCTCTCTTGGCCGCTCTTCGCCGCCTGCACCGCCGCGATCGTGCTCATCGGCCTGCGCCTGCCCTCCGAGCTCGCGCCGCTCGAGGACCGCTCCAACCTCCGCGTCCAGTTCAACGCGCCCGAGGGTGCCTCCTTCGAGTACACCTCGGAGCGTCTCGATGCCTACGCGCTCCAACTCGCCGACTCCGTACCCGAAATCCACCGCACGTTCACCGTCGCCGGCTGGGGTGGCGGCGCCAATACCGGCATGCAGAACGTCTACCTCGTCGAGCCCGACCAGCGCACCCGTTCGCAGCAGGAGATCTTCGACCAGGTCTCCGCCGACCTGCTCAAGTTCGACGCCCTCTTCGGCCGCCCCACACAGCCGCCCACCATCGGCAGCCGTTTCGGCGGCCAGCCCGTGCAGTACGTGCTCAAAGCCCCCGATCTCGCCGCGCTGCGCGACATCCTGCCGAAGTTCCTCGACGCCGCCCGCCAGCGCCCCGAGCTGCGCTTCGTCGACTTCGACCTCAAGATCACCCGCCCCGAGCTCAGCGTGCGCATCGATCGCGCCAAGGCCGCCGAGCTCGACATCAGCATCGCCGACATCGGCCGCACCCTCCAGCTCGCCTTCGGCGAGACGCGCTTCGGCTACTTCGTCATGGACGGCCGCCAGTACCAGGTGATCGGCCAGGTGGCCCGCGCCGACCGCAACGAGCCCAACGACCTTCGCCGCCTCCACGTGCGCAGCCGCTCCGGCCGCCTCGTGCCGCTCGACAACCTCGTGACCCTTGAGGAGACCGTCGGCCCGCCCGCGATCTTCCGTTTCAACCGTTTCGTCTCCGCCACGCTCTCCGGCACACCGGCGCCCGGATACACGCTCGGGCAGGCCCTTGCCGCGCTCGACGAGGTCGCCGCCGCCCAGCTGCCCGAGAGCATCACCACCGATCTCGCCGGCCAGTCGCGCGACTTCCTCGACAGCTCGAGCAGCCTGCTCTTCGCGTTCGTCTTCGCCCTCGTGCTGATCTACCTCGTGCTCGCCGCGCAGTTCGAGAGCTTCCGCGACCCGTTGATCATCCTGCTCACCGTGCCGCTCTCGATCGCCGGCGCCGTGCTCTCGCTCTGGTTGACCGGGCTCACCCTCAACGTCTTCAGCCAGATCGGCATCATCATGCTCATCGGGTTGGTGACGAAAAACGGCATCCTCATCGTCGAGTTCGCCAACCAGCGCCGCCACGCCGGCCTCGATCGCGTCGCCGCCGTGCATGACGCCGCGGTGCAGCGCTTCCGCCCGATCCTGATGACGAGTCTCTCGACCATCCTCGGCATCCTGCCCATCGCGCTCAACCTCGGCACCGCCAGCGGCAGCCGCACCTCGCTCGGCGTCGCAGTCGTGGGCGGCCTGCTCTTCTCGGGCTTCCTCACGCTCTACGTGATCCCCGCGATGTACGCCTACCTCGCGGCCAAGAAACTCCGTGCCGACGACGAACACGAACACCCCGACCACGCCCCCGCGAAGACGCCCACGCCGCAACCCGCCCGCTGAGCGAAGAGAGCCGCCCCTCCCCAGGTTCAATCATCACGCCTGCGGTAGGGTCGGACCTTGTGTCCGCACCGCTCTGGCCTCCGCCTTCTCCGCCCGCCCACCGCTTGCCAAGCCGCTGCCTCGGGCGCATGGTCCGCTCATGGTCGGCTCGTCCACGAATCTCGAACCGCTCCCGGCGCATCGCGTCGCAGCCGAAGCGGCGCAGGTCGCGGCCTATCGCCGGATGGCGCCAGGCCGGCGGCTGGAGTTGGCCGTGGCGATGCAGCGCGATGCCCGGGCCCTGATGGATGCAGGACTGAAGCAGACGCATCCGCACCTTTCCGCCGAAGAACGTCGCCGCGAGATCGCCCGCCGGGTTCTCCATGCCAGCCGCTGATTTCATCGCGCTGTTCACGGCCCCGTTGGAGCGACTCGGCGTACCGTACATGATCACCGGTGCGACAGCCGCGATCCTCTACGGTCAACCGCGACTGACCAACGACCTCGATGTCGTGATCGAGCTCCAGGGCCGCGACATCGAGCGCTTGCGCGCCGCCTTCCCGGAAGAGGAGTTTTATGTTCCACCCGCGGAGGCGATCGGGATCGAACTCGCCCGGACAGAACGTGGCCATTTCACCACGACAGCGGTTTCAAAGCCGACCTTTACCCCATCGGCGCCGACCCACTCCACCACTGGGCGCTGCCGTTGCGGCGCCGCATCCCGTTCGGCGACGCCCCACTCTCGGTCGCTCCACCCGAATACGTGATCGTGCGCAAACTGGAGTACTTCCGCGAAGGCGGCTCCGATAAGCACCTCACCGACATCCGCGCCATCCTGGCAATCAGCGGCGACCAGATCGACCGCGAGGCCCTCCGTTCGTGGATCGTTCGCAAAGGACTTTCCAACGAATGGCAGAAAGCCTCCGCCTGACGCGCCATCGCGAACTCGCGCGCGACCAAGTCGGAAACGACGTCATCCGGTCCAGCCGTAGGAGCATGAGCAGGAAGACCGGCCGAAGACGGATTCCGTCACCAACTTCTGCACTCACGACCCCACTTCGGCCTTACCTCCGCCCATCCCGCCGCGCGGCCTCCATCAGCAGATAGAACGCCTGAGCCTCGGTCGAGGTGCCGACCTTGTTGAAGTGCGGCGCGCCGCACACGCCCTGCACGATCCCGAACGCGTCGACCTTGCCGATCGCCGCGGCGCGCAGCGACTCCGCCGTCGCGAGGAGAGACTGCGGCATCCAACCACCGGCGACACCGCGGTAAAGCGTGTAGGCGAGCATCTGGGCGAAGTTCGTCTCGACGAACGAGGTCGCATCGTCGAGCACGTCGTGAAAGAGACCGTCGGGCCGGCGCCATGGCAGCGTCGCTTCGACGAGCTCGCGGATCCAGTCGACGAGTTGCGCCTTTTCGGCGGTCATCGTCTCCGGGAGAGCGCGGAGCACGCGCGTCATGCCGGCGAGGGCCCAGCCGTTGCCCGAGCCCCAGAAGGCCTTCCGTTCGAAGTCCTGCCGGTCCTCGTCCCACATGTGCGAGTACAGCTTCGTCTTCGGGTCCTGTAGAATTCGCCGGCAGCCGGCGATCTGGTTCATCGCCTCGGCGGGCTGACCGGCCACGGCCAGGAAAGGCGGCAGCATGTAGAGCGCATCGACCCAGATCCGGTTCTCGATCTGGTTGTGGTAGACGATGCCATCTCGGTTACGCGGCGCCTTGAACAGCGCGAACTCCAGCATGCGCTCCGCCGCCTGCTGCAACGCGGCATCTCCGGTCACCTTCGCGGCGAAGAGCACCGGTTCGCCGTTGACGCAGGGATCGCACACCGGCGCGTTGCCCTCGTTGAGCCCGAGCCGGCCGTCCTTGAGCTGGTTCACCACCGCGTCCTTCGCGAACAGCACGACGAGCTCGGCCTCACCGAGTTCCAGCAGCGCCTGCGCCGCCGTGCCCTGCTCCCAGGCGCGCCGCTGCATGGCCAGCATCGCATGCTTGACCTTCGCGAGCCGGAACGAATCGGCATCAGGTACCGCGGCCGGTGCGCCACCGGAAGTCGGAGACGCCGCCTCCGTGTCGACGCCATGGGCGAGCGAGGAGAGGCCGAGGATGCCGCCCGTGAGAGCGACGTTGCGGAGGAATTGCCGACGGGGAAGCTCGGGTTTCATGAGACGCAGGAAGAGGGAAGGGGCGCAGTCTGGGGCAGTTAGGGCAGCGATTGTGGACGGACTCCGGAACCGGGCGAGCGCGGTCTGGCTCGGCCGCATTATCCGACGATGTAGGCGCGCCGCTCCGCCTGCGTCCGCTGCCCGCCAAGGCGACGCCTGTCCCGCCGTGAGCACAGGCCACCGCCCGTCCAGCGGCCTGCCCACACCCAGGAAACCGTTTACCCTCACGACCGTGAACCTAAACGGTTTGGTCGGATCCTTCGGGTCTCTTCCCACCGGGCGGCGTCCTATCATCCCAACCGTTTACCTTCACGGTCGTGAAGGTAAACGGTTCGAGGTCCGGCGCTCGGCCGGGACGCCGACTCGACTCGCTGCGGCACAAGCCTCCACGATGCCCTCATTTCAGAGGGGAGACGTACGCACGAACGGCCGCCCCGTGCCCTGGACAGCGAAAGACACGAAGTGCCGCCAGACTTCAGCTCCCGGGCCGAGCCCGGCTCACTCCCGCACGATCTCATAGTGGATCGTCCGATCGGCGGCACTGGCTGTGAAAACCAGCGCACCGGCTTCCGTCTTCGTCTCGACGCGCTTCGCGCGCGAACCATCGGGCGCGAGGGCGTAGACCGTCGCCCCGGCGGCTCCGGCTAACGTGATCGTCGCCGGCACCGGCTCGGCCGTCATCGGGCCGTGGCCCCAGCGATCACTCACGGATTTGCGCACGGCGTCCCAGACCATGCCGGGATTCTCGGTACGACCGACCAGCGTCACCAACACGCGCCCCGACTCCGCGAGCTTCACGCCGTCGAGCGCAACCGCGGTGACGGCTGCGAAATCGAACCCGAAACGCGCGCACTCGACCTTGAGCGCGGCGGCGTCGACCGTCGCCCCGCCGATGAAACCGGTGGCGGTCGCCGCCTGCTCGGCGGACACAACGTACACCGGGCCCTGCGGTGCCTGCACCATGCGGATCGCCGTGAGGGCGGGAGCGCCAGTCTGCACGATGCGCGCCGGTTCGCCGGCGCCGAGCGGACGATCGCTCACGCTCAACCGGTCGGTGAGGAAACCGATCGGCTGGCCCGGCAGTTTCCGTAACCAGAGCACGTCGACATGCGCTTCCTCGCCCCAAAGCGGCGCGCCGACGCGCAGCTCCTTCGCGGACTGCGCCGGCGGCACGAGGCCGTTGCGAAAGGTGGTCGTCGCGAACACCGCGAAGCCCCACCGGCCCGGGTTGCGATGCTGGTCGAAGTAAGTCTTGCTCCCGCTGTTCGGATCAAGATTGGCGCCCTCGACCATATCGAAGGGATAGAGCGCATCCCAGTCCTGGAGGCCGCCGTAGGTCGCGATCGTCGGGTACATCTCGCAGCCGTAGTCGTGCGGAAACGGGTGGTCGATCTCTGACACCGCAAACGGCTTGCCGCTCACGCGCAGCTGCGCGATCCCGCCGATCTCGCCGAACCAGCGATCCTCGAACTCGGCCAGCTGTGGCGTGTTGAGCGTGGCCCAGTACTTGTTGTTCCACGCGTGCGTCGGGCCGCCGAAGTCCGGATGCTGCCAATAGTAGTGGGCGTCGGCGAAATCCATCGACTGCTCGCGCGCCAGGCCGGCGATGCCGCCGTAGTTCATCTGCGTGCAGATGATCGGCGCACGCACGCCGAGCTCGTCGCGCAGGAAGTCCCGCATGCCGCTCGCGTACTCGACCTCAGTCTCGATGAGGAACGAGATCCAGTCCCGCCACTGCGCCACGGACGGCTCGGTCGGGATCGGCACCGTGCCGGCCTTCGCCGATTGCCCGGGCAACAGCCCGCTGCGCTCGGCGCCGGGGGCGAGCTTCAGGTTGCGCACGGAAACCGTGCCAAGCTTGTGCCCGACGATGAGGCTGAGGCGCGAGGGAACGTCCACCGTCGAATGCGCCACGAAGACGAACTTGAGCGGCGTCCAGTCCGTGCCGATCTCGGTCGGCGTATTGAGTCCTCGGGTGCGCCACTTGTCCGTGCGCCAGCGCGGATCGTCGCGGGCGATCACGACCTGCAAGGGGCGCGGCGTGTCGGCCTTCGCCTCGAGTTCGAGCGTGTAGGTCTGGTCTTTCTCCAGCGGAAGACCGCCCACGTAGGCCTGCGTGTGCCAGCGGATGCTATCGACCTCGACCACCTTCAACTCCACCGCCGAGGCGTCGGCACCGGGCACGATCTCCACGCGATTGCCGGGAAGCGCATCGGGCTCCCAGCGGTGCGCCGCGCCGAGCAGCGAAGGGCCGCGGGGGGTGGCGCCCTGCCGCCAGGCGGCGGCGAGCGCGGCATCGTCGGCGTATTTCTTTGCAAGCCAGTCGCTCCAGAGCTTGGCGAGTTCGCCGCGGAACGGCTCGGGGAGCAACTGTTCCAGTCGGCGACCGATGTCACGCGTGCGCTGGCCGAGCAGAGAGTTCTCGTTGTTGATCTCGACGATGGCCACCGCCGGATCCTCGGCGAGGCTGTACCCGGTATACGGATTCTTCACGGTGAGCAGCCGGCGGGCGAAATCCCGCTGAAGCTCGACCATGCGGGATTGGAAGTAGTCGACCTGCTTCTGGAACGGCGGCGTCTGCGCGATCGAGGCGGGGAAACCGTCCTCCGGTAGCAGCGTCTTGGACACCTTGAGGTTGATGTTCGAGTAGATGCCGCGCGCCTTGAGCGCGGCGACGAGCCGATGGAGCTTATCGAGCTGGCCGGCGTCGATTTGCGTGCGGTCGGGCCGGTCCTTCGACCAGATGCTGCCGCCGGAGGCGACCGACCACGGGTTGTCCATGTGGTGGAGCCGCGCGATGTTCACGCCGCCCTGCGCAAGCCGGCGCGCGAGAACATCGGCATCTGCCGCCGAGAGGAAATTCTGCTCGCTGCTGATGTTGCAGCCCCAGAAGCGGATCCGCTGGCCGTCGGCCTCGGTCGCGAAATGGCCGTCCTTCACGATCACCCGGCCGCGCGCACCGGCGGGTTCGGGATTCATTGCGCTCAGGTCCAGCGCCGAGCCGGCGACCGGCTCGACTGCGGGCCACGGGGTCCAGCCAGAGGTGTCTTCGGCGGCGGTGAGGATCGGCGGAAGGGCGAGCGCCGTGAGCAACGGCGCGCAACGGAAGGCAGGGAAGCGGATCATGGGGAAGGTGAACCAGGGTTTGGGTAGCGACCGGCAGGCACCGGATGGGAGTAACGCAAGATTTCAACTCCCGCCATCGGCAGCGCGAGTCTGCATTGGCAATCGCCTGCGCCGCGGCGCCGCCACAATGCAACAAACAGGCCGGGCCGCCCCTCGCGCCCGCCGCAGGTCGGCGATGTCGGAGCTCCCACAGGATCGCGAAACCGCCCAGCGCTCTCCTCGCGGACCGCGCCGCTATTCGTCGCACCGATTTCAGTACAGCGCGCGATGCGGCCCTCGCGCCAGATGGAAAAGCCGACGCGGTTTCCAAACCGGCACTGAGGGTTTGCTACGTAACCAGTCATTGGCTTCATCGGCGGCGCATTCTTGATTCCTCATGAAAACACTACGCACCCTGTTTCTCTTCCTCGCCTGCACCTCCGGCCTCTTCGCCAACGACGCAGAGCAACGCCTCTGCGCCGCCTACCAAAAGGCACACGCGGCGAAGGATGTGACAGCATTCCTCCAACTGGTCGAATTCGACAGAACGACACCGGAGCTGACCCGCACCCAAATCGCCGAGGCCTTCAAGAACACCCTGCCGCGGCGGGTCTCCGCGGTCGAAGTCCAGGAGTTGTCCGGCACCGAACGCACGTCCTACGAGGTCGCCGGGGTGACCTATGTGACGACGCTGCCGGTGACCAAGAAGCTCAAGATCACCTACTCGGAGGAGGGGCAGGGGGCCACGCGAGTGACGACGACCACCTATCTGTTGGGCGAGAAGGCGGGCGCCTGCCGGATCGTCTCCACGATGCCGAAGAAGTGAAGCCAGCGCGAGCCGTGCAACCGGACGACGGCCCAGTGTTCTTCGCCGCGAAGCACACGAGGCGCCGTCCCTACCACGCTCCTCCCTCTCCGTGCGCTCCTCCGCCTCAGTGGTCTCTGTGACCACATCCGGTTTTCGCCCCTCTGCTCCGATCCCCTCCCGTCCTCCTTCAGGCTACAGTATTCAGCCTTCAGTTCTTCTTCCCCCGCACCGCTTCCAGCACCGTCGCCGGCGTGAGCACCTCGGGCAATACGAGCGGCTCAGCGCGCCCCGGGAGATAGACGAGATTCACCGGCACCGCCGCGCGGCCGAAACGTTGAAGCTCGGCGGTGATCTTCGGGTCCTGCCGGGTCCAGTCGGCGCGCAGAGCGGCCACTTTGCGGTCGCGGAATTCCCGCAGCACCTCGTCCGAGCCGAAGACCACGCCCTTGTTGACCTGGCAGGTCACGCACCAACGCGCCGTGAAATCGACATAGATGACCCGCCCCTCGGCGCGTAACCGCTCGACCGCCTCCGTCGACCACGGCTGCCAGTCGGGTTGCGGCAACGCCGCCACCTCGGCCTGCGCGTCCACCCCGGCCTTCGGCCAGCCAAGCACAGCGCCCGCCGCGAACAAGCACGCCGCGACAAGCCGCGCGATCCAGCGCGTGCGCGCCGGGCGGTGCAGCACCGCCCAACGGCCGAGCACCCAGACCGCCGCCGCGATCAGCACCAGCCCGAGCAGGAGGAAGAGAAACGCGAAGTGGTCGTCGCTGAGCAGGCCGGCCAAAACCCAGAGCAGAAACGCAGCGGTGGCGTAGAGCGGAAACGCCATGAACTGCTTGAACGTTTCCATCCACGCCCCGGGCCGCGGCAGCAGCTTGATCAAGGCCGGCGCGAACGACAGCACGAGGTACGGCAGCGCCAGTCCGGCCGCGATCGCCGTGAAGGCCGCGAGCGACGCCACCGGCGGCAGCACCATCGCCGCCCCGAGCGCCGGCGCCAGGAACGGCGCCGAACAGGGCGTGGCCACCACCGTGGCCAGCACCCCGGAGAAGAACGAGCCCGCGTAGCCGCTCTTCGCCTGCAGGCCCGCACCGGCACCGATGAGCGAGCCTCCAATTTCAAATACACCGCTGAGGCTCAGCCCAAAGACGAGCATCACGATCACCAGCGCGAAATCGAATGCCGGGTTCTGCAACTGGAAGCCCCAGCCCTGCGCCGCCGCTCCGTCCGCCGGTCGCAGCGCGATCAGGATTCCCGCCAACACCCAGAACGACGCCAGCACGCCCGCCGCAAACGTGAGCCCGTGCAGGCGCACCTTCGCGCGGTCCTCGCCGGCCTGCTGCACGAAACCGAGGATCTTGATCCCCATCACCGGAAACACGCAGGGCATGAGGTTGAGGATCATGCCGCCGAGGAAGGCGAGCACGAGCACGCCGCCCAACCCGTAGGTCGTCCCTTCAGGGCGACCACTCGACGGAGTGCCTGCACCTGAGGCCGGCACGGAGCCCGTCGGTGCGGGCTGAAGCGCCGCACCACGCGGCGGACCGTCCGTCACCGGAATTCGGATCGCCACCGCCCGGGGCCCGCCCGGCCACCAGCCGGCCTCCGCCACGAGCAATCCGGCGAGTTCTTGGGGCGCACCAGCCGCATCCGCCTGACGCACGGAAAACTCCCACGCACCCCCGGCCGCCGTCTGCGCCGGCTGCAACGCCTGCGCCTCCACGGCGCCGTTCTCATCAAAGAACGCCACCATGAGCCCGCCTGGGCGCACCGCCGCATCGCGCGGTTCCACCCGGATCGTGACGGCGCGTCCCGTGCGGTACGCCTGCGCGGACAGCTTGTCCGTCGGTTGCGGCACCGCCGCCCGCGCCGCGGCGATCCGCGCCGCCCATTGCGCCTCGGGCGCCGCTGTCGCCGCCACTGGCAGTGTGAGCGAGACCCTCGCGTCGCCGGGGATGCAGCTCTCCTTGCACATCAACCAGTCCGCACGCGCCTGCAACGTGACCGGTTCGCCGAGCGTGGCCTCCGCCGGCGCCGTGATGTCCACCAGCAATAGCAAATCGCCACCGAAGCCGTACGTGAGCACCCCGCCGGTGTCGGTGATTTCCGGAGCCGGCCATTGGATCGGGCCCGCGGCGAAGCCCGGCGGGAGCGTCCACGCGATCGTCGTCGGCAGTCCCGCCTCGCCGGGATTCTTCCAGTAGGTGTGCCAGTGCTCGTCATGCACCAACCGCAGCGCCACCGTCGTCGTCTGTCCGGGCACGAGCGCCGTGCGCTCGGCCACGAGGGAGGCGGCGACATGTTTTTCGCCGAAGGCGGCCTGTGCCGAACCCGCGAGGAAAAGACCGACGACAAAGGCAAGGAGAGCGAGGCGCAGTTTCATGTGGTTCAGGGGAGCAGCGGCACGGGACGCTGGTAGCTGATACCCGTACACCGCCCCCGGTCAAAGCCCGCGGACAAATTCCACACGACACCCGCAAGGCGCTCTTCCCGCCGCCAGTGTCGCTTCCGCGCCCCATGCCGCCCCTGCCCGTTTCGCGCCTCGCATTCAAGTCCCTCC
>JAHFTC010000054.1 GCA_023269585.1 Opitutaceae bacterium
TGGGCCGGATCGATGTCGGCGAAAACCGGACGCGCGCCGATGTAGGTCGCCGTCCACGCCGAGGCGATGAAGGTTAACGCGGGCACCACGATGTCGTCGCCCTGCCCGAGGCCGAGCGCGAGCGCCGCGAGCTGGAGCGCGCTGGTGCCGTTGTCGACGCCCACCGAGTCGCCCGCGCCGCAGGCGGCCGCGAACGCCTTCTCGAACTCCTCCACATCGCGCCCGAGGCAGAAGCGGTTGCCGTCGAGCGTTGCGGCCCACGCGGCGAGAATCTCGGCGCGCAGGGGCTGGTGCTGGAGCGTGAGGTCGAGGAACGGGACTTTCATGGAGCTTCGACTAATTCAGACCGCGTCGCGGGAATCCATGCCAAAGTCGGTGGCGCGATCCGCCGCGGGACGGTTCGCCGGCAACTCCTCAAACGGCACCGCGCGGCCTTTCGTCCCACCCTCACGGCCCGGCTGCTGCGCCCGTCGTTCGCGGCCGCACTTCCACTTCGGGATTGAGCAGGCAGACCGAAAGGCTTCGCGCCTGCTCGTCCTCGGCCTCGCGCACGCCCGGGGAGTCCGAATACACGCGCAACTGGAATGCGCCCGCCCGCACCGGCACGGAAGGAAGCCGGATCACCGTCCACTTGTTGTTCAGCCGCCCCCGCCATAATTCGCCCACGTCCGAGGAGATCACGATCTCTCGATGGTCGAGCGCGCGCGCCTTCATCGTGAGCGCAAGTTCGGCCTCCGGTTGGTCCAGCCAGCAGCGGCCGGCCAGGACGGCGTCCTGCTGCATCCAGATCCAGCGGCTGCGACCATCACGCTCCCGGCCGTAGCAACCGTCCCCCGCGCGAATGATCACCGCGCCGGCTTCGCTGCGCTCGGCGGCCCAGTCGCCCAAGTCCGGCAACGGCAGCATTCCGACCAGGCCGGGCGGGACCGAGAGATTGATGAGCAGCAGCCAGACGGCCACGCCACGGCGCCGCACCGCGAGGTAGTTGCAGACCAGCAGGAGCGGCAGCAGCACTCGCAACGAGGCACCGAATACACCCTCCCACACCGCCGGTCCGAGGATCGCCATCAGCGCCAACGACCCCGCGCCGACCCGCCACCACCGGTTGCGGGGCCGCCAATGCCAGAGGAGAAAACCGGCCTGCGCGGTCAGCGCGAGGGTCGCGAGCGTCGAGGTGATCGCGAGCACCGGATCGCGCCAGGCGAGCAGGTACCCCAACTCCTCGCGCCACTCCCAGAGAAGCCCCGCACCCGGCCACCAGAAATTCCTGAGCCCCCCCGAGTTCGGCCCCACCTGCCAGCGGATGTAGACCAACCACAGAAACAGCGGGACCGTCGCGCCGACGACCCACCCGGCGCAGCGAATCCAGTTCTTCGAGACCCAGGGCCAGGCCGGCACCAGGCCCCAGGCGCCGACCAGCATCGTCTCACGCGTCAGCACACTCGCCGCCAGCCAGCCCGCCATCGCACCCTCGCGCCGCCGCTCGACCGCCCGCAGCGCCAGCACGAACAACAGCAGCGCCGGCAAATCGGTGAGCGCGCTGCGCACGCTGGCGAGCATCCCGGCCGAGAACAGCACGCCCGCCCACGCGCCCACGCCCGCCCAGCTGCGGTCCGCCCGGAGCAGGGGCCAGAGCACGGCCCCCAGCGCGAGCCAGCAACCGATGTTCAGCCAGGGCACAATCTGGAACGCCCGTTGCGGATCGCCCAGCGCGAGCGCCCACGCCGTCGCCGGAAACAGGATCCGCCGCGCCCGGTAGGCCAGCGAATCGGTCGCGCCCGGCAGCGCCGGATCGCGCAGCGTGGGATCACAGGCGATCTGGGCGTAGAACTGCCCGTCGTAGCCGCCGTCCGTGCTGAAGACCGGTTGCGCCCGCACCACGGGCATCGCGGTCGTCTCCCGCGCCGCATCGATTCCCAGGAGCGAGGAAAACCGGTAGACCGGATGCCAGAACTGCGCCACGAGCCCGAGAAAGGCGATGGTCAGTGCGAAGCCGAGAACCCGTCGCCGCAACCGCCCGGCGCGCGGCCACCAGATGACCGCCGCCGCCCATGCCGTCCTGAGCCGTTCCAGGCTCATCCGCCGGCCCTCCTCGAGGATCGGGCGGGCGCATCCGCAGTCTGGTCACCAAACGAAATCATCACGCGCCAGCTAGGCAGGCGGCGCCCGAAGCTCCAGCCCTTTTCGCCGCACCAACCCGGAGGCCTTCTGCGAAGGCACTCCTTCCGCCGCCGGAGGGCCGGCATCGAGAGATCGTCCGGCTTTTCGGCCAGCGTTGCTCGCAACCTGGGTGCTTTCCGGAGCGCCCCGCCCGCGTCACTGCGCGGGAGCGACAGGCGCCGGAACCGCCTCGGGGGCGGTGGACTCAGGGGCCGGGGCGGCCGGCGGCAACGCCTCGACCGTCACGTCGCCGGACCGCGGATCGTAGATAAAGCGCTTGCCCCGGGGGGCCGCCGGCAGCTTCGGCAGGAAGCGCGCGGCGATGAGCTCGTCGAGGGAGTTCGGGAATCGGCCCTCGAGCACCTGGTACTGCTGCACCGCCTTCTTGAGCGTATCCAGTCCTGTCACCTCGGTCGCCTTCTTCTCGGCGTTGGAAAGGTTCCGCGCGTAGTCGGCCAGCGAGCCCGTCGCCTCCGGGGCCTTCGTCGCGTCGGACGCCTTCGCTGGTGCGGTCTGGGCCGGTTTGGCCGGGGTGCTGCCCGCCGGACGCCGTTTCTCCGGGCAACCGGTCAAAACCAAAGCCGCCGCCGCCGTCACGCCGAGAATCCAGATACGCGATTTCATGCCGCCACTCTGCGAAGCCCGCGCTCCGGTGCAAGCCCGCGGCGCCATCGCCGGGATTGTCATCCTCTCTTGACCCGTGAAACTGTCGCCATGCCCGCCCGTCCGCCCGAACAACGCCTGCAGCGCCTCCTGCTGCTCGCGCGAATCGACGCGCTCTCGCTCGTCATCGTGGCCGGCCCCGCAGCCGTGGTCTCGCTGTGCTGGCGGGAGTGGTTCGGAGCCGCCGTCGGTGCCGGCATCGCGCTTTGCGGCGCACTCGAGTGGGCGGGGCGCAACCGCCTTGCGCGCCGCGAACGCTCCGGTCTCACCTGGATGGTGGTCGCGCAACTTGCCGGCCTCGCGCTGATTCTCCTCTACGTGCGCAGTCTTGCCCTCGCCCCCCAAACCGAACGCCTCCTCGCCCTCCTCCCCTCGTTCACCCGCGAGCAACTCGATCTTCTGTGTCCCGATCCTGAGGAACTGCGCGCACTGCTTGCCGCCCTGCAACGCCTGACCGCCTCCCTGCTGGCCATCCTCGCGATCCTCTACCAAGGAGGGCTGGCGCTGTATTACCTGCACGCCCGTCCCCTCATACAGTCCGTCTTCGCCGCCCCGCCCGTACTGGCCGCGCCGTCACCGCCGGTCTGAGCGAGCCATTCGGTCGAGCGTCGAGAACCGGAGGGCCAGAAAAGAACCGAACGAGCAAACGACTCCGATCCTGCCACTGCCGGGTTGGCCCTCTTCGCTCGACCGTCCTGCCCGCCCTACTCCCGCGCCAGCCAGCGCCGCGCCGCGGCCTCCTCACCGAAGATCTCCATCTCCAGATTCGGGGTGCGGTTGAGCGTCTTGAAGATCCGTGCCAGCGACCTCGTCTCGGGCGTGGTGGCCACAATGGCCGAACGCGACGGCCGTGGAATCTGCACGCGCTTGCGCAGCAGCGAAAACATATAGACGGCGATCGGCTGGAAGCTGTAGCGCTCCATGTGCTCGAAGGTGTGGAGCAGGTCCGGCACGAATCCGATCTTCGCCACGATCCGCGGCATCTCCTCACCGAAGGAGCGGAGGTCCTCCTTCGAGACGACACCGTGCCACGAGATGTGCACGACCTTATCTTCAACGGCGTGGGTGTAGGGCATGGCGTTTCGACGATTGGAAGATCCGGATTGTTCGCGCCCCTGCCCTCGCCGACAAGCGGCATCTGCGCCGCCACCCGCGCCAACAACGCGCCCCCCCCGGCTCCCGGGACACGCCTGCGTCGCCGCACGACGTCACGCCGTCCCCAGGACCGCCTTCCTTGCCCCGCCGACCGTCGATCGGCATTTCCCCGGTCGCCCTCCCGGGGCACCAGTCACCTTAACTCCATTACGCCCGCCCTCGGCCGCTCGCTCCTGTTGTCGCCTGGCGCCGTCGCCGCCCACGTCGGCTCGTTCTCCGCAGAAACGGTACAGTCCGGAAAGGGCGAGGCCCGCACCACCTCCTGCCACCTCCCCGATGGCAGCTATTGCTTCGCGACGGCTGAAGAGGGTCCCACCCATCCGTCGCGCTCGACGCCGCCAAGGACGGCACCCGCATCATCGCCCCGGGCGAGAAAGCCTATCGCGAGCCGAAAGCGACCGACAGTCACGCCGCCGCAGCATACCCGTTCGCACCGTGCCCTTTCGCGTTCCCCAATTCCGCGCGGCGGAGCGAAGGCGCCGAGGCGATCGCGGGACGCCCCTGCCCACGAGAGGTGCTTTCGGTGCACGGCTACGACTCCTTCGTGCCCGGGTGGCCGACGAGTTCGACCTTCCGATCGGTATATGTTCTATAATTACAATCACCGCGATCGAACTCCACAACTTCAAACACGGGCCGCGGGGCCCCACGTTCTTCGCCGTGCCCGCCGGCTTCGCGCGCAAGGGCGACCCGGAGACGGAGCGCCGCAGTGGGCGGCGAACCTCGCCACGCCCCACGCTCATCGTCGAGGCACCGTGCCGAAGGGCGAAGGCAAAGCCGTCGAAGCAATAATCGGGCAACGCCACCACTCCAGCCCCGCGCCTTCCCGGTTGCTCATTCCCGGTTTGTGCCGTTCCTTCAACCCCTACCCTGAATTTCGTCATGTCACACACGCTCACCTACGAGGAATACCGGCTCTTGGTCGAAAAGGCCCCGATCATGGTCTGGCGCGCCGATCTCTCGATGGGCTGCGACTATTTCAACGAGGTGTGGCTCGCCTTCACCGGCCGCACCCTCGAACAGGAGCACGGCAACGGTTGGACCGAGGGCGTGCACCCCGACGACTTCGAACGCTGCCTCGCCATCTACACCGGCCACTTCGCCCGCCGCGCCGAGTTCGAGATGGAGTACCGCCTCCGCCGGCACGACGGCGCCTACCGGTGGCTCTTCGACCGCGGCGTGCCCTTCTCCGATGCCACGGGACAATTCCGCGGCTACATCGGCAGCTGCGTCGACGTCACCGAACGCCTCGAGGCCCAGGCCGCCCTCAAGCGCGCGCAGGAGGCCGAGATCAACGAGCTGCGCGGCTTTTTGCCCATCTGCAGTTACTGCAAAAAGATCCGCAACGACCGGGACTACTGGCAACAGCTCGAGGCCTACATCAGCGAACATTCCGAGGCCAAGTTCACGCACAGCGTCTGCCCCGACTGCCACCAGAAGCTCCGCACCGACATGGGGCTCGAGTAGACGCAGTGTCGCACGGCGCGGACGCCCCCACCCAGTGGGACGCAACCCCGGGGAGACGACGCCCACCGCGTAGGGGGATTGCGGAGCAGTCCGGCCGTTAGGCGCGGCTGCGACCGAGAACCCCCGTCTCGGGCGCCGAGGGCCTGCCTGGCGGAGCCCATCCCCAGGGCCGTTGTGCCCTCCGCGCGTGCACTGGTGGCTTCAACACAGGCCGCTCGGCTCGCCTCTTCGCTGCACCACACGGCGCCGTTCCCCCCTCGCCTTTTCCGCTCACTTCGCTTCCATCCTCCCCACTCGTTCCTCCGCCCCTCGGTCGCCGTCCGACCGCCGCCGCGTCCCCTCGCCCGCGCGCACCCCAATCCGCATTCCGCAATCCGCATACCGCAATGCTCCAAGATCTCCGCCTCGCCCTCCGCCGTCTCGCCCAGGCCCCCGGTTTCACCACCGTCGCCGTGCTCACCCTCGCCCTCGGCATCGGCGTCAACGCCACCATGCTCGGCGTCGTCGAGGCGCTGCTCTTCCGCGGCAACCCCTTCCCGACCCGCGACCATCTCGTGCGCCTCGTCGGCCAACTCCGCCAGGGCGCTCTCTACCAGTACTCCGCCATCGAGCTCGACGAGATCCGGGCCCAGTCCTCCGCCTTCGAGTCGTTCGTCTTCCTCAACCGCGAGGCCGTCGCCCTCGCCGAGCCCGACCGCCCCACCGAGCGTATCGGCGGAGTCAATGTCTCCGAGGGCGTCTTCGCCACCCTCGGCATCACCCCGTCCCTCGGCCGCGCCTTCACGCCCGACGAGTTCCAGCCCGGCCGCAACCAGGTCGTGCTGCTCAGCCACGCCTTCTGGCTGAGCCGTTTCGGCGGCGACCGCGCCGTGCTCGGCCGCTCCCTCCGGCTCGACGGCGAGAACGTCACCGTGGTGGGCGTGATGCCTCCGAGTTTCGACTACCGCAAGCTCTGGGGCGCCGCCGCGTTCTGGCGCCCGCTCAACTTCACCAAGGACCAGCTCGACTGGCGCGACTACCGCGCGTTCTGGTTCATCGGCCGCCTGCGCGCCGGTGCCACCCCCGAGCGCGCCGGCGCCGAACTGGCCGCCGTCGCCGCCGCGCAGCAGCAGCAGTTTCCCGAGAGCTACACCGGCTTGCGTTACCGTGCCATCCCGCTCGACGAGGCGCTCACCAACCCCCAGAGCCGCCAGATCTCCTGGCTGCTGCTCGCGCTCTCCGGGTTCGTCCTGCTCATCGCCTGCGCCAACCTCGCCAACCTCCAGCTTGCCCGCGCCACCGCCCGCCTGCGCGAGTTCGCCATCCGCGCCGCGCTGGGCTGCTCGCGCCGGCGCCTGCTCGCCCAGCAACTGCTCGAATCCCTCGTGCTCGCGTTCATCGGCGGCCTCGTGGGCCTGCTCGTCGCCCTCGGCCTTGGCCGCGTGATCGCCAACCGCTACAGCCTCGGCGGCGAACCGCTCGACCTCGCCTTCGACGCACCCGTGCTCGTCGCCACTTTCCTTGTCGCCCTGCTCGCCGGCATCCTCTTCGGCCTGGCCCCGGCGTGGTTCGCCGCCCGGGCCGACGTCAACGCCGCCCTCAAGCAGCAGTCGCGCGGCTCCAGCGCCGGCCGCGGCCACCACCGCGTGCGCCAGGCCCTCATCGTCGCCGAGGTCGCCCTCGCGCTGGTGCTGCTCGCCGGCGCGGGCATCATCCACCGCGGTTTTTCCCGCCTGACCGAGCGCGCCCCCGGCTGGGATGTCGACCGCATCCTCGTCGGCGACCTGCCCGTGCCCGAGCGCCGCATCGACACCGACGACAAGCGCGCCGCGCTCTTCCGCAAGATCCAGCTCCGCCTCGCCACCCTGCCGGGCGTCGAGCAGGTCGCCATCTCCAGCTCGCTACCGATCGAGAGCTACAACGGCGACCGCCAGGTCCTCGTCGAGGGCCAGACCGCCGGCGACGCCTCGCTCATGCCCGCAGCCTTCCACGTCATGGCGACCGCCGAGCTCTTCCCGGCGCTCGGTATCCGGTTGGTGGAAGGACGACTCTACAATCCCGGCCTCGAACGCGGCAAACAATGGAGCGTCGTCGTCATCAACGAGGCGCTCGCCCGCCGGCTCTGGCCCCAACAGAGCGCGGTCGGTCGCCGGCTCGGCAGCATGGACAGCGGCAAAGCCTACTGGGCCGAGGTCGTCGGCGTCGTGCGCGACGTCGATTCCGCCATCGCCACCCAGGCGCCGATCACGCCGTACGTCGTCTACAAGCCGCTCGAGAACGAGCCGTGGTCCTACGTGCGCATCGTCCTGCGCAGCCCCGCCCCCGCCGGCCTCGCCGAGGCGCTCCGCCGCGCGGTCGCGGAAGTCGACCCCGATCTCGCCCTCGCCTCCACCGGCACCGTGCGCGACATCGCCGACTGGCAACAGCGCGAGCTGCGGCTCGCCGCCGAGATCCTCGCCTGGTTCGCCGTGCTCGGCCTCGTCCTCGCCTCCGTCGGACTCTACGGCGTGGTCTCCCATGTCGTCGCGCAACGTCGCGGCGAGTTCGGCATCCGCCTCGCGCTCGGCGCCCAGCCGGCCGATGTCTTCCGCCTCGTGCTCCTGCACGGCCTGCGCTGGACGGCGCTCGGTCTCCTCGTCGGTGTAGCCGGTTCTTTCGCACTCGGCCGCCTTCTCGGCTCGTGGCTGCCGCGTCTCGCCCAGGCGGATCCGCTGGTGCTCGCGACCGTCTCCGCCGTGCTGCTCGTGGTCGCGCTGCTCTCCTGCGCCGTGCCCGCGCGCCGCGCCACCCGCGCCGATCCGCTCGAGGCGTTGCGCGCGGAGTAACCGAAGCCCTGACGCGCCGCGGCCCGCGCCGGCCCCGCGAGGCACCACCGCCGACCGTTCCCCCACGCGTTCCGCTTGTGGGACGTCCGGGTCTCGGCCAAGCAACAAACGCGCGCGCCGCGCACCGGCGCTACAAGCTGCTTCCAACTGGTATTCATGCACTTGCAGCGCGCTTTCGTGCTTGGCACGGCCACTGCAATGGAGAGGGCACAACCAACACTACCATGAAGAACCTCCTCTCCTCCGCTCCGCTTCTGATCTCCGCTGCCGCCATGGCCACCGCCGCCGTCGTCACAGTGCTGAACCTCTCCGTGATCACCCCCCAGGCGCTCAGCCTCGGGATCGGCATCGCCACCTGCGCCGGCCTGCTCGCTATGCTCGTGCGGGACCTCGAGCCCAAGCGCTGCTGCTGAGCTCTCGACCTTCGTGCACCTCGACACGCGCCGGCCCTCCGCGCCCGCGGATTTGCATCAACGCACGTTTGCCCCGCTGCCGCATGCCAACCAACCTCGGCCTGTGCTCCCATCACACCGCCTCCGCGCCCTGCTCGTCCTCGTCCTTCTGGCCGGCGCCCCCCTGCGGGCCGCGCCGGTGGCCGAGGCCGCCCGTGCCCAGATCGGCGTGACAACGACCTACGATCCTGCCTACCGCGCCCTGGCCTACCCCGGCGGCGACGTCCCGGCCGCCACCGGAGTCTGCTGCGATGTCGTGGTGCGCGCCCTGCGCACCGCCCACGGCTTCGATCTCCAACAGGCCGTGCACGAGGACATGCGCGCAGCCTTCGCCGCCTACCCGAAAAAATGGGGACTGAAGAAACCCGACCCCAACATCGACCACCGGCGCGTGCCCAACCTCCAGACCTTCTTCACCCGCCGCGGCTGGTCGCTCGTCGTCGACCAAGCCCCCGCCAGCTACCAGCCGGGCGACATCGTCACGTGGACTCTTGGCAACGGTCTCGTCCACGTCGGCATCGTCTCCGCTCGGCGCACGCGCACCGGCACCCCGCTCGTGATCCACAACATCGGGCGCGGCGCGCAGGAGGAGGACGTGCTTTTCGCGTGGTCCCGCACCGGCCACTACCGGCCGCGCTTCGGCGACCGGTCCCGCCCGCCCGCTCCGTTTCCCGCGATCATCATCGACCCCGCGCGGGCTCCCTGACGGTCTTCGCCCGAAGCACCGGTCATCGGACGCGGGCCCGTCGCCATTTGTCTCTTCACCTCCCGCATCAGGCCAGCCATGCTGGCCGCGCTGAAACGATGAATACCTCCGGCTTCACCCACCCGGATCGGGGAGTGATCAGTGTCACCGCCCCGATCGGGCCCGCGCTCGAACACACCAAGCGGATGCTGTTCCGTCCGTTCGACCTCGGGAAATGGTTCGCGGTCGGTTTCTGCGCCTGGCTCGCGCTCCTCGCCGAGGGCGGGGGCGGCGGCAACTTCAATTTCAACTTCCCCAGTGGCGGCCAAGGGCCCGGCCAGGTCGACGCCGCCGCGGAGTTCGCGAAGGCGAGGGAATACGTGCTGGCCAACCTCGACTGGATCATCCCGGTCGCGATCGCAGTTCTGGTTTTCGCTCTGGCGCTCGGCGTGCTGCTGCTCTGGCTGAGCAGCCGCGGCAAGTTCATGTTCCTCCATAACGTGGCCCTTGATCGGGCCGAGGTGGCGACTCCGTGGCGGACCTACGCCCCGCAAGCCCACAGCCTCTTCCTCTTCCGCCTGTTGCTCACTCTGACCGGATCGGTCCTGCTGCTCCCGCTGCTGGGAGCCGTCGGCTGGATGATCTACCGGATGATCCGTGCGGAGTGCGTGCTGGGGCCGGAAATCGCGGGGGCGATCCTCGCCGGCCTCGGCTTCTTCCTCGGCGTCCTCGTCTTCACGATCATCGGCAAACTCCTCGACGATTTCGTGCTGCCGCTCATGGCCCTTCGCCACCTCCGGTGCCGCGAGGCCGGCCGCGAATTCTGGGGCATGCTCCGCGCGCGACCGGGCGACTTCGCCCTGTACCTGCTGTTCTCCGTCGTGCTCAACCTGGTCCTCGGCGTCATCACAATCGTCGTGCTGATCTGCACCTGCTGTTTCTGCCTGCTCGCGGTCCTGCCCTACCTCGGCACGGTCATCCTTCTGCCCCTGTTCGTCTTCGGCCGCAGCTACTCGCTCTTCTACTTCGCGCAATTCGGCCCGGCCTTCGACGTGTTCGCACAACTCGCGCCTCCTGTAGCGGCGCTCCCTCCTCCACTGACCGCCTGAGCCGCGCGCCGTCCATGTCCGCCGTCCCTCCCGACATCCTGTGGATCGTCACAACCCAGTGGCGCGGGCAGGCCTGCGGCTTCGCGGGCGATCCCAACGCCCGCACGCCCCACCTCGACTCCTTCGCGCGCGACGCCGTCGTCTTCGAGCAGGCGTTCAGCAACCACCCCTTCGGACCCTTCGCCCGCGCCCTTCTGCTCACCGGCCTCCCGTGTCCGGAAAACGGTGTCACCGACTACTGGGACCCGCTTCCGCGCCACGCCCCGACCCTCGCCCACCGCCTCGCCGCCGCCGGCTACGCGACCGCGTTCTTCGGCAAATGGCACCTCGCGCCCCGCGACCGCACCGCGCCGATCGTCGGCGAAGCGCACGCCCGCCAGTTCGTCTCCCCCGAAGATCGCGGCGGTTTCGGCTTCTGGGAGGGCTTCGAAGGCGGTTTCCTGCTCAATGAGCCCTGGCTCCACGGCACCCGCCTGCCGGCGCCGGTCCAGTTTCCCGGATACCAGTCCGACTTCGTCTGCGACCGCGCCGCCGCCTGGCTGCAACAAGTCCGGGCCTCGACGCCCGCCCCCTCCGATCCGCAATCCGCAATCCGCAGTCCGCAATTCACCGTCGTCAGCCTCGAGGCGCCCCACCCGCCCTACGCCGCGGCCACGCCGCCCGACATCGCCCCCCGCGACCCCGCATCGCTCCAGCTCGCGCCGAACGTGCCGCGCGGTGGCAAGATCGAGGCGACCGCGCGCCGCGAACTCGCCGGCTACCACCGCCACATCGAAGCGACCGACCGCGCCATCGGGCGCCTGCTCGCCGCCGTCGACCTCGCCACGACCGCGGTCTTCCTCACCTCCGCCCACGGCGACATGCACGGCGCGCACGGGCTCTTCCGCAAGGGCTGGCCGCACGAGGAATCGATCCGGGTGCCGCTGCTCGCCCGCTGGCCGGGCGGCGCCGCACAGCGCATCCAAACTCCGGTTTCACTCGCCGATCTCCCCGCCACCGCGCTCGCGCTCGCCGGCACGCCGATCCCGGCCGACTGGCCCGGCGCCGATCTGCGCACGGTCCCGGCGGACGGCGACCGCGTGATCACGCTCTCCCTGCCCTCCGCACCGCCCTTCGAAAAACAGTGCCCGCACCCCTGGCACGGCGTGCGCAGCCGCCACGAGCTCCGCACCTTCCACCCCGACGGACGCCCCTGGCTGCACTTCGACCTGAGCGCCGATCCCGACCAACGGCGCAACCTCGTCGGCTGACGGGCGAAGCCACCGCACCGTTTACCCGCCCATCGCAGCCACCGATGGACCGCGCCCCCCGCAAAGCGGATCAGCTGTCGCGCGGCCCCAAAAAACAGAACACCCGGACTCGGGCGAGTCCGGGCGTCGTTGAAAGTTGGAGTCTCCGGCGCCTACTCGGCGACCATGAACCGCTCGATCAGCACCTCGGTCTCGGGCGCCTGCCAGTTGCCCGCCACCTGCCACTTACGGATCTTGGTCTTGTCGAGCCCGGCCACTTTTCCGGGTTTCTCCACGAGGTCCGGCTTGTCGAGGGGAAGCCGGAACGTGAGCGACGTGCCCACCGGTTTCCCAGCCAAGGGCAGCGTCCACTTCACCTCGGTGTCGTCACTGTCGATCAGCACGATCTGCATGCTCTGGGCCCGGTTGCGGTTGCCGATGGTGACCGACACCTCGAAGAAGTTGAACTCCGTCAGCTTCATCGACTTGTCGCCGCCGAAGTTGCCCTTGCTCGGGACGAAATTCACGAGCAGGCCGCGGTTGTTGAGGTACTGGATCTTGTCCTTCCAATCGCCGGACGACCAGCTGTACTTCCTGACGGGTTTGGCCACGACGCCGTCGCGTTCAACTTCCTGGATCGTGAAGTCGATCATGAGCTTTCGCTTCACGTTCTTGGTCTCGGCGGAGAGCGGGATCGCGGCGAACACCGCGAGCGACAGGGCCAGAATGGTGGTGATGGAGGTCGGGAGTTTCATGGGGGTGGCGGAAACATAGCCCGAACACGCCCCCTGTCACGCCGGATGTAGGGGATGCAGCATGGCTCCGGTCCGTGCGCACCACCGGGCTCCGGCCGCGGAACCGTGGCGCGCGCCGACCATGCGCCCCGCGCCGGCAAGTGAATGTTACGGCCCGGTGAACTCTGCGCATCGCTGGCTGTCCTGCGCCGCTTTCCGCTTCGCTTTGCCCGACCCGGCGCCTAGCGTCCGCGCCTCGCCATGCCTCGCTCCCGCAAATCCACCAAGGCTCCCAAGCCGTCGAAAACGCCGCCCGCCCCGCCCGCCCGCGCTCCGTTTTTCAATCGTGAGCTGAGCTGGCTGGCCTTCAACCGCCGCGTCCTCGAGCAGGCCTCCAACGAGCGCAACCCCCTCCTCGAACGCCTCAAGTTCCTCGCCATCGTCTCCTCCAACCTCGACGAGTTCTTCGAGATCCGCGTTGCCGGCCTCATCCAGCAGGTCGACTCCGACGTGCTCGAACCCTCGCTCGACGGCCTCGGCGCCCGCGAACAGCTCCGCCGCATCCACCTGGTCGTCGCCTCCCAGGTCGAGGCCCAGTACCGCTGCTGGCACCGGCACCTCGTGCCCGCGTTGCGCCACGAACACCTCGTGTTCAAGACCGGCACCGAACTCACCCGCACCGAGCTCGCCTGGGTCCGCGCCTACTTCAAGGACCAGATCTACCCGGTCCTCACTCCGCTCGCCGTCGACGCCTCCCACCCGTTCCCGCAGCTCGGCAACAAGTCCCTCAACATCGTCGTCACCGTCGACAATCCCGCCACCCCGGAAACCGAGGGCTTCCTCGCCGTCCTGCCCGTGCCGCGCATCCTCCCGCGCGTCGTCCGCCTGCTCCCCGACGCCCGCGGCCCGCAGCGCTACATTTTCCTCACCGAGATCATCAAGCTCTGCGCCGACCAGCTCTTCGCCGGCTACCGGATAACCGGCGCCTACGCCTTCCGCGTCACCCGCAACAGCGATCTCTACATCGACGAGGAGGAGGCCGAGAACCTCCTCAAGCGCATCGAGGACGAACTGCGCAACCTCCGCCGCGGCGCCGCCGTGCGCCTCGAGATCGAGACCGGGGTCGACGACCACACGTTCGAACGCCTCACCGACCACCTCGGCCTCGCCCGCGAGTACGTCTTCCGGATCAACGGCCCGCTCAACCTCCTGCGCCTCTTCGGCGTCTACGACCTCATCGACCGGCCCGATCTCAAATACCCGCCGCTCACCGCGCACCCCGGCCCCCTCGCCCTCTCCGGCGAATCGCTCTTCCCCGCCCTCGCCCAACGCGAGATCCTCCTGCACCACCCCTACGACTCCTTCGACCCCGTCGTCGCCTTCGTGCAGCACGCCGCCCGCGACCCGCGAGTCTTCGCCATCAAACAGACGCTCTACCGCACCAGCGGCGACTCGGCCATCGTCCACGCCCTCATCGAGGCCGCCCAGAACGGCAAACAGGTCACCGCCCTGGTCGAGCTCAAGGCCCGCTTCGACGAGGCCAACAACATCCAGTGGGCCCGCCAGCTCGAGGAGGCCGGCGTCCACGTCGTTTACGGCGTCGTCGGCCTCAAGATCCACTGCAAGCTCTGCCTCGTCGTCCGCCACGAGGACGATGGCATGCGCCACTACGCGCACCTGGGCACCGGCAACTACAACCCGAAGACGGCCCGCATCTACACCGACTTCAGCCTCTTCACCGCCCGCGACGCCCTCACCGCCGAGGTCGCCTACCTCTTCAACGTCCTCACCGGCTTCGTCCGCGAACCCCGTTTCCGCCACCTGCTCGTCGCCCCCCACAACCTCCACGAGCAGATCCAGGCCTTCATCCTCCACGAGGCCGAGGCCGCCCGCAGCGGCCAACCCGCCCGCATCATCGCCAAGATGAACAGCCTCGTGGACCGCGCCACCATCGAGACCCTCTACGTCGCCTCCTGCGCCGGCGTGCAGATCGATCTCATCGTCCGCGGCGTGTGCTGCCTCGTCCCCGGCGTCCCCGGCCTGAGCGAAAACATCCGCGTGCGCTCCATCGTCGGCCGTTTCCTCGAGCACGCCCGCGCCTTCTATTTCGAGAACCACGGCGGCGAGCCCCGCGTCCTGCTCGGCAGCGCCGACTGGATGCCCCGCAACTTCTTCCGCCGTGTCGAGGTCGTCTTCCCCATCGAGGACCCCGCCCTCCGCCAGCGCATCCTCGAGGAGGTCCTCCAGATCCAGCTCCAGGATACCGAGAGCGCCCGCGTGCTCCACCCCGGCGGCGAGTACACCCCCGTCGAGCGCGGCCCCGCCCAGCCCGTCCTCGCCTCGCAGGACCATTTCATCGCCGACGCCTCCCGCCGCCTCCTCCGCAACGACGGCGAAGGCTGAGCCACGTCGAGACAACCGACCGGTTCGCACTTCGGAGCCACACTCTCTTTCCGCGTCGGGCCTCAGCTTGCTGAGGCCGTTCGGATTCCGTTCCAGGCGTTCGGCAGCCCTTGGTTTCCTTCGTTACCTTCTGTCGCCGCCGGGATCCGGTTTCGCGCCATCGGTCAGCGCTGCTGGTGCCGCCCGCCCCGCGCACCGTAACCGGCGCCAAAACACACGATCAGGGTTCGGACTATTGATCCCGCCGGCCGGATCCGCTAGGATCCGCCGCGTCACCGTTTGTCGGGCACCCCTCGGCAAGCCCCCCAGCAACCCAGTCCACGCAGGAGCCGTCGCGCATCCGCGCGCCGCGCCATTCACGATGCCCCGCTCGCGCCACCCGGCCGCCGAGCCGCGGACCGGCCGAACGCCGGCCCCGGGTCGACCGAACGCTCGCGCCCGCCTCGGGCCCCTCCTCCTCGTCGGCCTTTGGCTGGCGACCGCGCTCTACGCCGAAGTGCTGACCTACCGCGGCACACTCACGCTCGAGTGGGGCCGCGTGGAGTTCGTTGAAAACGGCGCGCCCGTCTCTGAGGACTCGTGGTTCACGCGCACTCCCCCCACCTTCGCCGACGGCGCATTGCCTGCCCCCTTGGCGGCGCAGCTTCGCGACTGTTTCGAGGTCGCCGCGGCCACCACCCAGGGCTCAAGAGTCTGGCGCATCCATCCCGATCTCAGTTCCGCCCTCCGGAAACGCGCTCTTGAGCTGGGCTGCGTCCAACCCGGCGGCGTCGAACTTGCCCTCACGAACTCGCCGCCCGCGCCCGAGCCACCGACTGCGGGCACCACCATGAACTGGCCGTTCCGCCTCCGCTGCGAACCCGCCGTGATCCCGCCGGTTCACTCGCAACCGCCACTCGAACTAGTCCTCCTCGTCGACGAAATCCCCGCCGGCGAGGCGTGGGAGATTCCGCTCGCAACCGCCGCCGTCGTCGCCGCGGCCGACACCGATTCATCCTTCACTGCAGCGGAACTCGAACGGGTGCAAAACTGCCCCACGTGGGCGCGGCTCTTCGTCGTCGCGCGCACCACGCTGCGCGAAGGCAGCTTCCCCACCGTCCGCCTCGCGCCGGCACCGGAACGCTTCGCTCGCCCCGTCGCCTACGCGCTCCATGCGTTGCGCGCCGCCGCCGAAACGCTCGGCCCCGAGCGCGCCTTCACCGACGACCACGGCACCGCGCTCCGTCGCGCCATCGCGCCCGGCGGCCCCGATGCGTTTCCCGGCAGCCACCGCTGGTTCCCCGAGCCAGATCGCTCGCGCAACGAACTCGGTGTCCCTGAAGTGGAGACCGACACCGCGCCCAACGAACTCGTTCGCATCAGCTATCCGGACACGGGAACCCAGTTCACCGTCGCCCGGGTCCTGCCCGTCGACGGATGGGTGGTCCGCCTCGGGCCCTTCCGCCGCGTCCAGACAGCGACAGCGCACGTCGCCTTCGTCGCTGGCAAAGGCCAAACGCACCCGGTGGCAGACCTGCCCGCCCTCCTCGCCGATCGCCCCGAGGAACTCCAACGCTACCAGTCCGCCATCACCGCGCTCGACCGCCGCCTCGCCTCCGCCGCGGCTGCCGAAGCCCCGGCCACCCCTGAGTTCTTCTGGCTGCCCACCATCGCGCACCAGCACGCCGAGTCGGTACGCGAAATCGAACGACTCCGCTTCGTCGCCACCACCACGGCCACCTTCCGCGACAATCGGATCGAATACGCCGCCACCTTCGCGCCCGCTCCGCTCAGCGCCAAACTCGGCGCTACCTACAACCCCGAGCACCAACTCGGCGCCAACACCGAAGTTTCCTGGGCCGGCCTCCTGTCCGCCGGCGACACGTTCACGCTCTCCGCCACCTTCGCCCACCACGCCGCAGACGGCTCGCTTCGCTATTCTCGCCCTCTCGGCCGCAGCCTCGACCGCAAGACCACGCACGCGCTCGAGCTCACCGCCGAGGGCGGACAGGACGACCGCTTCCGGCTCGGCGGGCTAAGCGCCGAAGCGTTTCGCCACCACGTGAAGTCTGCCGCGCTCGAGCACGTGCTCACCCGCGAATTCCCTCGATGGACGCTCACCCTGCGTCACGCGGTGCTCGTCGAATCGCACCGCCTCACCGCGCCGGACTCCGCCGCGCCGCTGCGCGAGAGCGGCCTGCTCCTCCGCCAGAAACAGGAATGGCGCTGGCGCCCCGCCGCCGCGCCAACCGCTCCCGCTCTCTGGGATCATACCGTGCACGCAACCATCGAATACGGACCGCGCTCCGGCTGGGACCACGCCTTCGGCCGGTGCGAGCTCGGCGCCGCGACCACCGTCGGTTTCGGCGGCGCCAACCGCGACGCCATGTACCTCCGCCTGCTCGCGTCCACCGGTTTCGCCACCGGCACGCCGCCCGCCGCGCTCGCCTTCCGTTGCGGCGACGCGGATCGTTTCTTCGGCCTCGAGCCGGGCGAGTTCAGCGGGCGTTCCTACGTGTACAGCCGCCTCGAGTACGGCTACAGCCTCGCGCGCCCGCTGGGTCGGCTCTTCAAGAATTCCGCCGGCGAGCCCGCCGTCCCCGACGTCCTTTCCGGCCTCCACCTCGTCGCCCTCGCCGAAGCCGGCCGCCTCGCCACCGCCCGCGGCTACCACGTATGGCGCGCCGACGCCGAGTCGCTCTCCTCGCTCGGCGTCCTCCTCGAGAAGGCGTCGCCCGACGGCACCGGCCTGCGCCTCGGCTACGCGTGGTCGCCCGAGGGTCGCCGCGACCGCGGCCGCTTCTTCACCTCCCTCCGCCTCAGCTTCTGATCACCTCAACCTGAACCCCCAAGACCATGGCCACCACGCTCGACGTCACCGCCGACAACCGCCGGCTTCGCTTCTTCGACAACTTCCGCGTGCAGGAACTCGGGCCCGACGACGCCGTCGTGCAGGAGACGGACTGGGAGAGCCTCTCCAGCGAGAAGGAGAACGAACTCAGCTTCCGCTTTCCCGGCGAGACCCGCACGAGCCTCGCCGTGAAGTACGGCTTCAACGCCCGCAACCAGCTCACCGTCCAGATTGTCGCCCAGCCCGGCGTGCCCGCCGCCTCCGCCGTGTGGACGCTCCCCGGCAAGATCCTCGTCGATGACGTCGAAGATCTCGAATACGCCCTGCTCGACGACGCGGGCGCGCTCACCGGCCGGAAACTCTTCGTCTACGCGAAGCTCGATTTCCCGGAGGGCTACGCGAAGCTGCGCGTCACGTTCCCCGACGGTTCCGCGGCGTTCATCACCGGCAGCAACCGCGAACGCAGCCTCGCCGCCAGCGAGTACCAGTCGGGCGGCGACCTCGCCCGCGACCTGCTCGCCTTCCGGGCCGCCACTCGCAACACCGTCGACGGCGAGGACGAGGACATGCCCGCCGACGTGAAGTTCTACGGCCGCTGGGACCTCCACGAGAACGCGCTGGTCTTCGTCACGCGTTACGACAACTCCGCCGCCAACCCCGTCGCCTACCTCGCGCTCGGCGGCCAGATCAAGGGCACCAACTTTGGCCTCGTTCTCGAGCGCGACGGCACCGCCGCGCTCCAGATCGCCGGACGCTACGCGTGGAACAAGAACACCCTCGCCTGGGACCTGCAGGTCGGGCACTCGAAGTCCGCCGGCCTCGAAGCGCGCCTCGGCGCCGAAGCGAAGTTCGTCGGCCAGCGCGGCACGCTCACGCTCAAGGGCGGAGCGACCCTCAAGAAAGGCGCGCAGACCGCCGCCCTCGCCTTCGACCTCAAGCTAACCTACGCCGCCGCGAACCGGAACCTCGTCTTCACGATGACCGGCGACGGCACCGGCTACCAGGTGCAGCTCAGCGGCGACTTCACGATCCGCAACAGCAGCGTGACCTTCGCGATCTCCGCCGTGGACAAGGATGGCAGGAAGGAGGTGCGCGGCACCGTCCAGTTCGGCACCTACACGCGCAACGCCGAGCTCAAGCTCGCCCTCGAGTCCGTGCTCGGCCGCAACGGCCTTACGCTCAAGGCCAACCTCGAGTTCCGCTTCTTCTGGGGCCCCACCGGCCCCGTCGCCCAGCTCCCGTAATCCGGTATCCGGTCGAACAGTTTCCGGTAACCGTTCTCCGGTGTCCGGTTTTCGGTGCCGGTTTCCGATGCGCGGTAGCGGAACTCGTAAGAGTTTCGTGCCAGTGATCGGTGTCCGCTCTCCGGTTTCCGGTGCGCCGTGGCGGAACTCGTGAGAATTTCGGGGTTTGCCCCGGACGAAAGCCTTACGGCTTCCGCCACCGTTCGCTGTAGGCCACGACGGTGACGTGGCGCCCAGATCACCGCTCTGGCCTATAAGTAGATCCACTTGTTTTCGGTTTCCGGTCGCCGGTCTCCGGTTTCCGGTCTCCGGTGTCCGGTTTCCACTCACCGTTTTCCGGTCACCGGCAACCGGCCACCGCTCACCGTCCAACGGATGTCGGGCGTAAAGCCAGACCCACCATCCGAAGGACCTTCGTTCTCTTCGTTACCTTCTGTCGTCCGCCTTCCGGTCTCCGGTTTCCGCTCTTCGGTCCACCGTCCACAGTCCACTGTCCACAGTCCACTGTCCACCGTCCACAGTCCACCGTTCAAAACGCCCACTGCGGCCACGCCTTGCGCACATAGGCGTGCGCGGCCTCGAGCAGCTCCGCGACCAGCGGCCCGGGTTCGCCGAGCCAGAGCGCCGCGATCTCCAGCGCCTCGAAATCCTCCAGCGGCAGCGCCCGCACCCGCGGATCCGGCTTCTCGCCCGGCAGAGCGATGTTGAGCCCGATCCCGCCGCCCGCGGCCACGTACGCCGTCACGGCCTCGAGCGAACTCGCCTCGACCGCCGTGGGCCAGCGCACGCCCTTCCGCTGTAACCCGCGCCGGAAGCGGCGCACCGCGCTCTCGCTCTCCGGCAGCGCGATCAGCGGCTCCTCGATCTTGCGCTGTCGCCACAGTTCGGTGGCGGACCGCAGCGGTGATTTCTTCAGCACCTGCAGGACCAGCGGCACCTTCAGCAGCGGTGCCGAGCGCACGTGCCGCGGCGGTTTCCGGTCCAGCGGCGTCACCGCCACATCGATGATCCGCTCCGCCAGCCACTTTTCGAGCTCGGCCTGGAAACCGGAGCGCAGCGTGAGCCGCAGCCGCGGCTCCCGCTTGCGCAGACGTTCCAGCACGGCCGGCAGGTGGCAGCGCAGGGCCAGCTCCGCGGCGCCGATCCGCAGCGCCGGCACCGCCCCTTCGCGCAGCCGCGCCTCGACCGTCGCCAGCCCGCCGAAGAACGGTTCGACGAAGGCGAACAGCTCCGCGCCCGCCGCCGTCAGCTTGAAAGGGCTCCGCTCGAACAGCCGCACGTCCAGCTCGCGCTCGAGTTGCGCCACCTGCCCGCTCACCGCCGGCTGCTGGATGCCGTACGGGATTCGCTTCACCGCGCGGCTGATGCCGCCCGCCCGGGCCACATGGTAGAACAACTCAAGGTGATGGATGTTGAGCACGCCCGAGCGTGGGGAGCCCGCCACGGCCGCGCAACCACCCGAGCGACAGGCCCTCAGCCTTTCCTCGCCCCCATACGCCGGCGGACCGCCCGCGCGTAGCAGGCGAGCGGCACCAGGCTCAGGACGACGATCGCGATATAGAAGAGCATCGTGTGCAGCTCCGCGGACGGATTCGCCAATAGGGCGCGGGCGGCCGCGTCGTTGGCATGCGCCGCGATCGCCACCGGCCCCTCCGCTGCGATGCGGGCCACCGAGAATCCCGCGCCGTGCGCGGAAGACCAACCGAGCGCCGACAACCAGGCATACGCCTTCATGCCGACCGACGCGCAGCCGATCGCCACCCAGCCCAGCGCCACCGTGCCCAGGCTGAGCAGCCCCACGCTGAAGTTCCCGACGGCCACGAGCCCGATCGCCACCGAGCCCACGCTGAACGGCGCCACCGCCCACGCCCCCCACGCGGCCACGAGCCCGTAGGCCCGGTCCCCGCCGGCAAACCAGCCGAACACCGGCGGCGCGCCCGCATCAGGCGACGCGAAGCGGATGTTGACCAGCGGCACGCCGAACAACTCCAGTCGGCTGCGATAGACTTGGTCCGGGGAGCCCACTTGATCGCGGACGTCGCCGAACAACTCCGGCCGCAGGCGCCGCTCCTCCGAGCGCAGCCACCGCATGTGCCGCAGCATCCGCAGCATCCCCACCGGGAACACCACGCAGAACCCGAGCACCGTCGCCTGTGCCATCGCTGCAAATACGATCCGCTGATCCCACCACTGCCACGCGCCCGCGCGGATCAGCCACAACAGCCCGAGGAAGCCGAAGCACCCGAGGACGATTGCCAGTGTCGCCTTCACCACGGCGCGCCGCTCCCGCGGTGTGCGCGACTGGTCGAGCGCGGTACGCAGCGCCAGGATCGCATTGATCACTCCGACACCGGAGGCGACGAACGCCGCGAGCCCGGTCGTCTTCGCGAGCGCACCGCCCTGCGCCGCAAGGCCAGCCCCCGCGCCGACCGCCGCGGCCTGAGCCGTGGTCGGCGCGCTGATCGCCGGCAGCGCCGCGAGCACACCCATGGTGAAGAGCCGTCCCGGCGTGCTTCGGGCGAGCGCGCCCTCGACGAAGGCCAGCACCTGCTCCTGCAACATCTTCCGCCCGCGGGCCAGCCGCTGTTTCACCGCATCCTCGGTCAGCTCGAGCGCCACCGCCACATGCTCGATCGAGCAGTGCTCACGGTAGTAGAGCACCAGCGGCTCGCGGTAGAGTTCCGGCAACCGCTCGAGCGCGGTCCACAGGAGTGCCAACTCCTCCTTGCGAATCGCGAGAGCGGCGGCCGGTTCCTCGCCGGACTCGACCGCCTCGGCCGCCTCCAGGGACGCCGCCTGGCGAACCGGTTCACGGCCGTCCGCGCGGCGCAGATGACCGGCTTTGAAGCGCAGGATGCCACACAGCCACTGGCGCAGTTTGTCCGGCTCGCGCAAGCCGGGGAGCTTGCGCCACGCCTCCAAAAATGTCTCCTGCGCGAGATCCTCGCTCCGGCTGAGTTCGCCCGTCGAGGAATAGGCGAGCGAGCACAGCAAACGTTGGTAGCGCTCAACGATGCGCCGGAATGCCTGGCGGTCTCCCGCCAAGGTCGCGGCCACGAGTTCGGCGTCGGAGGAGTTTTCCAATACAGGCATGGAATCGGGAGCATTCATAGGCGGTATGATTCAGTGCCCGGCGCGGCGCCAGCGGTGACAGGTTTTTGGGCGAAAGAGGATCTTTTACGAAAACGGCTCTTGCGGGCCGGAACCTTGTCACCGCGCGACGCGGGTTGGGCACTTATCGCCGAACCATCCTCTCAAACCGCCCGAAAACACACCTCCCATGATCCTCCCGTTCCGCTCCCCTCGTACCTTCTCACTGGCGCTCCTGCTGCTCGCGGCCGCCGCGCCCGCCCTTCGCGGCGCCGACGCCGCCGTAGTGGACGACTTCTCCCAGCCCGATCAGACGACCCGCGGCGCCCCGCGCCTGCTGATCACCGACAAAGACGCCGGCAGCCAGTCCCAGGCGAGCCAACGCTGCGAGCACGGCGTGCTGCTCGTGGAAGGCAACTTGGTACCGGGACGCGGCGCGCCGGCCTTCGTTTCGATCCCGCTGCTCCTCACGCCCGACGCCCGTCCCCAAGACCTCAGCACCAGCACGGGCGTACGCCTGAAGGTGAAGCTCACCCAGGGCCTCCTCTTGGTCCAGGTCGCCACCGCCGATGTCACCAACTTCGATTTCCACGGCGCCCCCGTCGCGGCGCAGCGCGGTGAATTCGTCGAGGTGCGCGTGCCCTTCAAAGACCTCAAGCGCGCCTGGTCGGAGCAGACCGCGCTCAACCCACAGGCGGTCACCAGCGTGAACCTCGTCGTCTTCGGCATGGCGCCCGGCCCCTTCGCCTACGAGGTCGACGAAGTGGCCTTCTACTGAGCGGAACCAGTCGCTCTCCGCGTAGCTGGATGACGAAGTCATTCAGCCCTGCGACCCGCCACGCCGTTTTCTCCCATCCGGAAACCCGTCCGAGCTCCTCATGCCGCTTTCACCTCACGCCCCTCTGACCACTCCTCTGCCGACGCCCGCCGCCACTGCCGCCGCTGCGGTTCCCTCCGCGCGCCTCGACCACCTCGACGCCGCGCGCGCCTTCGCGTTGGTGCTGGGCGTCGTATTTCACGCCGCACTGTCGTTCTCTCCGCTCTTCATGGGCTGGGCGGTGCAGGACATTTCGACCGGCGCGTGGATTCCCGTCTTCCTGCTCGTGAGCCATTCGTTCCGGATGGAGTTGTTCTTCCTCCTCGCGGGCTTCTTCAGTCACGGCCTTCTGCAGCGCAGGGGACTCGCAGCGTTTCTGCGTTCGCGCGGGGTCCGGCTCGGAGTGCCGTTCCTCGCGGGATGGTTTCTCCTGCGGCCGCTGCTCGTGTCGGGCTGGCTCATGGGTGGGGCAAGTCTCCGCGGTGACTACGATTTTTGGGACAGCATCCGCGCCGGCTTCGCCAGCCTGCAAACCCTGCCCGCCGGCCTGTTCACCGGTTCTCATCTCTGGTTCCTGTATTATCTGCTCCTGATCACCGGCCTGGCGCTCGCGCTGCGGTCGGCCGCGCAGGGCGCGGACCAGGCGCTCGGCGGCCGCATTCTGCCGCGGTTGCTCGCGCGTCTCGACGCCGTTGTGTCCCGACTGGCGCGCTCCCGTTGGGTGCTTCCGGTGCTCATCCTGCCCACCGCCGGCGCGCTCTGGGGCATGCAACACTGGGGCATGGACACCCCCGATCGCTCACTGCGGCCGGACTGGCCGGTGCTGGCGGTGTACGGTGGATTCTTTGCCGTGGGCTGGCTGCTCAGCCGTCAGCCACAAAACCTCGCTGTCTTCGAGCGGGTGACGGCGACGCGGATACTGCTCGTCGTCGCCAGCATCGTCCTCGTGCTCCGGCTCGGCGTGTTCGAAAACGACCCCGGCCACCCGCACCACACCGCGGCCCACCTCGCCCACTCGCTCGGGTACGCCGTGATGATGTGGACCCTGGTGCTGCTGACCCTGGGAACCTTCCGCAAGTTCTTCTCCCGCCCCCGACCGGCTATCCGCTATCTGGCGGACTCCTCCTATTGGATGTATCTGATCCACCTGCCCGTGGTGGTGTGGCTCCAGGTCGCCGTAGCCGAGGTTCCCATTCACTGGCTCCCCAAGCTCGTTTTTGTCTCCGTGGCGACCATCGGCGTGGCCTTGCTCACCTACGATCTGTTCGTCCGCTCCACATTGCTTGGACAATTGCTCAACGGGCGCCGCCGCGGGCGGGCGGTCCGCCTCCCGCGCTTCACAACACGAGCCGACTGACGCCGCCGCGTGATTCCGCTCGGTACGTGTTTTCACTCTGTACCGAGCTTCGGGCGAGCCCCTCCCCCGCGGATCGCACCACGGGGAGCATCCCGCCCGTGGCCCGCCTGTAGCGCTGCGCCCTTCTCGCTCCACCTGTTGAGTCTCGCGAACTGAACCAACACCGGAGGGTCGCGCGGTCCCGCACTGTGCTGAACACTGAGCACGCCCCCGACCCTGCCGCCTCCGCCTCCCTCGCCCCCCCCGTCCGCCCTGCCGCACGCCCCTTCCGCCAAATACTCTCACGACCGTGATCTTATTTGGCGGCGCGTTTTCGGCCGGTTTTCACTCGACAGTGGCCACCTCGCACCGCCCTTTCCGCCAAATACTCTCACGGTCGTGAGAGTATTTGGCGGGCGCGCGGCCGGGAGGGAGGGCGGCGCGACGGGGCGATGCGCCCATCGCTTCCAGCGATGCCGCGCATCAGGTTTATCGAATAACACCTCGACCACCCGTGGCGGTAGACTCTGGGCACACACCAACACCGCCCATGAACACCACCGCGACATCCGCCAGTCCCAAAGGACTCCCCGCCCACAGAACGCCGCCCCCGAGCTCGGCCGTACTCGCCAGCCAGTCCGCCTTGTCCTCCGAAGCCTTGGCGAAGGGGGAACTTCGCAATCCGCACTCCGCCATCGCACCGCACTCCACTCCGCCCTCCGCACCACGCCTGCTCGCCGCGCTGGTTTGCGTGGCGGTACCGCCCCTTCTGCTCTTCCTCCTGCCGGCCCTCCGCCAGGACCAGACCTACCACGCCTTCGTCGATCAGCGCACCTGGCACGGGTTGCCCAACATCCTCGACGTCCTCACCAACCTCCCGCTGCTGCTCGCCGGCCTCTTCGGCCTGCGCGAAGCCTACCACCAACCCGCCACGCCGCGCCGCGCCGGCTGGCTCGCGTTCTTCGGCGGGCTCACCCTCGTCGGCTTCGGCTCCACCTGGTATCATCTCGCCCCCACCGACGCCTCGATTGTCTGGGATCGCCTCCCGCTCTCGATCATGTTCACGAGCCTCTTCGCCACCGCCCTAAGCGAAACCATCTCGGATCGCCTCGGACGTCGCGCGCTTCTGCCGGCCATCGCCTTCGGCCTCGCCAGTGTATTCTGGTGGCAACACTACGACGATCTTCGCCCGTACTTCGCGGCCCAGTCGCTGGCGCTGATCGGCGTGCCCGCCCTGCTCGCGCTCTTCCCCCGCCGCGGCGAAGGCCGCAGCTGGCTCGTCGCCGGTCTCGGCTGCTACGCCCTGGCGTTCGCCGCCGAGCGCGCCGACTCGTTTGTCTTCACGCTCACGGGTGGCACCTTCAGCGGCCATTCCCTGAACGACTGCCTCGCCGCGCTCGCCTGCACCGCCGTCGCCGCCATGCTCCGCTCCCGCCGTCTTGCCGCGCGCCGCCAATTCGCCTCAACTCGCCCCGTCCCGCCACCGCACTCCTCCCTCCGCCCACGGTCACCGTCTACCGTCCACCGCCCACCGCATGCTCTCCCGCCTCTACCCGCTGCGCGGTCTGCCCCGCCAGGGCCAACTCTGGTCGTGGATCTCCTTCGACGTCGCGAACCAGTCGTTCACGCTGATCGTCAACACCCTCCTGTTTTCGATCTTCTTCCAACAGGTGGTGGTGCGCGACCCCGCCCGTGATGACCTCCTGTGGACGCTCGTCTACGGCGCAAGCATGCTGCTGGTCGTGCTGGCCTCGCCCATCGCCGGCGCCATCGCCGACGACCGGGCCTGGAAGAAGCGGGCGCTCCTCTCCACCGGCTTCCTCTGCGCGGTCTTCACGTGCGGCTTGGCGCTGATCGGCCCCGGACAGTTCTGGCTCGCGGTGCTGCTCTACATCCCGGCCAACTTCATGTTCTCCATCGGCGAGAACTTCCTCGCCTCCTTCCTGCCCGAGCTTTCCCCGCGGGAACACTTCGGGCGCGTCTCCGGTTTCTCGTGGGCCTGCGCCTACTGCGCCGCGCTGCTGCTGCTCGGGCTCACCGCCGGCGGCATGCTCGCCTTCGGCTGGAAGGCGCCCGACTCCTGGCGCCCGCTCTTCGTCTTCGCCGGCCTGTGGTTCTTCGCCTTCGCGATCCCCACGTTGCTCTTCCTGCGTGAGCGTCCCGCGCCCGCCGACCGACCCCGCACGCCGCTGCTGCGCGCCGGTTTCCGCCGCCTCGCCGACTCGCTCGGTCACGTGCGCCGCTTCCGCGACATGGCGATGCTCCTGCTCGCCTCGCTCTTCTACGGCACCGGCATGTCGGTGATCATCCTGTTCGCCTCGATCCTCGCGAAGGAGTTCGGGTTCGACGACGTGCAACTCGTGCTCTTCGTCGCCGTGATCACTGTGTCCGGAATTCTGGGCACGCTGCTGCCCACGCTCTGCCAGGACCGCCTCGGCCACAAACGCACCACGCTCCTCCTACTCGGCGTCTGGGTCGTCACCACCTCCGGCTTCGCCCTCTTCGCCTGGCTGCGCGCCCACGCCGCCGAGCCAGCCGCGTTTCCCACCTGGCCGCTCTGGCTCGTGGGCAACCTCATCGGTTTCGGCCTCGGTTCGCTCGGCTCCGCCAACCGCGCCTTTGTCGGCTACCTCACGCCCTCGAGCCGCAGCGCCGAGTTCTTCGGCCTCTGGGGCCTCGTCTTCAAACTCGCCGCCGTCTTCACGATCCCCTTCGGCTTCGCCAAGGACGCGTGGGGCACGCCCGCCGCGCTGCTCGTCCTCCTCGGCTTCCTCGCCGTCGGCGGCGTGCTCACGCTCTTCATCGACGAACAACGCGGCCTCGCCGCCGCCCGCGCAGAAGACGAACGCCTCGGGGCTGGCGAGATCTCGAATAGGTCCGATAGGGCGTAGAGGTCGGATAGGACCCGAACCAAAACACCCACGCCCCGCCAGCCTCGTCCACCGCCCACCGCCCACCGTCCACAGTCCACCGGCCACCGTCCACCGATGTTTCTCCTCCGCTTCCTCCTGCGTCTCTGTTTCCGCTTCCGCGCCTACAACACCGAGGTGTTGAACACCCCCGGTCCGGTGCTCCTCCTGCCCAACCACGTGTCGTGGTTCGACTGGCTCTTCCTCGGCGCCTGCCTCGAGGGCGACTGGCGTTTCGTCACCTCCTCGACCACCGCGCAGACCTCGGTCTTTCATCGCTGGATCATGACCGGCCGCCGCGCCTTCCCGGTGGATCCGCTCTCCACCTACGCGGCGAAACACATGGCCGAGTTTCTGAAGACCGGCGGCCGCCTCGTGCTCTTCCCCGAGGGCCGAATCTCGCTCACCGGTTCGCTGATGAAGCTCTTCGACGGCACCGGTTTCCTCCC
>JAHFTC010000159.1 GCA_023269585.1 Opitutaceae bacterium
CGATGCGGGGACGGGCGTTCTCGAGGGCTCCGGTGAGGATCTCGACCGGGTTGCCCTTTTCGAGCTTCTCGGAGGCCTTCTCGAAGGCACCGTAAACGATGCGCTGCGCGGTGCTCTTCTTGCCGCATTCCATGATCGCGTTGATCAGGTGCGAGACGAGGGTGCTTTGGTAGCGGATGTCCGGGGTAACCGGCCGCTTGGTCGCTCTACGACGGCGTGACATGGCGTAAATTAGGCTTTCTTGGCTTCCTTGGGACGTTTCACGCCGTACTTGGAACGGCTACGGCGACGCTTCTCGACGCCGACGGCGTCAAGGGTACCGCGAACGATGTGGTAACGGACACCGGGCAAATCCTTCACGCGACCGCCGCGCACGAGCACAATCGAGTGCTCCTGGAGGTTGTGGCCTTCGTCCGGAATGTACGAAATGACCTCGGTACCGTTCGTGAGACGAACCTTCGCGACCTTACGGATGGCGGAGTTCGGTTTCTTCGGGGTGCGCGTCATGACCTGCACGCAGACGCCACGGCGGAAAGGATTGGCGTTCAGGGCCGGCGACTTGGATTTCGCGCGGACCTTCCGGCGACCTTTTCTCACGAGTTGGTTGATCGTAGGCATGGACGAAGAAGGAGGAAAATAAGGGAAAAGAGGCGGACGCTGGGCAATGCCCCAACACCGTGCAAGAAGTTTTTTCGCTTCCTGTGGCGAATGTCGTTTTCAGTGGCCGGCGGCTCCATCCGGACGGAGGGTACGGATGGTTTCGCCGGAACCGAAGCGGGCGATCTGAACGGAAAAATTGAAGCGGTCAGAAAGACAGTTCCGCGCCGACGATGTCAACACCACTGTCGGCGCGGCGGAAAGATTCGGCGCTTCCATTCGTGAAAACGATCAAGCGGATACACCCCGGGGATGCGCGATCCCCTGCCCTGCCGGTCGGTTGGACCGGCGCCGCGCTACCGGCGGCGGTCGGCTCCGTGTGGTTCACCGTGGCCGGCCGAAGACCGTCAGCACAATGCCGGCCAGCACCCCGAGCACCGCCGGGAGTTTCTTCAGCCCGTTGCGCTCGCCGAAGAGCAGCAGCCCACCAGCGAACGCCACCAGCGTGCTTCCCCGCCGCAGGCTGGAGACGAGCGAGACGAGCGCCTCCTCATCCTGCAGCGCGCCAAAGTAGATGTAGTCGGAGATCAGCAACGTCAGCGCGATGCACGGGATGCTCCACCGCCACTGGAACTCGTTGCGGGGCCACCAGCGCCGCTTCCAGCCGATCGCCAGCGGCAGGAAGAATACCGCGAGATACACCGAGAACCACGCCTGCACCGTCGGCACCGAGAGGCCCACGGTCCCGAGCAGGTACTTGTCGTAGAGCGCGCTCACCGCCCCGAGCAGCGTGCCCGCCACCATGTATCCGATCCGCCGGTCGCGGTGGAAGGCGATCCCGTCCGCGCGGCCGGCCAGCGACAATCCGACGAACGACGCCAGCGTCGTCGCGATGCCGAGCCACTCCAGCGGCGTCGGCCGCTCGCCCAGCACCACCAACGCCCCCGCGATGGTCCACAGCGGCCCCGTCGCCCGGATCGGCGAGGTGAGCGAGACCGGCAGGTGTTTCATCGCGAAGTAGGTGAACATCCATGACGAAGCCACCAGCGCCGACTTGCCCGCCAGCTGCAGATGCCCGGACCAGCCGAGCGGAGTGGTCGTCAGCGAGGTCGGCAACACCCCGGGAGCCAGCGCCCCGGCCACCATCAACACGGTCCACACCGTGGCCGCGCACACCGAGCTCAGAAAAAGCACGGGCAGCACCGCGTTCTCGCGCACCGCGTGCTTCGTACAGAGTTCGTAGATACCGAGGAAGAGCGCCGCAACGAGGCTGGCCAGGATCCAATTCATGAAGAAGGGGGGCGGTTGTGCCGCGCCCCTCGCCGACCAGCAAGGCGCAACCCGACGCGCTCCCCCACCCTGCGCCCGGACCGCCCGGCGCAGCGTCCACCACCGGAGCATGAAAAAGGGCGGTCGCCGTTCTGGCGTCCGCCCTGGGTCTGTGGGTAATCGGGGGCGTGGGCTGGCCTCGCCGGGAACTGCTGAAGGCTCAGACGAGCTCGCACTTGCCGCCCGCACAGGCGGTGGCGGCGCCGCGGGCCTCATGGCCGGCGGTGTGGTCTTCCTTCTCCGGAACCCTCGCGTAGTCGATCGGGGTGTAGTGCAGGCTGTTCCACTTGCGGATGTCCTCGCGGCCGGCAATGGCCTCGCGGGGGGCCTGGCGGTAGTCCTTGTCGCCGCTGGCGCCGAGGAGGGCGACGCCGGTGAAGGCGTGCTGGTTCTCCCAGATGAACTCGGCCACGGCGGGCCACTCGTCGCCCTGCACGGTGATCGTGTTGGAGACGTTGTGGTGGGCGTCGGTGTAGGTGGTGACGGCCCGGCCGCCCTGCACCCAGTTTTCCTGGACGAGGCGGACGTACTCGAGGAGGCGGAGGGCGGGCACGTCGTCCTTGAGGAGGGCGTGCGGCGGGGCCTCGACCGGGAAGGTGATGACCTCGGTGCCCTCGTTGTAGACCGACTTCTCGGTCATGTGCGGGTTGTGCTTCTTGAACCAGCGGAAGATCGGGTCGTTGGAGCTGGCCTGCACACGACGGAAGTAGCGGCGGGCGTGGTGCGGGTGGATGCCGGAGCCGGCGTTGAGCACGAGCGACGAGGTGCCCTCGGGCTTCACACAGGTGGTGCGGGCGGCGCGGTTGATGCCGAGCGCGGCGGCGCCGGCGGCGTTGGCGGCCTTCACGACCTCGGCACCGCGGCGCAGGATGGCCGGGTCGAGGAGGATGTCGGGGTTGTCGAGCACGCCGCAGATCGAGACGCCGATGAGGGCCTCGCGCTCATTGATGACGCGCGTCACCGGCCCGAGGTACGGGATGTCGGTGTACGTGGCCTGCACGGTGCCGATGAGGGCGGCGGCGCGGGCGAGGGCAAAGAACTGGTCGGGCGTGTCGGCGGCGGCGCCGGAGATGGTCGAGAGGTTGCACATCTGCCAGCCCCAGAGCTCCATGCCCTCCTCGAGGTGGCCGGTGTAGCCGTAACCGCGGAGCTTCTCGATCTCGCGCGAGGTGACGATGAGCTTCGGGTTGAGCGCGATCTCCACGCAGGGATTCGGGAGCACGTCCGGATCGGAGCCGTTGACGAAGTAGAAGCCGGGCTCGCCGAACTGCTTCTGGCACTCGAAGAGGCGCTGGTAGGTGTCGCGCGGCGTCTGGTCGCGGACGAGGACGGCGGAGTTGTTGGAGGCGGAACGCTGCGGGTGCGTGCGGAACCAGTCGCCGGTCTTCGCGGCCATCATCTCCTCGTCCTCGGGGCTGAAGAGGCAGATCGTCGCCGAACGGCGGATGCCGCCGGAGAGCACGGACTGGGCGACATGCATGCAGATGTCGTAGACCTCGATCGGGCGGAGTTGGCGACCGGCGGCGCCGAGGAGGATCTCCTCGACGCGGGTGAGCGCGCGCTTGAGCGGGAGGTGGCCGGGGGCCTTGCCGCCGCTGGTCTTGAGCAGCGCGCCGCGGGAGCGGATCTGGTGGAACGAGAACTCGACCTTGTAGCCGTGGACAAAGCTCTCGAGGAGTTCGTGGAGCGAGTCGGACCAGCCTTCGACGGTGTCTGGCACGGCGTAGTGCTTGACGGGGAGCTCGAGCTCGTCGGCGCGGGCGGCGAGGACCGGGAGCATGGCCACATGCTGCTTCTGCACGGAGAAGCCGCAGCCGCACCCGCTGAGCAGGAGGAAGAAGTACTCGCGGAAGAACTCGACGCGGTTCACCGGCGAGGCGGTGCAATTGTAGATACGGGAGTTGGAGACCTCGATGGCGCGGCCACCGAACTGCAGCGAGCGCATCGACGGCAGGACCTTCTTGGCCTTCACCAGATTGTAGGCGCGGACGATCTCGTCGGAAAGCGAGCCGAGCGGACCAGTGTCGCGCGCGGCCTCGGGGCTGACGGTGCCCTTGGCGACGAGTTCGCGCAGCGAGGCGTTGAGGTCCTTGTCGGCGATCTTTTCGACGCGGCGCAGATGCATCTGCGCGACACGCTCGACGGCCTCGGCCCAGATCTCGCGTCGGCCCAGCTTCTCGTCGTAGCGGCAATAGCGGCTGATCGCGATGTAGTCCTGCAGACCGCAGTCGCCATGCGTGACCGGGCGAAGCTCGGAGTGCTGGATGCGGTAGAAGATGTAGTGGCGGGCGATCTCGTACTGGCCGTGCTTGAGCAGCGTGAGCTCGATGAGATCCTGGACGTCCTCGACTCCCGGGGCGCCGGCCGTGCCGAACTTCTCAATCACCATGTCGCGCACCTCGGCCGAAAGATTGAAGACCGTACGGAACGTCGCCTCGTCGAGGCCGTAGCGGAGCTCGGGGTTGTCGCGGTGGGGGTTCTTGGCTTCTTCGTGTTTGGAGCCGTAGGCAGCGAGGGCGACGGCGCGCACGATGCGCTCGAGTTTGAAGGGAGCGGCTTTGCCGTCGCGCTTCTTGACGGTGAGGAGGATCTCGGACTCGGACATGGAAGTGGTGTAGGCGAAAAGGGTTGGAGACGAAAGTTCGGCGGACATGGAAGGACGGGGTAAAAGGGGACGATCAGGGCGGTCGGGGAAATGGTTCCGAGGAGCGGCTCGCTTTCAAGCACCGGCCGGCGTTGCGCGCGCCGCCACCGGCTGAAGACGCCAGACGGACTTCAGGCCCAGACGCCACGCGGCCAGCAACAGCGCCGAGACCGCGCCGACATCGGCATGGAGGCGAGGCAGCTCGAAATGGAGCGACTGCGACTGGTCGAGCCACTTCTGGCGGCGCGCCGCGGCGCGGAGCAGGCAGAACGGGTCGATGTCGCCCGCGGTAAGATGTTTCTCGCGCAAGTCGGCCGGGATGGAGCTGATCTCCTGCACTTCGCCGTCGAAGTATTTGAGGTTCTCGACCATCTCCGGCGTCCAAAGGTCGCGAGCCTTGAGGTCGCGCACGAGAGCGGCGGAAAAGACAACGAATTCGCCCGTCAGGGTCGATCGGACCTGGAGGTTGCGCGCGGTCGGCGCGACCGACGGCGAGGTGCCGGCGACCTCGGCAATCTCGGGCGTGGGCGAGAGCGCCAGCAGCGCCGAGTGGCGCAGACCGTGGACGGCCACGAGCTCGCGGACCGGCTGCCAGTCGAGCCGGCCCCCGCGGGGCAGATCTGCGGCGACACCGCGCTCCTGCTCGACGAGCGCCAGCGTATCGACCGGCAAGAGACCGCGATCCCATTTCGAACCCTTGAACGTCGGATACGGTCCGCGCTCCGCGGCGAGTTCGGCCGAGGCCGCGGTGGCGCAATGCGCGAGCGCCTCGAGGGCTTCGTCGTTGAACTGCTCGGCCATGGCGGAGCCGAAGGCCAGACCTTTGGCGTGGAGCGCACCCGCGAGCCCCATCACGCCCAGCCCGAGCGGCTGGTGCCGCTGCGCGGCGCGACGGGCGGCCTCGGTCGGGAAACGATGCAGGTCGAGGACGTTGTCGAGGGCCCGCACCGCCAGACGCACCGTGCGACGCAGGGCGTCGAGGTCGAGGGCCCCCGCCTCGTCGAGATGGGCGTCGAGCGCGACCGAGCCGAGCGCGGCGGAGGTGGTCTCGTCGCCCGCGGCGTTGAGCGTGAGCTCAGTCCCGAAGCTCGGGCAATGCAACGGGCCCACATGGTCCTGCGCGGCGCGGAGCACGCAGGCGTCCTTGAACGCAAGCGAGGCCGTGCCCGCGAGCATCGCCTGCACGAGTTCCCGCCAGAGGTCGGCCGCCGGCAGCCGGCGACTCCACAGGCTGCCCTGCGCGGCCTGTGCCTCGTACTCGGCATAGCGGCGGCCAAACGCAGCCCCGGCGAGGCCGGAAAGATCGGCGACATCGGACGGGCGGAACAGCACCCATTCGCCGCCGGCGATCACACGCTGGATGAAGAGATCGGGAACCCAATGGGCCAATACGAGCGCACCGCTACGGCGGACGAGCAGGCCGGGCAGTTCGGCGTGCCAGGTCTCAAGGTAGGCCGCGCCGTCGACCGGGCCGACCGACGCAAGCATCGCCTGATGAAGGTCGAGGAAGGCGGCGAGGCTGCGCGCCTCGCCCTCGACACCGTGCACCGCCGTCCAGTTGCCCGCGAGCGATCCGCCCCGAACAGCGAGGTAGGCGTTGTCGGCGATGCCGTGCTGCATCACCGCCTCGAGGCGGTTCTCGAGGTGGTAGGCGTAGTGGGTGATGAGCTGGCGGTTCGCCGTGCCCGCGCGGGCAAGGACCGCGGCCGCGGGCAGAAAACACCGGGACTTGAGCAGTGCGTAAAGCGCGAGGCAGTGCGCTTCGCGACCGCGTTTCTCCTCGAGCGAAAGACCCATCGCCACCCGCATCCAGAGAAACTGCGGCACTTCGAGGTGGCGGACCTTGCCGCCGTCGCTCGGGGTGCAGACGAGAAAACGCTCAGCGAGCGTCTGCACGGCGGCGAGATCGAGGTTGAGATCGGCGGCAGGATCCAGCGCGGCGGCGAGCTCCTCCAAGCGGAAAGCCTCGAGCAACCGCGGCTGCAGGAGCCCCACGGCGACCCCTTCGAAGACGTACTCGGCGAAGGCGCGGCAGTGGAAATCGCGCAGGCGGTTGATGCCGTCGCGGGCGATGTCCCAACCCAGCACCTCCTCGTAGAGGTAGGTGAGCTGGAGCCGTCCGGCGAAGAGGGCGAAGGCGCTGTCGCGCCCGATCAGGGCGCGGGCGTTGCGGGCGACGGTGGCCGCGAGGTCGGCCTGGGGAATGTTGTCGTAGACCGAGCGGCGCAGCTCGTGCTCGATCTCCTCGGGCGGGAGCGGCAGTTCGAGTCCTGCGGCCGCATACTCGATCCGGAGGCGCAGGTCGTGGCCGTCCCACAGGTAGGTGTCCCCGACGGCGCGGACGACGACGACCATCGTGGGCTGGGCCGTCGCGGGCGCCGGCGCCGCCTCGTGGCCGCGCACCGCGCCGCGCATCGAGCGGTAGATGATGAACGCCTCGGCGACCTTGAAGTGTCCCGCGCGCATCAGCTCTTCTTGGACAACGTCCTGAACCTCCTCGATGTGGAGGAACGCCTCGCGGGTGGCGAGGGCGCGGGCGGTCACCGCCCGGGCGATCTCGGCGGCGGGCGCAGGGTCCTGCCGGAGGGCGAGAAACGCCTTGCGGATCGCGATCTCGATCTTGGCCTCGTTCCACGGAACGACGTGGCCGTTGCGGCGAATGAGACGAACCGGCGTCGCGCAGGAAACCCGGTCGGAGCCGAGCTTCGCCCCGCGGCTGAAGAGGAGGCTCTTGGCGACATCGTAGGCGCTGTTGTCGACGAGCGTCTTCTCGATGAGGACGTAGAGCTCGTTGAGGTTGAGGCGCAGCGGGCGTTGGCGCAGCGCCAGCGCCGTGAGGTTGCCGGCGACCTCCTCCGCGATGCGCGCGACGAACTGCTTGTGGTCGGGGGTGAAAATGGCGGACTCCCCCCGGGCGAGCAGGAGCGTGGTGAGGGACTTGCCCACCGTGTCGGCTATTTCGCCGAGATCGAACGGCTCCGGCCCTTGGGGACAAAGCACCTGCACATCCGGCAGCCCCGGCTGCCGGTCGCGGACCACGTCGCGCCACGGGTAGTTCGGCTTCCGCTCCTTCGGCGTGGAGGCGAAGCGCTTGAGCGCGAGGTCATGCTCGAGACTGGAGTGCGGTGTCATCCCAGAAGAGAGCAGTCGGAAAGTGCGTGTTGAAGGGGTTGCGAAAAAGCGAGCACCCGACGCCGCGTGGACGCCGGTTACCCACACGAAAACTTAAGTGCGAAGGCCGCCGGGGGTACTGCGGGCGGCAACGGTCCAATCCACGCCACCCACCGGCACGCAGGCCAAACCCATGGTCGAACCGGGGCGGTTCGGGCCGAAAGGATTGGTGCGGGAGGCGGTCATGGCAGGG
>JAHFTC010000055.1 GCA_023269585.1 Opitutaceae bacterium
GCCCGCGGCTTCCGGAGCTTCGCCAACTACCGTATCCGAATCCTCTTTCATTGCGGCAAACTCGACCTCCGCCCGGTCCTCACGCCCCAATCCTAGCCACTAAGATTCCGGAAGAACCTATCAACCTCGATCGTGGCGTTGGACAGTTGTGCGTGCGTAAACTTGCTCGTGACCCGATATTTCGGTTCCAGCGGATGCTCCCGATTACCCTGAGCCTTGTTTCCAGCCATGCCGACTATATCGCAGAGTTCGGCACGAGACTCTAGTGCGTTTTTCCGAGCGTAGCGGTAGCGACGGTGGCGGATGGTGGCGGCAGGCGTGAGCTTGTATCGGGCAACGAAAAGGGCCGGTCGGAACCGGCCCTAGGTTGGCGGGCGGAGAGCCCGAGGCAATGGGTGAACCGGCTTACCCGACCCACTCGCGGGCGTTGTAGAAGAGCTTCATCCACGGGCCGTCCTCGGCCCACTCGGCGGGGTGCCAGCTGTTCAACACGGTGCGGAACACGCGCTCGGGGTGTGGCATGATGATCGTCACGCGGCCGTCGCGGGTGGTGAGCGAGGTGATGCCGCGGGGTGAGCCGTTCGGATTCAGCGGATACTGCTCGGTGGCCTGGTGCTTGTTGTCGACGAAGCGGGCGGCGACGAGACCGGAGGCGTCGCACGCGTCGAGCGCGGCGGCGTCCTTGAATTCCGCGAAGCCTTCGCCGTGCGAGGAGGCGATCGGGAGCACGCTGCCGGCCATGCCCTGGAAGAGGACGCTCGGGCTCTCCTCGAGCCGGACGCAGACGAAGCGGGCCTCGAAGCGCTCGGAACGGTTTTGCACGAAGCGCGGCCAGTGGTCGGCGCCGGGGATGATCGAGTGCAGGTTGCTCATCATCTGGCAGCCGTTGCAGACGCCGAGGGAGAACGTGTCGGGCCGGGCGAAGAACGCGGCGAACTCGGCGCGGGCGCGCTCGTTGAAGAGGATGCTCTTGGCCCAGCCTTCGCCGGCGCCGAGGACGTCGCCGTAGCTGAAGCCGCCGCAGGCGACAAGGCCGCGGAAGTCCTGCAGCGAGACACGGCCGGAGAGGATATCCGTCATGTGGACATCGACGGTGCGGAAGCCGGCGCGGTCGAACGCGGCGGCCATCTCGACCTCGCTGTTCACGCCCTGCTCGCGCAGGATCGCCATGGCGGGGCGTTTTGAGGCGAGAGGCGAGAGGCGCAAGGCTTGAGAGGCGGCGGCAAGGTCGAAGGTGAGCTTCGGGCTGATGCCGGGGTTGGTCTTGTCGAGCTTGAGCTGGAACTCGCTCTCGGCGCAGGCGGGGTTGTCGCGCAGCGTGGCGATGCGACGGGTGACGTCGCTCCACAGCGCGCGGAGCTTCGGGAGATTCTCGTTGTAGATCTCCTCACCGCCGCGGCGAACGCGGAGGGCGAAGTGCGGGTTGAGCGTTCCGATACGCGTGGTGCAGTTCTTGAAGCCGTGGCGGCGGAGGACGTCGGAAACGTCATCGATGTCGGCGGCGCGAACCTGCAGCACGGCGCCGAGTTCCTCGCTGAAGAGCGAGGCGAAGGCGTTGTGGCCGGCGGGCACCTCGAGATCGACGCCGGTGTGGCCGGCGAACGCCATCTCGACGATGGTCGCGAGCAGGCCGCCGTCGGAGCGATCGTGGTAGGCGAGGAGCTTCTGCTCGCGGCCGAGTTGCTGGATGGCGGCGAAGAAGTTCTTCAGGTCGGTCGGGTTGTCGACGTCCGGCGTGGCCTCGCCCATCTGCGAGACGGTCTGCGCGAGGATGGAGCCCCCGAGGCGGTTCTGACCGCGGCCGAGGTCGATCAGGAGGAGAACGGTGTCGCCGATCTTTCCGGAGCCGGAATCGGAGTTCGGACTGGTCACAGAGGACACGGAGGCGGAGGAGGGCACGGAGGAAGAGGAGGAGTTCCGAACCTCGGTGCTCTCCTGCTTCTTCTCTGTGGTCTCTGTGACTCGATCGTACCTAAGCTGCGGCGTCACCGTGAGGCGGACATCGGCGCAGGGCGCGAAGGCGGAGACGATGAGGGAGATCGGCGCGGTCTCGCGCTTCTGTTGTCCCCGATCTTTCCAGACGGTGGACATGCTCATCGAGTCCTTGCCGACCGGGATCGTGATGCCGAGGGCGGGGCAGAGTTCCATGCCGACCGCGTGAACGGCGGCGTAGAGATCGACGGCGTCGCCCGGGACGGCCGGCGCGGCCATCCAGTTGGCGGAGAGGTTGACCTTGCCGAGGTCGCCGATCTGGGCGGCGGCGAGATTGGTGAGCGCTTCACCCACGGCGAGGCGGGCGGACGCGGCGGCGTTGTTGACGGCGACGGGGGTGCGCTCACCGAGCGACATTGCCTCGCCGGTGTAGGCGGTAAACGAAGACGCGGTGACGGCGCAGTCGGCGACGGGCACCTGCCACGGGCCGACCATCTGGTCGCGGCACACGAGGCCGGTGACGGAGCGGTCGCCGATGGAGATGAGGAAGGTCTTGTCGGCGACGGTCGGGTGGGAGAGCACGCGCTTCACGGCCTCGGCCAGCGTGAGGCCGTAGAGGTCGAGCGGGAGCTGCGGGCGCGGGAGCGACTGCTCCTTGCGGTGCATGCGCGGCGGCTTGCCCAGCAGCACCTCGAGCGGGAGGTCGATCGGCTTGTTGTTGAAATGAGGATCTTCGACGACGAGGCGCTTCTCCTCGGTGGCGTCGCCCACGACAGCGAACGGGCAGCGCTCGCGGCGGCAGAGCTCGGTGAAGGTCTCAAGGCGCGCGGCCGGCACGGCGAGCACGTAGCGCTCCTGCGCCTCGTTGCACCAGATCTCGAGCGGGGACATGCCCGGCTCGGCGTTGGGCACGGCGCGGAGGTTGAAGCGACCGCCGCGGCCGCCGTCGTTGACGAGTTCGGGCAGCGCGTTGGAGAGGCCGCCGGCGCCGACGTCGTGGATGAACGAGATCGGGTTCTCGGCGCCCAGCGCCCAGCAACGGTCGATGACCTCCTGGCAACGGCGCTCCATCTCGGCGTTGTCGCGCTGGACGGAGGCGAAATCCAGATTTTCCTGACCGGAGCCGCTCGCCATCGAGCTCGCGGCGCCGCCGCCGAGGCCGATGAGCATGGCGGGCCCGCCGAGGACGATGAGTTTGTCGCCCGGCTCGATCGTGCCCTTCTGGACGTGCTCGGCCTTGATGGCGCCGAGGCCGCCGGCGAGCATGATCGGCTTGTGGTAGCCGCGCAGCTCGGTCGCGGTGGCGGTCGGGATCTTCGATTTCGGATTGGAGATCTTCGACTTCGAAGTATCCGGAAGTTTGGCCTGCGAGCCGGCGGCGGGGACTTCCTGTTCGAAGGTGCGGAAGTAGCCGAGGATGTTCGGGCGGCCGAACTCGTTGTTGAACGCGGCGGCGCCGAGCGGGCCGTCGATCATGATGTCGAGGGCGGAGACGATGCGGCCGGGTTTGCCGAATTCCTTTTCCCAGGGCTGGACGGCGCCGGGTAACTTAAGATTGGAGACAGTGAAACCGGCGAGGCCGGCCTTGGGCTTGGAGCCGCGGCCGGTGGCGCCCTCGTCGCGGATCTCGCCTCCGGAGCCGGTGGCGGCGCCGGGGAAGGGCGAGATGGCGGTGGGGTGGTTGTGCGTCTCGACCTTGCAGAGGATGTGGATGTCCTCGTCGTGCGCGGCGTACTCGTTGGTTTTTGCGTCGGCGTACAAGCGGGCGGCGCGGTGGCCCACCATGACGGCGGCGTTGTCCTTGTAGGCGGAGAGGATGCCGTCGCTGTGCAGCTGGTAGGTGTTCTTGATCATCTGGAAGAGCGAGCGGTCCTTGGCGGAGCCGTCGATTTCCCAGGTGGCGTTGAAGATCTTGTGGCGGCAGTGCTCGGAGTTGGCCTGCGCGAACATCATCAGCTCGACATCGTGCGGGTCGCGGCCGAGCGCGGTGAAGTTCTTGACGAGGTAGTCGATCTCGTCGTCGGCCAGGGCGAGACCGAGCGAGGTGTTGGCCTCGACGAGCGCGGCGCGGCCCTGGGCGAGGACCGGCACGGAGGTGAACGGCTTGGGCGTCTCGTGGCGGAAGAGGACTTCGAGCTCCTCGAAGCTCTCGAAGACGGCCTGCGTCATGCGGTCGTGCAGGCGGGCGGCGATGGCCTTCGCCTGGGCTTCGGGTGGCGTGGAGCCGCCGAGGTCGACCCAGTAGGCGATGGCGCGCTCGATCCGTTTCACTTTGGCGAGGCCGCAGATCTGGGCGATGTCGGTGGCTTTTGAGGACCACGGCGAGAGGGTGCCCGGGCGCGGGGCGACGACCTGAAGCAGGCCGGTGGGATCGTGGGCTTCGCGGGTGGGACCGTAGGTGAGCAGTTTGACCAGCACCTCATGCTCGGCGGGCGTAAGGTCGGCGGAGGTCTCGGCGACGTGGATGAACGCGGTGGTGACGTCCCGGACAGGGAGGCCGGCGGCCAGGAAGTCCTGGATGAGCTTTTGCGTGCGGAAGTCGGAGAGGGCGGGCGCGCCGCGGAGGATGATCATGGTCGAAAAGTCGCCTCTACTGACGACAGGCGGGGGGGCGGTTGGCCAATGGAAAACGCGGCGAGCACTCGCGAGCCGCGGATTGCGAGTGGGCGGTCCGGGAGCGCGAAAAATAGGGTGCAGAAATGTTTCGATAATCCCGGGTTTTATCCTAACTACACATCGTTAGCCCTGATCAAAAACCTTTCGAGAACGCACTCCGATGCTCCGACGGAACGGCAGAGTGCGTCCCGCTTTTCTCTTGAGCAGTCCATGAACGGGATGGAGCCGCCCCCCCTGCTGCATCGGCGCAACGCTTCGATGTGGATTGCTGTCGTGCGTTGGTTTCTGCTCGCGATGCTTTGCACGTGGCTCGCCGGCGCCGCGTCAGCGCAAAACGCGGACAGCGGGTTGATGGAATCGCGCGACCGCACGATCACCGATTTGGGGGATATCTGGGGCTTGTCGATGGAGGACCGGGCCCGGGTTTTTCCGCTGCGGATCGAAGGGCGGGTGAACTTCTTCGATCCGCTCTGGAACAATCTGTGGTTTGAACAACAGGGGGGCGGACGTTTCACCCATTTGGCGCCCAACAACGCCCCGATTCTGCGCAGCGGCCAGATGGTTCGGATCGAGGGAACGATTATCCCCGCCCAGGGCCTTGCGGCGGATCGGGTGCGGGTGACGGTTCTTCAAGAATTCGCACCGGTCAAACCGGCCGAGACGGCGGGCCAGATCAGCGAACTCCGCCGGTTCGACCAGCGGGTGGTCACCGCAACGGGCTACGTCGACGAGCAGCAACTTATCGACAGTCAGCACCTGCGCCTGACCATGATCGTCGACGAGCGCCGGGTGATCTGCTGGGTGCCGCCGGACCCGCATGCGGTCCTGCCTGATTGGCAGGGGAAGTTTCTGAAAATTACCGCGGTCTATTCGGGACGGCTCGATCCGACGGCGACTGAGGTCACCGTCGAGCTCTGGGCCGCCCGCCAAGCGGACGTCGCGGTCGTCGGGACGATTGAAAACGATCCGCGGTTCGACCGTCCTTTGACGCCGATCAGCGAGTTGAACGGCCAGCAGGTCGGGTCGCTGGTCCGGGTGCGGGGGCAAATCTATCGCCGGGAGATCGGGTCGCATTTTGTCGTGCGCAGCAACGATGGCGAGGTGCTCGCCTATTCCCTCCAACGCGAGCGCGTCCCCTCCGGGATGGAGGTCGAGGTGGTCGGGCGCACCGCGATCGCGGGCTCGCGCTGGGTGCTGCAATCGGCGCTCTTCCGGCGCGCGTTGACGGCCGACACCGTGCCGACGGTGCCCCAGTCGAACTTGGATCGGGTGGATCGGGTCCGGCAGCTTTCGCAAGCGGAAGCGGCGACGGGAAGACCGGTCGATCTGACAGGGATCGTGACTTGGTCGCTGCCGGAGGCCGATTTCTTCTTCCTGCAGGATCTCAGCGGCGGGGTGCGCGTACGCCTGCCCCAGGGGGCCCGGCCGCCGCCACTGCAGAAGTCTCTGCGCGTCGAAGGGGTCACCTACCGGGGCGCTTTCGCCCCCGCGGTGGAGTTGAAGCGCCTGCACGACGTGGGCTCGATGGCGCATCCGGCGCCCAAGCGCATCACCTACCAGCAAGCCATCACTGGCTCCGAAGACGGGCAGTGGGTCGAGATGCGAGGCTTCATCCGCCGCACGGCCTCGGAGGGCGATTGGCGGTGGCTCTATGTCACCACCCCCGAGGGGGAGTTTGTTGGACTGCTGCAGTCGCCGGTGAATTTCGTCGCCACCCCCGGCTCGCTGATCCGGGTGCGAGGTGTCTGCGAGGTCACGGCCGACGCGAAAAACCGGATCAGTGGAGTACGCCTGCGGGTGCCGTTCCTCCACGACATCATCATCGAGGAGGCCGCTCCGCCCGAGGTCTACGACCTGCCGTTGCGCCCCGTGGCTGATCTCCGGCAGCTTGGTTCGATGGACGAGATGATGCGCGTCCATGTCGCCGGGATCGTGCTCCATCATCTGCCGGGGCAATACTTGGTGCTGCAGGATGGCGATTCGAGCCTCACCGTCTTCAGCCGCGAGCCCGGACAACTGACCCCCGGCGACAAGGTCGAGGTGGTGGGCGTCCTGGGCCGCGATGGCGCGCGCACCGCGTTGCGCGAGGCGTTGTATCGGCGCACCAAGGTCGAGGCGGCCCCCGTGGCCACTCCGCTGGCCGATGCCACGGTCCAGGATTTCCAGGATGACCTGCGCCTGAAGCGCGTGCGGGGCACCCTGTTGGACGTTTCGCGGCGGGCCGATCGCCTGCAGCTGACGTTGCAGACGGAAACGTCGATCTTCGACGCTGTCCTGGAGCAGGCTCCCGGCGGCGACCCAGCCCTGAGCTTGAACGCCGGCATGGTCCTCGAAGTCACCGGCGTGTATCGCATCGTTTTCGACGACTTCGATCGGCCGCGGGGCTTCCAGATGGAACTGCGGTCCCCGGCGGACGTGGTGGTGATCGAGAAGGCCCGTTTTTGGACGGTGTCGCGGGCGTTGCTCGTGGCCGGTGGGCTGGCCGGCGGGATGTTGTTGGTGGTCATCTGGGTCGCCGCCCTGCGCAGCCGGGTCGACAAGCAGACGGTGCAGATCCGGCAGCAGGTGGAGAAACAGTCGAGCCTCGAGGCGGAACTGGAGCGGGCGCAACGGTTCCGTTCGCTCGGCCTGCTCGCGGGCGGTCTCGCCCACGATTTCAACAACCTCCTGACGGGTATCCTTGGCAACGTCACGCTCGCGATGCTCGAAGAGAAGGCGATGCCCTTGGTCGGCGACAGTCTGAAGGACATCGAGGCGAGCGCGAAACGCGCCCGGGATCTGACCCAGCAACTGGTGACTTTCGCCAAGGGCGGGGATCCGATGCGCGACGACCTCATCCTGCCGGAGTTGTTGCAGCATGCCGCCGGGTTCGCCCTGAGCGGGGCGAAGGCGCGGGCCGAATTCAGCCTTCCGGCCGATCTCTGGCCCGTGCATGCCGACCGCAACCAGCTCGGGCGCGCCCTCCAGAATCTGTTGGTGCACGCCCGCGGCACGATGCCGGATGGCGGGATCATCGAGGTGGCGGCCGCGAACGAGGTGATCGAGGCGCCGACCGGCGCGATCGGACCGGGCCGCTATGTGCGTATCGCGATCGTCGACCACAGCGCCGGGCTGCCGCCGGAGCGGCTGGCCGGGTTCTTCGATCCTTATTCGGCGACCAAATTCGGCGACGACCGGTTCTCCCTCGCCATCTCGTATTCGATCGTCAAACGCCATGGCGGCCATCTCGAGGTGCGTTCGACGACCGGGGTGGGCACCGAGTTCCGGCTGTGGGTGCCGGCGTCGGAGTCGCAGCGCACGGCGGTCGTGGCACCGGTGGCACCGCGGACGGTGCTGCCGCAGGAGATCGCCGGGACGCGGGTGCTCCTGATGGACGACGAGGAGACCATCCGGCGCCTGTGCGAACGCCTGCTGCAACGCCTGCAGTGCGAGATCACCACCGTCGCCGACGGTGAGGCCTGCCTTGCGGCGTACCGCGAGGGGATGAAGAGCGGGCGGCGTTATCAGGTCGTGATTCTTGATCTCACGGTTCCCGGCGGCATGGGCGGCCAGGAATGCATCCGCGAGCTCCTCAAGCTCGACCCGGACGTGCGCGCGATCGTCTCGAGCGGTTATTCCAACGATCCGGTGATGGCCCATTTCAAGGCTCATGGCTTCCGCGCGGTGGTCCCGAAGCCTTACGCCGTCGGCGTGCTGGCCGACGCGATCCGTCGGGTGCTCGGGGCGCCGGTGTGAGCCTTGGGCGGAACGGCGTATTGCCACGGGTGACGCGACTGTGCTAGTTCCGTCGGCATGAGCGATACCCCGTCGGTGATTTCAGTGTGGAAGGCGCAGTGTGCGGCCGGCGCCGGAGCCGTGTTTTTCTTCATGTGTGTGGGCATGTTTTTCGCCGCCGGCCATCCGTTCCTGGCGATCCTCTTCGTGCCGCTCAGCCTGGTGAGCGTGCTGCTTCTGCTGGTCTACGGACCGATCCAGGCGGACGCCGAAGGCATCTGGATGGACGGTTCGCTCGAGCCGGTGGGGATGAAATGGTCCGAAATGAAGCTGATCCGTTTCGGCCGTTTCCAGCTGGTGATCGAGGGCGAAGGGAAGCGCCTGGTGTTGCCGAAACCGACGTTCTGGACCGGTCCCGGAGCGGCGAAGGTCCTCGACTACATCCGGATGCTCGCGCGCGACTACTGCCCGCCGCCGCCGCCGAGCCGCACCGCCGATCTTGTCATCAGTCGCAACGTGCTGAGGATTGCCCCGCCAACCCTCAAATAGCCGATGCCCGTTCCCGCCGCCGCCGAGTCGCCGTTCCTGGATTTCCGCAACACCAATTCGCTCTGGTGCAGTGTGCTCGTGGAAACGCTCGTGCGCTGCGGTGTCCGCGCCGCGGTGACGTGCCCCGGGGCGCGCTCGACCCCGCTTACCACCGCGCTCGCGCGCCATCCGGCGATCGAGGCGATCCCGGTGCTCGACGAGCGTTCGGCCGCCTTCTTCGCGCTCGGCCGGGCGAAGCGCTCGGGGTGTCCCGTGGTGCTGGTGTGCACGTCGGGCACGGCGGCGGCGAACTTCCTGCCCGCCATCGTCGAGGCGCACGAGAGCGGGGTGCCGCTGCTCGTGATCACCGCGGACCGGCCGCCGGAGCAGCGCGCGTGTTCCTCGGGGCAGACGATCGACCAGCAGAAGCTTTTCGGCGGCTTTGTCGCCTTCCACCACGAACTCGCCGTGCCGGAGGCGCGGCTCGAGCTGTTGGGCTATCTGCGGCAGACGGTCGCGCACGCTTGCGCGCGGGCGGTGCAGCCGCACGGGGCCCCGGTGCATCTCGATGCGCCGTTCCGTGATCCGCTTGCCCCGGTGGCCGACGGCACCGCGGAGCCGCTGCGCGGCGTGCTCGACGCGACGTTCTTCGCCCACCTCTCCCCGGACCGGCCTGCCGCGGCATCCGTAACTTGGACACCACCGGCGACCGCCCGCGGGTTGATCGTGGCCGGCCCCGCCAGCCCCGCCGACCCGGCGGAGTACGCGCGCGAGGTTGGCCGGTTGGCCCGCACGCTCGGCTGGCCCGTGCTGGCCGACGCGCTCTCGCCGGTGCGGCACCACGCCGCCGAGGGGGGCACCATCGTCGCGCACTACGACGCGCTGTTGCGCGACCCCCAGCGCGCGGAGGCGCTCCGCCCCGAGGCCGTGCTCTGCCTCGAGGGCTGGCCGACGAGCAAGGTGTTGCGCGGCTGGCTGGAGCGCAGCCGCGCCGAGGCCACGCTCGTGGCGGCGACGACTGCCAACCGCGACGGCCTGCACCTGCGCACGCGACAGATCGCGGCCGGCGTCGCCGAGGTGGTGATCGCCGCGGTGCGACCGGAGAGCGACTACGCGGCAGCCTGGGCGCGGGCCGAGGCGGCGACAGCGGCCCGGATCGAGGCCGCGCTGGAGGCGGAGACGGAGCTGTTCGAGCCGAAGGCCGCGTGGCTGCTCGCGCGTCACCTGCCGGCGGAGACGCCGGTCTTCGTCGCCAGCAGCATGCCGGTGCGCGATGTGGAGTACTTCTGGCCGCAGAACGCCCGGCAGACGCGGTTCCACTTCAACCGCGGGGCCAATGGCATCGACGGCACACTCTCGACCGCGCTCGGCGTGGCGCAGGGTGGGGCGCCAGCCGTGCTCCTCACCGGGGACCTCTCGCTCCTGCACGACACGAACGGTTTTCTCCTGCGCCCGAAACTGCGCGGCAGCCTCACGATCGTGCTGATCGACAACCGCGGCGGCGGCATCTTCGAGCATCTGCCGATGGCGAAGTTCGATCCGCCGTTCGAGGAGTTCTTCGCCACGCCGCAGGAGGTGGATTTTGCGCAGCTGTGCGCGGCCTACGGCGTCGAGCACGTCGCGGTGCGCGACTGGGCGCAGTTCGTCGCGCTGGTGACGGAGTTGCCGACCAGCGGCCTGCGTGTCCTGGAGATCAGGACGGAGCGCAAACGCGATGCGGCCCGCCGCAAGGCGTTGCTCGACGGCGCGCCCGGCAGGGTCTGAGGGGCGCCGACCATGAGCGGAGACAACCTGCCGTCGCGCACGCTTCGGTTCATCGATGTCGCGGGCGAGATTCCGCCAGAAGCCCGCGAGCAGTTGCTCGCGCTCGTGCGCCGCCTGCCCGACGGGCATCCGTTCGAGTTGCTCGTGCAGGTCGTGGCGACAGTCCCCGGGCGGCGATTTCGCGATCAGGCGGTGGCGTCGCGGCGCGAACATTCGGTGAACCCGGACCGAAGCGTGATGCTGGTGGTGTCGCGTGACGACCGGCATGTGGAACTGGCCACCGCTCCGTGCTGGGCGAGCCGGTTCAGCGAAGCGGAGAGCCACGCGTTGCTCGCCAGCCATTTCGTGCCGGCGATGAAGGCCGGAGACCTGCCGCGGGCGCTGGGTGCTACGATCCAGGCGATTGCGGCGAAGCTGGACGAGCCGGTTGGGCGGTCGGCGCGCTCGCCGGCGGTGGCGGTGGGGATCGGTGTCGGGCTGGCGGTACTGTTGGGCGTGTGCGGCGTGTTGTTTGCGTTTGTGCGCAACCACACCTGTCGCGACTGCCGCGGCTGGGGCGACTATTCCGAGAGGGAACTGATCGCCGCCACGTCCACGAGCGAAGGGCGAGGCGAGGTTCACTTCCACTGCGGCAAGTGCGGCGCCGACTACACCGAGATCCGCAGCATTCCCGTGCGTTCGTCCTCGAGCGACAACAGCGGCAGCAGTTCAGACTCGGGCAGCGATTCCAGCAGTGACGGCGGCGGCGGTGCGGATTGGTAGGTGAAGCACCGGTGACCGCACACGGGCTCAGAGCTGGATCGGCAGACCGATCTCGATGATCTGGTTGGGCGGGATGCGGAAGTAGTCCTTCGCGGGACGGGCGTTGCGGCTGAGGAAGGCGTAGAGCGACTTCTGCCATTCCCAAAGCGGGGTGTCGCCGCCGGTGAGCACCATCTCGCGGTTGAAGTAGTACGTGGTGCTCATCGGGTCGATCTTCACCCCGGCGGCGCGCAGGCGCTCGACGAGGGCGGCGACATCGGGCGATTCCATGTAGCCGTAGCGGCCGATCGCCCGCCAGACGCCGTGGCCCTCGTCGTTGAAGGTGAGACGGTCGGCGTCGGGCACGTGCGGCTCGGGCTCGGCGGCGATGCTGAGCAGGACCACGGTTTTCTGGATGCAGCGGTTGGCCTTGAGGTGATGCAGGAGGGCGAGGGGGGTTCCGCTGGGATTGGAGGCCATGAACACCGCGGTGCCGGAAACGCGGTGGATGGAACCGTCCCCGAAGAGCGTGCCGATCTCCAACGATTCGAGGCCGCGGCCGTAGACGCGGTCGAAGATGATTTCGCGGCCACGTTTCCAGACGTGCATCAGCAGCAGGATGCCGATGCCGGAGGCCAGTGGGAGCCAGCCGCCGTGGGGGATCTTGGGGATGTTTGCGGTGAAGAGCACGAGATCGATGGCGAGGAAGAAGGCGCAGAGGGATCCGGCACCCAGGCGCGACCACCGCCAGCGACGGCGCGCCACGAAATAGAAGGCGACGGTGGTCATCGTCATCGCGCCGGTGACGGCGATGCCGTAGGCGCCGGCGAGCCTCTCGGAGGAGCCGAAGCCGAGCACGGTGGCGATGGCGCCGACGGCGAGGAGGCGGTTGACCAGCGGCAGATAGATCTGGCCCTCCATCTCGGCGCTGGTGTGCCGCACCGCCAGCCGCGGGAAGAATCCGAGCTGGATGGCCTGCCGCGTGAGCGAGAACGTGCCGGAGATGAGCGCCTGGCTCGCGATGATCGTGGCGGCGATGGACAGCAGGACCAGGCCGAGGCGCAGCGGACCAGCCGGGGCGAGGGTGAAGAACGGGTTGCTCAGGTCGGCGGGCGCGGCGAGGGCGTGCGCGCCCTGTCCGAAGTAGTTGAGCACAAGGCCGGGCAGCACGACCCAATACCACGCCCGGACGATCGCTCGACGGCCGAAGTGGCCCATGTCGGCGTAGAGCGCCTCCACGCCGGTGATGGCGAGGACCACTGAGCCGAGGATGAGCGCGATGCCGTGAGTGTTCTGCTGGGAGAGCAGGCGCCAGGCGTGGACGGGGTTGAGGGCCTGCAGCACGGCGGGGTTGTCCACGACATGCCAGGCCCCGAGCAGCCCGATCACGACAAACCAGGTGAGGATCACCGGGCCGAAGAGGCGGCCGATGGCTTGGGTGCCCTTGTGCTGCATCCAGAAAAGCCCGGCAAGGATCACGCAGGCGATCAGTGGGATGAAGTCGGTGATGCCGGGCGCGACCGTCCGGAAGCCCTCGACGGCGGCGAGCACGGAGATCGCCGGGGTGATCATGCCTTCGCCGTAGAGCAGGGCGGCGCCGACGAGGATGACGAAGATGCCGACGGTCATCTTGCGTGAAGGCGAGTTGTCGCGGCGCTGGAGGGCGAGCAGGGCGAAGATGCCGCCTTCGCCACGGTTGTCGGCGCGGGTGATGAACGAGAGGTACTTCGCGCTCACCACCAGCAGAAGCGCCCAGAAGACGAGCGAGAGCACGCCGAGGACCCCGGCGGCGCGATCGCTTTCCGGGAGGTGCACGAGGCATTCGCGCAACGTGTAGAGCGGGCTGGTGCCGATGTCGCCGAAGACGACGCCGAGGGCGCCCATGGTGAGCGCGGCGCGGGAAGCGGCGTGGCTGGTGGCGGAGGGTTTGCTCATCCGGGAAGTCGGGAGTGTGCGACGGCCGCCCCTTCCGCCAAGATGTTTTCCCATGAATTGGAGGAGGGGCCAGCGGGTCGCCCCGCTGACCGTTTAGGCTCACGGCCGTGAGGGTAAACGCCCAAGTTGCCGCAGGGTAACGGGATGAGCGAAATGAAGCGGTCGCGGAGCGGTAACCAAAGAGTAGCGATGCGGGCGCGGATCCGCGGCGCGCGGGGCGGGCTACAACTGGATGGGCAGGCCGAGTTCGACGATCTGGCTGGGCGGGATCGCGAAGTAGTCGCGGGCGGGACGGGCGTTGCGGCTGAGCAGACCGTAGAGGCGCTTCTGCCAGGTGGGCATCGGCGAACTGCCGCCGGTGACGACCATCTCGTGGTTGAAATAGTAGGTGGCCGAGGCGGGCTTGAGCGGCAGGCCGTGCGCGCGGGCGGCCTCGAGCAACGCGCCGGCGTCGGGCGACTCCATGTAGCCGTAGCGGCCGACGACTCGCCAGCAGCCCTCGCCGATCTCGGACACCGTGAGGCGTTCGGCCTCGGGCACGTACGGTATCGCCTCCGTGATCACGCTGAGGATGGCCACATGCTCGTGGAGGCTCCGGCTGGCCTTGAGGTGGTGGACGAGCACCAGTGGCGTGCCGCGGGGATTGCCCGCCATGAAGACGGCGCCGCCCTTGACGCGGGCCACATTGCGGCTGCGCGCCATGGTGCGCAGTTCGTCCTCGGTGATCTCGTTCGAGTAGACGCGGCGCACGACCTCGCCCTTGCCGGTGCGCCACGTGTGCATGATCACGAGCACGGCGGCGCCGATGAGGAGGGGCAGCCAGCCGCCATCGGCGACCTTGCCGAGGTTCGCTCCGAAAAGCGTGGCATCGATGGTGAGGAACAGACCGCACAGCAGACCGGCCTTCCAGAGCGGCCAGCGCGCCCGGCGGAGCACGGCGAAGTACGCGATGGTGGTGACGACCATCGTGCCGGTCACGGCGATGCCGTAGGCGGAGGCGAGGGCGGTGCTGGACCGGAACGCGATCGTCACCCAGATTGTGGCGACGGCGAGGGAGACGTTCACCAGCGGCAAGTAAATCTGTCCTTCGAGTGCGGCGCTGGTGTGGCGCACGGTGAGGCGCGGCAGGAAACCGAGCTGGATCGCCTGACGCGTGAGCGAGAAGGTGCCGGAGATCAGGGCTTGGCTGGCGATGACGGCCGCGGCGACCGACAATCCCGTGAGCGCGAGACGCGGCCAACCTTCGGGGGCGAGCGCGAAGAAGGGATTGGTGGCGTCGCCGGGGTGGGCCAGCGCCCAGGCGCCCTGGCCGAAGTAGCTCAACACGAGCCCGGGCATCGCGACGGTGTACCAACCGGTGGCGATGGCCTTGCGCCCGAAGTGCCCGAGGTCGGCGTAGAGCGCCTCGGCGCCCGTGAAGGCCAGCACGACGGCGCCGAGCAACGTGGCGATCTCCGTATTGCCCGAGGCGAGCAGGCGCACGGCGTGGAGCGGATTCAGCGCGGCGAGCACGGCGGGGTGGTGCGCGATCTGCCAGAGGCCGAGGGCGGCGAGGGTGCCGAACCAGAGCAGCATGGCGGGACCGAAAACCTTGCCGATCGAGCCGGTGCCCAAGCGTTGGCAGAGGAAGAGCAAAAACAGGACGACCACGCTCGCGGGCACGACGGCCCCATGCAGATCGGGGTTGACCGTGACAAGACCCTCCATCGCGCCGAGCACGGAGACGGCGGGTGTGATCACGCCGTCGCCATAAAGCAGGGCCGCACCGACGAGCAGCAGGATGATCCACGGGGTGATCTTGCCGGCGCCGGGCTTCTCGCCGCTGAGCGCGAGCAGGGCGAAGATGCCGCCCTCGCCGCCGTTGTCCGCGCGGGTGATGCACCAGACGTATTTCACCGTGACGACGAGGAACAGCGCCCAGAAGACCAGCGAGAGCACGCCGAGGATGCCGGCGTCGCGTTCGCCGGCCGGGAGGGCGGCGAGGCATTCGCGAAACGTGTAGAGCGGGCTGGTGCCGATGTCACCGAAGACGACCCCGAGCGCGCCGACGACGAGACCGACGCGCGCGGGTGAAGCGACGGAGTGCTGGGTGGGTTGGCTCACGGAGCCGCGGACTTTAACGGAGCAGTCCGCCAAACCAAGCGGTTTTCGGCCCGCTCGAAACCGGGCGGTGGATGCGCCCCGAGGCTTGGCAAATCGGCGCCGCGCCCTAACTTCGCCCCCCATGTCGACCCAGTGGCAGCCCGTCAAAACCTACGAGGACATCACCTACCACAAGAGCGGTGGGATCGCGAAGATCACGATCAACCGCCCGGAGAAGCGGAACGCGTTCCGCCCGAAGACGGTGTTCGAACTCTACGACGCGTTTCTCGACGCCCGCGAGGATCTCAAGATCGGCGTGGTGCTGCTCACCGGCGCCGGTCCGCACACGGACGGCAAATACGCGTTCTGCGCCGGCGGCGACCAGAGCGTGCGCGGCCATGCCGGCTATGTCGGCGAGGATGGCGTGCCGCGCCTCAACGTGCTCGATCTCCAGAAGCTCATCCGCTCGATGCCGAAGGTCGTGATCGCGCTGGTCGCTGGCTACGCGATCGGCGGCGGCCATGTGCTGCACCTTGTGTGCGATCTGACGATCGCCGCCGACAACGGCATCTTCGGCCAGGTGGGCCCGGCGATGGGCAGTTTCGACGGCGGCTTCGGCTCGAGCTACCTCGCCCGCATCGTGGGCCAGAAGAAGGCCCGCGAGATCTGGTACCTGTGCCGCCAATACGACGCGCGGCAGGCGCTGGAGATGGGGCTCGTCAACACCGTGGTGCCGGTGGCGCAGCTCGAGGCCGAGGGCGTGAAGTGGGCGAACGAGATCCTGGACAAGAGCCCGCTCGCCATCCGCTGCCTGAAGGCGGCGTTCAACTGCGACGTCGACGGCCAGCAGGGCCTCCAGGAGCTGGCGGGCAACGCCACGATGCTCTACTACATGACCGACGAGGCGAAGGAGTTCCACCGCGCCCAGCGCGAGAAGCGAAAGCCCGACGCCCGGAAGTTCCCGTGGTTGCCGTGAACGGTCACGAAACGCGCCGCGCGCCGGTGTGGGCAACACCGGCGAAGGTCGCGCTTGTGGCCCGCCTGCACGCAGGCCCCGTGGAAGAGCAGAAACTCAGCCTTCGATCGCCCTGATGCGGCGGAGATGGCGCGGGTCGTTGCTGAAGGGGGTCTCGAGCCAGAGTTGGACGAGCTGCAACGCGAGTTCCAGGGAGACCATGCGCTCGCCGAGGGCGAGCACGTTGCCGTCGTTGTGGTCGCGGTTGGCCACGGCGGTCTCGACGCTCCAGCACAGGCCGCAGCGCACGCCCTTGACCTTGTTGGCCACGATGGCCTCGCCGTTGCCGGAGCCGCCGAGGACGATGCCGCGGTCGAACTCGCCGCGCGCGACCGCCTCGGCCGCCGGACGGATGTAGGTGGGGTAATCGCAGGACTCGGCGGAATACGTGCCGAAATCGCGGACAGTGTACCCCTGGGCGAGGAGCAGTTTCTTGATCTCTTCCTTGTAGCGGAAGCCGGCGTGGTCGGAGGCGAGGGCGACGGAGAGCTTGGACATGGTGGAAAGCGGCGGACGTTGGGCGGCGCGGGGGCGGTTGGCAATGCCGGGTTGCAGGCGAACAATAGCGCGGTTTCACTGTCGAAGTCGGACTGCAGTGCTGCTGGTTCAACCTCCTTTCCTGATGAACAAACGACACGTTTTAGTCGCTCTCGCCTGTGCGCTGGCGCTCGCCGGTTGCTCGACGCCCGATTCACGAATCCAAAAGAACTCGGCGGCCTTCGCAAACTACCCGCCGGCGGTGCAGGCCAACATCCGCGCCGGGCAGATCGGGATCGGCTACACGGCCGAGATGGTGCAGATGGCAATGGGCCGGCCGGATCGGATCCACCGGCGCCAGTCCGCCGAGGGCGAGTCGGAGGTTTGGGTCTATGCGGACAAGTCGCCGCGAATTGGGATCGGCATCGGAGTCGGAAGCTTCGGACACCGCTCCGGTGGCGGCGTGGCGGTGGGCACGTCGACCGGTGGCGACCGCGGCGACCGGATGCACGTGGTTTTCAAGGACGGCCGGGTGACGGCGATCGAACGGTCTCAGCGCTGAGGCGCCCGGTCCGAACCGCGAGGGCAGCAATCGTCACCCCAGCGCGCCGATGAACCGCTGCAGCGGTGCGGGATCGGTGAAGTCGCGCACGAGCAGATCGGGTTTGTGCGCGGCGAGTTCATCGTAGGTGAAGCCGCCGGTGGCGGTGGCCACGGCGTGGGCACCGCAGGCGCGGGCACAGACGATGTCGTGCGGGGTGTCGCCGATCACGAGCAGATCGGACGGAGAGAGAGTGGAGCGGTCGAGATGGAGGCGGGCGCGGTCGAGCGCGATGGGGCCGAGGCGATTGCGCTCGCCGGAGTCGTCGGCGAAGGCACCGAAGGCGAAGTAGTCCCACAGGCCGAAGTGTTCGAGTTTCACGCGGGCGCCGGCGACGATGTTGCCGGTGAGGAGGCCTTGGGCGATGCCTGGCGTGGTGTGAAAGCTGGCGAGGACTTCGCGGATGCCGGCGCAGATGAGAGCGCGCGGGTTGTGGAGCTCGCGGCGGAGCGCGTCGACGTAGACTTCGTAGAACCGTGTCAGGTGGGCGGGGGAGGCGTCGAGGGCGTGCTTCTGGCACAGCAGATCCAACACCCAAGGGTCGGTGCGGCCGCCGAAATCGAAGTTCGTGAAGGCGTCCTGCAAGCCGAAGACGGCGAGGGCGGCCGCGTTCATGGCGCGGTGGCCGGCGTTGCCGGAGCGGATGAGGGTGCCGTCAACGTCCCAGAGCAAAATCTTCATCGCGGCGGATGAGAAAGACGAGGGAACCGGAAGCGAGTTGAAAAGGTCACACCGCCGTGAATCATCCGACCCGCTTACCCTTCGATCTCCGCCTCCCATGAAACGTTCCCTTATCCTCCTCGGCTGTCTCCTCGGGCTTTCCGTTCTCGTCGGCTGCAGCACGCCGCAGACGCGGATCCGCAGCAACCCCGAGCTCTTCAACGGCCTCGCCGCGCAGGACCAGGAGTTGATCAAGCAGGGCAAGGTGGCCGTGGGGTTCACGCCGGAGATGGTGAAGCTCGCGGTGGGGGAGCCCGACCGGGTCTATACCCGCACCGACGTGAACGGCCAGAATGAGGCCTGGGTCTATACTAGCTATAGCTCGCGGGGCGGCACGATGGTTTACTACCGCGGTTTCTATCACCGCCGGCACCCCGGGATGTACGCCTATTTCTCCGACTACAGCGACCGCGAAGTGGTCGAGCGCTACCGGGTAACGTTCAAGGACGGCAAGGTCTCCGCGATCGAGGAGATGACCGGCGACTGAAGCCGGGGTTTTTGTCGCGCCGGAAGCGACGCACGCGAAAAGGGCCCGCACCGATCAAGGTGCGGGCCCTTTGCTTCGAGCGAGATGAACCGGACTGGAGTCGGGGCGTTCCGGCGAACGAGGCGGCGGGATCTGACCCGGCGCGCGGGGCCGTGGGAGCGGAGCGATTTCAGTGCGCCACCACTGCGGGTGGTTCCGATTCGGGCGGAGTCAGAAAGTCTCGGCGGCGTCGGGTGGCCCGGCGTATTCGAGATTTTCCGCCTGCTGCGCGTGTCGGAAGCGCCGCGGTGCGGTGGCGTGGTTCGCCTCAGGCAGCCATCAGCTGCGCGAGGTGTTCACAGAAGACAGCTTCGCCGGCGGCCGCGCGTGCAAGGAGTTCCTCGGCTTGGTCGTCAGGAAGGTCGTCCCAGAGGATGTGGAGAGTTCCCGTCATGGTAGCTGTGTAGATCGTCACAAACGTTGATAAGTTTCGGAGAAAACGCGGAAAACGGCGAAAAATTCGACGGGGCGTCCGGGGCGTTCTGCGGGCCCGCTCCACCTGGTTCTGTCGCCGCTTCTCAGCATAGCCGTGAAGCGGGTTTTGTCGCGCGGGCGGCGCGGAAGTTTCCGGTTTTTCACGCAGCGCTGACGGATCGCCGCGAAGGGCGCTTGCCCGTCTGGGGTGAAACCCTTTGCCTCGCCCTCGCATGAGCGATCTTCGGGACAAGCGAATCTTCGTCAGCGGACATCAGGGCATGGTCGGTTCGGCGCTGGTGCGCCGGCTGCAGGCGGCCGGGTGCGAGCGATTGCTGCTGCGCCGTCGCAGCGAACTCGACCTCACCCGCCAGGCGGCGGTCGACACCTTCTTCGCGACGGAGCAGCCCGAGGTGGTGCTCGTGGGCGCGGCGAAGGTCGGCGGCATCCACGCCAACAATACTTATCCGGGCGAGTTCATCTACGACAATCTTATCATCGCCGCCAACGTCATCGAGGCGGCGCGCCGCCACGGCACCGCGCGCCTGCTCTTCCTCGGCAGCTCCTGCATCTACCCGAAGCACGCGCCCCAGCCGATGACCGAGGAATGCCTGCTGACCAGCGCGCTCGAACCGACCAACGAGGCCTACGCGGTGGCGAAGATCGCCGGCCTCAAGCTCTGTGAGTACTACAGAAAACAGTACGGCGTGCTCTTCCACTCGGGCATGCCCACCAATCTCTACGGCCCGAACGACAACTACCACCCGCAGAACTCCCATGTCCTGCCGGCGCTGATCCGCCGCTTCCACGAGGCGCGCGAAGCCGGTCTCGCCGAGGTCGTGGCCTGGGGCACCGGGACGCCGAAGCGCGAGTTCCTCCATGTCGACGACCTGGCCGATGCCTGCTACTTCCTCCTCCAGCAGGACAACCCGCCGGATCTGATCAACATCGGCTCCGGCACCGATGTGACGATCAAGGAGCTCACGGAGACGGTCGCCGCGGTGGTGGGGTTCGCCGGACGTATCACGTGGGATCACACGAAGCCCGACGGCACCCCGCGCAAGCTGATGGATGGCTCGCGCCTCGCCGCGCTCGGCTGGCGCGCGAAGATCGGGCTGCGCGACGGCGTCGCAAGCGCCTATCGCTCGTTCCTCGAGGAGAAGGCCGCGGGCCGGCTGCGCGCCTGAGGATTCGGCGCCGGCGTCAGCCGCGGGCTTTTTCGGTCGACTGGCGGACGGGCGAGGGGGGACGATGACGGCGTTCCCCCAACCGCCAACCCGCTGCGCCCCCGCCCCATGAGCATTCCGGTATTGACCGTCCAAGGCCAGAGTCTGGCCGAAACCCACGAACGTGCCCTGGTCGCCCTCTACGAGCACGGCGCCCGCCAGAACACCCAGTACGACAAGCCCGGCGATCCGCCGAGCCTCGACTGCACGATGAACGCCACCGTGCTCGATCCGCTGGCCGAGCCGATGATCCACAAGGCGTTCCCCGGCGGCATCGCCGAGCTGCGCGAGTACGTGATGGAGGTGCAGGGCGCCAAGGACCACTGGGTGAAGAACGTCAACGACGCGGCGGATACGCGCTGGGAGTACACCTACCACGGGCGGATCGCGGCGTACGGGGTCTGGCGCGAGCGCGACGAGCAGGGCGCCTCGGTCGAGCGCGGGCCGTTCAAGGTCGACCAGGTCGAAGCGGTGATCGCGAAGCTCTCCAGGCAGCCGTTCACCCGGCAGGCGCAGATGATCACCTGGATGCCGAACCTCGACCTGGAGTGCTATGACCCGCCGTGCCTCCAGTCGCTCTGGTATCGGATTTCAGAGGACGAAGCGGGTGTCCGCTCCCTGAACTGCAACGTGCGCTTCCGCAGCAACGACGCGTGGAACGCCGCGTTCATGAACATGTTTGGTTTCGTCCTCTTCAACCGCGACGTGATCGCCGCCGAGGTCGCCCGCCGCAGCGGCCGCGAACTCCGCCTCGGCCGGATGAACTGGCAGGCGGATTCGTTCCACATCTACGGTCGCGACCTGGAGAGCGCGAAGCTGCGGCTGTTCGACCGCCTTGCCACCACCACGTTCGAGGATCGGGTCATGGAGTTTTCCGACCCGATGATCCAGGAGTGGTACGCCGAGGCGGAGGCGGAGGTGCGGCGCAAGATCGCCGACTACGACGCCAGCCACGGCTAGGGTGGGCGGGCCACGATTCGCGCGGAAGGTCGGGCTTGCGCCCTGAGGCGGGACGCGAGTTCATGGCGACGCTCCGATTCCGACGCGCATGCAACTTGAGATTCTCACCCTCTGCCGGGAAGCCCGCTACAACGGGCAGGTGCTTGATGTGGCCGGCGCCTTCGACATTTTCGCGACGCCGCGGGTGCCCTTGATCGTGCCGGTGTGCTGGCTCGCGGGTCGCGTGCGGTTCGAGCGGATCGAGGAAGGCCCGCACCAGCTGAAGATCATGGTCATCGACGCCGACGGCCGGCCGGTCGTGCCCGAGATCACCGAGGATGTCTCGGTGCAGTTCGGCCGCGACCTGCCCACGGTGTGCAAGGCCTTCGCGATCCAGTTCACCCAGTTCGTCTTGCCCAATTTGGGCGAATACGCGGTGAAGGTCGCCATTGACCGCATCAGTCTCGCCTCGATTCCGATCTACGTGCTGCCGGTCAAGTGAGGGCGCGCCGATGGAGGTGATTTTTCTTGGCACCGGTACCTCCCAAGGGGTGCCCATGATTGCGTGCGATTGCGCGGTCTGCCGGTCGGAGGATGCGCGCGACCGACGGACGCGGACCAGCGTCCATGTCGTCATGGACGGGCTGCATGTGCAGGTGGACGCCGCCCAGGAGTTCCGGTTGCAGTGCCTGGCCAACCGCATCGAGCGCATCGACGAGTTCATCCTCACGCACGGCCACGCGGACCATATCGCGGGGATGGACGACCTGCGGCGGTTCTGCGACCTGCGGAAGGGCAGGGCGCTCACCGTGTGGTCGACCCCGGAGGGGTGCGAACGCGTGTGTGGCATGTTTCCCTACGCGATCGGGGAGACGCCGCAGCATAAGGGCTATCCTGCCTTCCTGCCCCGGGTCATGCCGGAAGCGCTCGACCTGCCGCAGGGCACGATCCGCTCGACCCGGTTGCCGCATGGGAAGCTCGAGGTGCTCGGGTTGGTGTTCGAGGAGCGGAGCACCGGGGCGAAGTTCACCTACTATACGGACTGCAAGGAGGTCGGGCCCGCGCAGCGGGATCTGGCCCGCGGCTCCGCGGTGGTCGTGCTCGACGGTTTGCGGCCGGAAACGCATCCCACCCACATGTGCGTGCCGGAGGCTTTGGAGGTGGCGCGCGACATCGCCGCACCGCGCACGTTCCTGACCCATCTCACCCACGCGATCTCGCATGCGGCAGTCGAGGCGACGCTCCCGGCCGGAGTGGCTCTCGCCTTCGATGGGCTGCACTTAAGTATCGGCTAGGTAGGCGATAGCGGTGGGGTGCGTTAAAGATGACCAAACAAAAGAAGAAAGCGCTTGCTTAAAGTATACTAGATTGATCTAGATAGCGCCGCAGACAATGAAACTTTCGAAACGCGGCGAATACGCACTTCGTGCCTTGGTCAACCTCGGGATCGCTTCCGAGGTGGGCCGTTCGCTCGTGCAGATTTCCGAGTTGGCCGACCACGAGCGCATGCCGGTGAAGTTCCTCGAGCAGATCATGAAAGATCTGAAGGCGGCCGGCTACGTGGCCAGCGAGCGCGGCAAGTTCGGCGGCTACCGACTCGCGCGGACGGCTGCCGCGATCCCGATTGGCGAAGTGGTGCGCTTGCTCGACGGTCCGCTCGCGCCCATCGGCTGCGTGAGCCAGAGCGCCTACGCGAAGTGCTCGTGCCCCGACGAGGCGCACTGCGGTCTGCGCATGATCATGCTCGATGTGCGCAACGCCATCGCCGGCATCCTCGACCGCTACACCGTGGCCGACCTCGTTTCGGTCACCCTGCGCAAGATGCGCGCCAGCGGAGTCGTGCATCCCTTCGCCGAGTCGCCCACGCCGTTGCCCGGCGCCTCCCGCCGCTACCGCCCGCGCCCGCTGCCGACCTCCTCCGCCACGCCGGCCGAGGGGATTCTGTCCTCCCTGATTCCCGAATACAGCATCTGAGCTGCTCTCTGCTTCCGCCATGCACGTTTCCCGCTTCATCGCTACACTTGTCCTCGGCGCCGCGCTCGTCGCCACCGCCAAGGACGTCCAGTTGCTCAACGTTTCGTACGATCCCACGCGCGAGTTCTACGTCGAGTTCAACCAGGCGTTCGCCGCCCACTGGAAGGCCCAGTCCGGCGACACCGTCACCATCAAACAATCGCACGGCGGCTCCGGCAAACAGGCCCGCTCGGTGCTCGACGGCCTCCCGGCCGATGTCGTCACGCTCGCCCTCTCCGGCGACATCGATCCGCTCGCCAAGATCGGCAAGCTGCTGCCGGAAAACTGGCAGGGCCGCCTGCCGCACAACTCCTCGCCCTACACCAGCACGATCGTGTTCCTCGTGCGCAAAGGAAACCCCCGGCAGATCAAGGACTGGGATGATCTCGTGCAGCCCGGTGTCGCGGTGATCACGCCGAACCCGAAGACCTCGGGAGGCGCGCGCTGGAACTACCTCGCCGCCTGGGAATACGCCCGGCGCAAGCTCGGCGGCGACGAGGCCGCCCGGGACTTCGTCGGCAAACTCTACAAGAACGTGCCGGTGCTGGACTCCGGCGCCCGCGGTGCCACCACCACCTTCGTGCAGCGCGGCATCGGCGATGTTTTCCTCTCCTGGGAAAACGAGGCGTTCCTGGCCCTCAAGGAATTCGGCGCCGACTCGTTCGAGATTGTCGTGCCTTCGCTGAGCATCCTCGCCGAACCGCCGGTCGCGATCATCGACAAGGTCGTCGACCGCAAGGGCACCCGTGCCGTCGCCCAAGCGTACCTCGATTTCCTCTACTCCGAAGTCGGACAGGACATCGCCGGCAAGCACTACTACCGCCCGACGGGGCCGGCTGCGGCCGCGAAGTATGCGAAGCAGTTCACCACGCTTGAGCTGTTCACCATCGATGAAGCGTTCGGCGGCTGGACGAAGGTGCACCAGACTCACTTCGCCGACGGCGGGGTGTTCGATCAGATCTACGCCAAGTAACCGAACTTCAATTGCGCCCAGCCGACACCGAGCGGCGGGCCGTCAGACCACCCTCACTCCCGTGTCCCCTTCGCCCATTCTGCGCCCCCGCTCGTTCTCCGATGCGGTGCTCGACCGCCTCGCCCGGCTTTCACCGCGCGCCGAGCGCTCGACGTCGCTGTTCGCCGCGCCGCTCGGGCCGGACGGGCAGGGTTTTTATCTTCCGCGTTTCGTGGCGTTCGGCCCGAACAGCACCGACTTTGACGCGCGCATCTCCGTCCTCGCCGGCTTCTCCGAGAGCGACGAGGTCTCCAGCCTCGCGGCCTTCGATCTGGTCGAGCACGCCGTCGCGGCGCCCGCGACGATCGGTGGCGTCGTGCTCGATGTTGTGCCGCTCGTCAATCGCGGCTCCGGCGATCTCTGGTCCGGCTCATGGATCACGGGCGAACGTCCGGAGTTGGCGCTTCTCGAACGCGAGTATCGCCGTCTCGCGCCCCACGCGGTGGTGAAGTTGCGGCACGGTCCGTGGCGGTTTCCGCAGGCGACGGTGCGCGGTGAATCGCTCGGGCAGTGGCTCGACGGTGCCGCTCCCGCGCTGCTGGCCGCCGGCTGGGTGGAGCAGCCGGCGCATGAACTCATCGTCGAGGGCATCGACGGCTTGGTGCCCGACCTGCCGTTCCGCCCCCTCGAACTCCAGCTCACCCTCGGCCGCGACGCCGCCGGCAACGCCGCAGCGCTGCGGGCGATCGTGCAACGTATCCGTGCCTTGATCGCGCACGGCCAGCACCTCTGAGCACCGCGCCCGCCATGAGCACGCTTCTCGCACCCTCCACCTCGACCACCGCCGTGCGCCCCGACACGCCGCTCGCATCGCTGCTCGAAGCCTTCCGCGGCCTCGCGGTGCGGCATCCGGAGCTGCTGGAACTATCCCTCGGCGAGATCGGCGGGGCGGGGGAGGGCGGGGCGATTGTCCGCTACACCTGGCGGGGCCCGCGCGGTGGTGGCGACCGGCTCAAACTTGCGCTCCTCGCTGGTATCCACGGCGACGAGCCGGCGGGCGGTTGGGCGCTGCTCGATTTCGCCGCGGCGCTGCTCGCCGAGCCGGAGCGCGGCGTAGGTTTCGAGTTCGTTTTCTATCCGTGCGTCAACCCGGTCGGCCTCAATCGCGGCACGCGCACCAACGCCGCCGGTCTCGACCTCAACCGCGAATTCTGGCGCGGTTCCGCGCAGCCCGAGGTGCGACTGCTCGAGCGAGAATTGGCCAACGAAGTCTTCGACGGCATCATCGCCCTGCACGCCGACGATACCAGCCACGGTCTCTACGGTTACGCCCGCGGCCGGTTGCTCGCGGAGGAATTGCTCCGCCCTGCGCTCGCTGCGGCTGCGGAGGTGATCCCGGCTAACCACGACCCGGTGATCGACGGCTTCCGCGCCGAGTTCGGCCTGATCCGCGACTGCTTCTGCGGCGTGCTGTCCGCGCCGCCGGAGCAGCGTCCGCAGCCCTTCGAGATCATCTTCGAGACCCCGGCGCTCGCGCCGCTTCCCGCGCAGCGCGCCGCGACCGTTCGCGCCTTGCACAGCGTCACCGCCACCTACCGCCGTTTCATCTCCTATGCCGCCGGTCTCTGACACGCCCGACACCGACCCTCGCGTCGATCTCGCGATCCGCGACATCCCCGTGCCGCGCGGCACTGGCCGCTCGGTGCTGCCCGGCTTCGGGCTCTCGCTCGGATACACCGTGCTCTACCTGAGCCTGATCGTGCTCGTCCCGTTGTCGGCCGCGTTCCTCAAGACCTTCGACATGACCTGGGCGGAGTTCTCCGCGGCCGTCTTCTCCGACCGCGTGCTGGCGGCCTACCGGGTGAGCTTCGGCGCGTCGCTGGTCGCCGCCTCGCTCAACGCCGTCTTCGGCCTGCTGCTGGCGTGGGTGCTGGTGCGGTATCCGTTTCCCGGTCGCCGCGTGGTCGACGCGCTCGTCGACCTGCCGTTCGCCCTGCCCACCGCCGTGGCGGGCATCGCGCTCACCGCGCTCTACGCGAAGAACGGCTGGATCGGTTCCTGGCTCGAACCGCTCTGGACGCAGGTCTTCGGCTCGAGCTCCTGGCTCTCCTGGGTGGGCACAAGGATCGCCTACGATCGGCCGGGCGTGGTGCTCGCGCTGACGTTCATCGGCCTGCCGTTCGTGGTGCGCACGCTGCAGCCGGTGCTGGAGGAACTTGAACCTGAACTTGAAGAAGCCTCCGCCACCCTCGGCGCTTCGCGCTGGCAGACGGTCACTCGCGTGATCCTGCCCGAGCTCGCGCCGGCGCTGCTCACCGGCTTCGCGCTCTCGTTCGCCCGCGCACTGGGCGAGTATGGTTCGGTCGTCTTCATCTCGGGCAACATGCCCTACCGCACGGAGATCGTGCCGCTCCTCATCATCACCAAGCTCGAGCAGTACGACTACCGCGGCGCGACCGCGCTGGCCGTCGTGATGCTCGTCGCGTCCTTCCTTCTGCTGCTCGCCATCAACCTGCTCCAGAAATGGAGCCGCCGTCACCACCGCGTCTGACCACACCGCACACGGTCCACCGTCCACTGTCCACTGATGTCAGCCGCTCCCTCCCGTTCCCTCGCCCAACGCGCCGCCTCCGTCCCGCGCGCCACCCAGGATCCGTTCTGGGCGCGCATGCTGTTGACGGGGGTGGCACTCGCCTTCGTCGCACTCTTCCTCGTGCTGCCGCTCGCGGCGGTGTTCACCGAGGCCTTGCGGCGCGGGGTGGGGGCGTACCTCGCTTCCTTTGCCGAGGCCGATGCGCTCGCGGCGCTGCGGCTCACGTTGATTGCGGCCGCGATTGCGGTGCCGGCGAACCTCGTGTTCGGCGTCGCCGCCGCGTGGGCGATTGCGAAGTTCAACTTCCGCGGCAAGAGCGTGCTGCTCACGCTCATCGACCTGCCCTTCGCCGTCTCGCCGGTCATCTCCGGACTCATCTACGTGCTCCTGTTCGGCCTGCAGGGGTGGTTCGG
>JAHFTC010000160.1 GCA_023269585.1 Opitutaceae bacterium
CCTACACCCGTTATTTCACCCCGGAGCGCAACGCGCTCCCGGCTGATCTCGATCTGATCGGCCGCAACTACATCGGCGCCCTCGCCGAGGAGACGGCGAAATGGCTGCGCGCGCTGCCCGAGCGCGAACCGATCGGCGTGAGCTTCTCGGGCGGGGTCGACAGCGGTGCCGTGTTTCTCACGGTCTACCACGTGATGCGGCAGCTCGGCCTGAGCCCGTCGCGGCTCAAGGCGTTCACGTTGAGCTTCGGCGACGGCCCCGACCTGCAGCAGGCGCGCAACTTCCTCGATCGCCTCGGTCTCGGCCTGTTCCTCGAGCCCATCGAAGCCGATCCCTCGTCGCTCGATGTCGCGGAGACCCTTCGCGTGCTCGAGGACTACAAGCAGCTCGATGTCGAGTGCGCCTCGATGGTGCTCGCGCTCCATCGCGGCCTCCGCGCCCGGTACCCGGAGTGGAAACACGTGATCGATGGCGACGGCGGCGACGAGAACCTCAAGGACTACCCGATCGAGGAGAATCCCGAGCTCACGATCCGCAGCGTCGTCAACAACCTGATGCTCTACCACGAGGGCTGGGGCGTGGGACGGATCAAACACTCGCTCACCTACAGCGGCGGCCTCAGCCGCAGCTATGCGCGCACCTACGCGCCGGCGCGGCGTTACGGCTTCGAGGGCTTCAGCCCCTTCACCCGGCCCTCCGTCGTGACCGTCGCCGAGGGCATCCCGTTCACGGAGCTCAGCCAGATGTCGGTCGACCGGCTCTACTCGCTCAAGGGCGAGGTCGTCCGGCGCGGCATCAAGGCGCATTTCGGCGTCGATATGCCGATCTTCGAGAAACGCCGCTTCCAGCACGGCGCCATCCCGGTCGAGAAGCTGCACCGCCGGCTCGGCACCCAGGAGTCGGAGTACCGTCGGCAGTTCCTCGCGTTCTATCGGTGAGCGACCCGGCCTCGGTGTATCCGGCGCGGGATCGCGCCGCGTGGATTCTCGCGCAGCGTCCGGCGCGCCGTGTCGCGCCGGACCCGGAGTTGCCCGCCGGCGTCTTCCTGGAGAAGGAACGGTTGGCCGACGGCACCGTGGCCGACTCCGGGGTCGCGCTGCTGACCAACCGGGAGTGCCCGTGGCGCTGCGTGATGTGCGACCTCTGGAAGGAGACGACCGCCGCGACAGTGCCCGAAGGTACGATACGGCGGCAGGTCGCCGTGGCGGTGCGGCGCTGGAGGGAACTGGGCGGGCTGCCCGTGCAGGTGAAGCTCTACAACAGCGGCAGCTTCTTCGACGCCGCGGCGATCCCGCCGGCCGAGTACGGGCCCGTGGCCGAGCAGATCGCCTTCGCGCGCCATGTGGTGGTGGAGTCGCATCCGCTGCTTGTGGGCGAGCCGGCGCTCCGGCTGCGCGATCTGCTCTCCGGCTCGCTCGAGGTCGCGCTCGGGCTGGAGACGGCGCAGCCCGCAGTGCTGGAGAAGCTCAACAAGGGTTTCGATCTCGCGCAGTTTGCGCGCGCCGCGGCGTACCTGGCCGCCGAGCGAATCGCGCTCCGCGCGTTTGTCCTCGTGAATCCGCCGTTTCAGGCGGCGGGGACCGGCCTCGACTGGGCGGTGAAGTCGGCCGAGTTCGCCTTCGATTGCGGGGCTGGAGTGGTGGCGCTGATCCCCACGCGCGGCGGCAATGGCGCGATGGAGCGCCTGCGCGAGTCCGGCGAGTTCGTGCCGCCCACGCTCGCACTGCTGGAGGAGGCGCAGCGCGGTGCGCTCGCGCTCGGGCGCGGTCGCGTGTTTGCGGACACGTGGGGACTTGAGCCGTTCGCGGCGTGTCCGCACTGTTTCGCCGCCCGTTGCGCGCGGCTCGAGAGCGTCAACCGCGCGCAGCGCGACCTGCCGGCGGTGCGTTGCGCTATTTGCGGCGGGGGCTGAGGTCGGGCGGGCGCGGGATCAGTCCGCGCGCGCCAGTTCCCAACGCACGTGCTCACGCAGGCGGTCGCGGTTGGCGAAGGAGAGGCCGAAGTCCCGTTCGAGGGCGCTCACGTCGAAGAGCAAGGGTTGGACTCCGTAGCGCCGATCCTCGAGGTGGATCGGGCTGCTCCGGCCGGCGATCTCGTTGGCCATGCCGGCGATTTCGTCCCATCCCGTCCATTCGCGGGCGAGGGCGTAGTGAACAGTGGGCGACGGCTGGTGGTCGAGGAGCCGGAGGTACACCTCGGCGAGGTCCTGGGCGTGGAGGAATTGGGTGCCGTCGTGCTGCACGAGTTTCACGGGCTGGCCGGCGCGCACGGCCTGGCAGATGGTGCGAAAGCGGGTGTCGGCCTGCACGCGGCCGCCGGTGACGACCGGTTCGCCGAAGATGTAGCCGGGGCGGATGAGGTGCACGGAGAGTCCGTACTTGTGACCGAAGGCGCGGAGGTAGGCCTCGGTGGCGGCCTTCGTGGCGCCGTAGAAATCCGTTGGGCGCGGCACCATGTCCTCGCGGTTGAGCGGGGCCATCTCGCCGCAGGCCGCGGTGGAGCTGGTGTAAATGATGGTTTTCACGCCGGCGCGGCGGGCGGAGTCGAAGAGCCGCACGGAGGCCTCGGTGTCGGCGTGGAGCATGTCAACCGGTTCGTCGCCCCAGCCGAGCGCGATGTGCACGAGGGCGTCGCAGCCGGGCAGGGCGACCTCCCACGAGGCGGGGTCGCGCAGGTCGCCGCGGGCCAGCGTGATGCCGGGAACCGCGCCGAGGGCGGGCACCTTGTGCGGGTCGCGGCCGGTGGCGATGACCTGATGACCGGCACGGGCGAGGCGGACGGCGACGTTGCTGCCGATGAAACCGGTGGCGCCGGTGACGAGAATCTTCATGCGCACCACGCAGGCGGGGCGCGCCGCGGGGCTCAACGTTTTCCCCGGGCGCGCGGCCGGCGACTCGGCGGGTTAACGCATGGGTGGGCGTTCCTCGCGATACCTTGGCAGCGATGCACAGAAGGTACAGGTTTCCGTGGGTAGGGCCGGCGCTTCGCGCCGGCCGCGGACGCCGGCCCAGTGTTCTTCGCCGCGAAGAACACGAGGCGGCGTCCCTACCAAGGCATGCCCGGTTGCATCGTGAGGATCCGGGGCATGGGTCGCAGGCGATTCGGGAGTTGCGGGCGGTAGCACCCGGGGCCACGGTGCGCGCGGTTTCGGATCCGCGCATCCGCTTCGTTCATTGAACCGAGAGGAAAGTCCAGACACCACAGGGCAGGGTTCCCTTCGCAAGCGGGGGCGCGTCGTTTCAAAGCGGCGCGACGGACAGTATCACAGAAAACAGACAGCCCTTCGACTCGCCGCGAGGCGGCTCGCTCAGGTCAGGCCGCCGAGCAATCGGACCGGCCGCGGAGCGAGGTCGGAGGGTGATGGTGAAAAGGTGGGGTAAGAGCCCACCGCGCCGTGCGGCAACGCCGGCGGCACGAGAAACCCAACCCGGTGCAAGGCCAAATAGGGGACGCGGCGGCCCGCCGGATACGTCCCGGGTAGGTCGCACCCGTTGCGCGCGGCCGGCTTCGGCCGGCGGTCGCAGCCGCGGGCGTGCTCCGCAAGGGGCGCGAGAAAAATGGATGCGCCGTCGCCGCAAGGCGGCGGACAAAATCTGGCTTACAGGATCCGAGACCACTTTTTCCCGTCGACCGAGCCGCCACGGCTCGGTCGACGGGAAAAACACGAAGCCCGGCAGGGAAACCTGCCGGGCTTCGCCCTATCTGGGGAAAGCCTGTGCGTGACGGTCAGTTGGTGCCGAAGTTGTGCCAGGTGCTGCGGTCGGTGAGTTCCACCCAGCGGGAGATCTTGAAGGTGGAGGCGGTGTTCATGTCGGCCATCTCCTCGGGGAAGCGGACGCGGTAGCCGTTGCCATTGACGGTGATGTTGTTCGCAACCGTGGCACCGGCGAAGTAGCCGCTGGAGCCGCCGCCGTTGAACTTCATATCGGCGCGGGGGGCGTAGATCGCGGCGGCGAGATTGCCATTGCCGCCGATGTCGAACGCCTGGGAGGTCGGGGCCATGCCGTAGATGAGGAACTTGGTGGGGTCGGTGCTGTTCTTCGCACTGCCATCGAGGTTGGTGCCTCCGACCATGGCGCCGTTGCCGGAGACCTTGAGGGCGCCGTAGGCATAGAGACTGAGGTTCGCGTTCGTCGCCGTATAGGTGATCGCGGCCCCTTTCTTCGGGGTGATCGTGGCGGTGCCTTTGAGCACGGTGATGGCGGCCTGGCCGCTGGCGGTGAGGTCGCCAAGCGCCTTGATCTCGACCGGGCCGACGATGAGCACCGTCACGCCGTTGGGCACGGTGTAGTTGGTCAGTTGGTAACGTTTGGTCGTGGCGCCGGTCGGGTCGCCGAGGACGATGACGTTGTTCGCGTCGGCGCTGGGGAAGGTGTCGGTGAACGCTCCGGCGGGCGCGGGGGGCATCGGGAAATCTTGGACGAAGTCGTAGGCGATGCGGTTGGTGTCGATGAAGTTGCCGGTCGAGGAACCGATCACGCCGGGCGCGCCGGCGACCGTCGTGGTGGGGCCGCCTTGGACCGTGCCCTTGATGCCGCTCACGAACGCGGCGGCCTGGTTGGTGCCCACGCCGACGGTGACATAGCCGTAGATATCCGCCGGGCTGCCGATGCTGATGTTGCCGATGTCGATCGAGGGGCTGGCGACGGTGGTCTCGTATCGTTTCGGGGCGGTCGTGTAGTTGCCGTCGGCCATCCGGTAGCTGTCGATCTCGCCGCCGTTGAGCGTGAGCTTGGTGATGGCGGTGAACGGCGGCATGAAGAGGTTGCCGTTGCGCGCACTGATCCGGAGCTGTTTGCGGATCAGCGCCCCGGTGGCTGGCCGGACCACGCCTTCGGCGATGATGGTGGGTGCGCCGGTTTCGATATTGGCGACGTAGACGTTGAAATAGCCGGCGGCGTTGTTGGCGGCGGCCAAATCCGGCGTGGAGAAGCTGCCGGTCCGCACCCGGGTGGGGCCGGAGCCGGTCCAGCCGCTGCGGGTCCAGTCGTCGTTGTTGAGCGCCCAGAGCGCATCCTCGAGTCCGGCCTCGGCGAGGTTGAAGGCGGTGTTGAGGTGGAAACTGCGATCCGAGGACCGCAGCGCGCTCAGGGAGAGGGAGATGTAGCTGCCGACGAGCAGCGCGAGCGCCAGCGCGAGCACGAGAGCGACCATCAGGACGGAACCCCGCCGGGAGTGATTGGAATGATACATGATACGATTGGGGCTAGAGGTTGCGGAGCACGAAACGGGAGGAGATGACGCGCTTGGTCGTGGAGGCCACGAGCCCGTGGGTCTCGGGATTGATGGTGAGCGTGATCTGCAGCTGCTTGGTGCTGTAGTCGGGCAACACGGCGCCCGGCAGATCGAGGCTCTGCTGCATCTTGTCGAAGCGTTTGAAACTGAAGGACCCGGGTTGGATGTCGCGGACGATCACCTGCGTGTCACTGCCGACCCTGCGCGTTAAGGTCTTCGGGCTGGCGTTGTAGGCATAGACGACGGCATGCGAGCCGGTGCCGACGGCGTCGGGCACCGAGAGCGTGATCTGGGTGATCGGGTTGCCGGAGCTCACGACGGACTGCGCCATGCGCAGTTCCCGGCCGAGGCGCTCGAGCCCGAGGGTGGCCTCGCGCTCCATGTCGTTGTAGTTGGAAATTCGGACGGCGCTCTTGGAGATGAACGTGTAGACGCTCATCACGGCGCCGATCACGAGGATGCCCAGCGTCATCGCGACCATCAGCTCGACGAGCGTCACGCCGCGGCGGTTGTTGGTTTTCATGGGGTCGGGGCGGGGGTGTGGATGGTGACGAAGTAGTCGCTCAGGCCGTTGCGGCCGAGGAGGGTCTCGTAGCGGCGGACATGGGTGCGCCCGCTGTAATCGGCCCAGGAGACCGCCACGGCGACGCGTTTGAAGTCCGCTTCGCGGCCGGTCACGCCCTCAATGGTGCGGGTGGCCGTGAAGCGGTTGCTGAGCGCGGCGCGTTCGGCGGAGGAGAGCCCGCTGCCGATCGATTGGGCGAGGTCGATCGTCCCCGAGGCGGGCAACGAGATCCAGGGGCGGAGCCGGATGTCCTCGATTTCGCTCTGGATGACCTGGCCGGCCAGGGTGGTGTTGCGCGCGGTGTCGAGGACCCCGAACCCGACCTGCAGCGCGGCCAAGGTGCTCAGGAGCATGAAGACGAGTACGAAGGCGGCCATCATCACCTCGACGAGGGTGAAACCCTGACGGGAGGCCTTGGTAAACGATTTGTGCATGTGCCTAGTATCGCCCGAAGCGGGCGATCCCGGAATAGGCGGATGCCGGAATTGGCTCCCTGAACCACTAGGGCCGGAAGGCCGTGGAATTTGCTAGGGCGCGTTCCCCCAATACCGCGAAGGCGAGGGAGCGACTAGGGAGAACGCCCCGGTGTGGGGGCGCGGATTCGGGCTGTTCCGGGGGGGGTAGGGCCGACCTGGAACACGGCGCGAGGTGTGGCGCCGACTTGTGGATACAAATGACGCCGGCCAAGGGCCTGGGGGTGTCGTTGCAGGCCTAGGGTGTCCAGTTGGCGACTGGACCTGCAGGATGGAGCAGCGGATTCCGGTTGTAGCCGGCCGCGGTGAGGCCGGGCGGCGGATGTCGGGCGTAAAGCCCGACCCACCATGACGGAGAGCGGAGAGGTGGCGTAAACCCCGACCCGTCATGAGGGCGGAGTTCGTCGTGCTAATAAAGTGGATTCAAGGCCACCGGTGCGCGCCGTGCGCTACGGTTTCATCTCCGCGTACAGGGCCACGGCCTGCGAGCGGCGCGAGATCTGCAGTTTCTCGAAGAGGTTGCTCAGGTAGTTCTTCACCGTCTTCTCGCTGAGCCCGAGTTCCTGGGCGACTTCCTTGTTGGTGAGGCCGCGGGCGACATGGGCGAGGACCCGCTGCTCCTGGGCGCTGAGCGACTCGAGCCGGCGCCGGAGGTTGTCCTGGTGCTGGTTGGTGCGCATCAGCTGCATGACCTGCGTGGTGATGGCGGGGGCGAGCACGGTCCGGCCGGCGGATACGTCGACGATCGCCTGCACCAGGCCGGGGCCGTTGATGTCCTTGAGCAGGTAGCCGTCGGCGCCGGCGGTGATCGCCTCGGCGACGGTGCGGGCGTCGAGCACGGAGCTGAGGACGAGCACGCGGCACTCCGGCTGCTCGCGCAGGATCCGGCGGCAGACTTCGCAGCCGTCGCCATCGGGCAGACGCAGGTCGAGCAGGACCAGCTGTGGTCGGAGGGCGGTGACCTCCCGCAGGGCGGCGGTGGCCGAGTCCACCTCGCCCACAATCTCGATGTCGGAGTAGGCGCCCAGCAACGTGCGCAAGCCCGAGCGGACGAGTTCGCTGTCGTCGACGATCAGAACGCGGATGCGGCGGGGGGCGGGGCTCATGGGGGAGGGAGGGGAGCAGATTCTTCCTCCGTGTCGAGCCCGGCCCACGAAAGCTCGACTCGCAGGCGGGTGCCGCGGCCGGGAATCGAGTCGATGACCAGCGCGGCGCCGATCTCCTCGGCGCGCCGGGTCATGTTGTCGAGCCCGTGACCGCGACGCGGCGCGCTGGCCGGGTCGAAGCCGGCGCCGTCGTCCTCGACGAGGAAGACGCGGCCGCCGTCGAGGATGTCGAGGCGCAGCGCGATGCGGGCGGCACCGCTGTGGCGGAGCGCGTTACTGACCGCCTCCCGGGCAATGAAGAGCAACTGCACGATGGTGTCCTGCGGCAGAGCGGCGGCCAGCAGCGGGTCGAGCTGGACGTCGTAGGTCACGGCACGGGCGGGCCGCATCTCGTGCAGGAGTTTCTGGAGACCTTCGGCCAGCGAGGCGTGGGCATTCGCCTCCAGTCCGGCGATATGGCTGCGCAGTTGCGCGATCGTGGAGTTGAGCGCGTT
>JAHFTC010000161.1 GCA_023269585.1 Opitutaceae bacterium
CTGGGTCGACAGGCACACCGAACTGCGCCCGGTGTGGAACCGCAGCATCACGCTCTCGATCAGCGCCCCGTCGCGGGTGCGGAAACCCAGCTTGCTCGCGCCGTCGACCGCCGAATCCTGCCGCGCCGCCAACTCCAGCGGCGCCCAGTCGACTTCGGTCCGCCACGCCTCGCGCACCGCCTCCGGCAGCGCTTCCAGCACCTCGCCCACGGCCACGCGATGCTTGAACAACCGCTTCTCCGCCCGCCGCAAGTCGGCCTCCGGCACCTTCAGCCGGCGGCCGAGCGCACGCAGCGCCGGAAGGTCATGGACGTCGATCATCACCCCCGCAGCCAAACGCCCGCCGTCCCACCCCGCAAGCGCCCGCTCCACCGGTCCATCCCCCACGCCCCGCCTCCCCCGTCCGACCGTTTACCTTCACGGTCGTGAAGGTAAACGGTCGGACGCCTGACCCGGCCCGCGCCGCCTACCACCGGAAACTCTTGCGGCAACGCGCGGCTCTGGCGGGAGCGCGATCCACCCTAGGCGTCGCCCAATCGGGTCGGGCGCCGTCCATTCCCATCGCCAAGAAAACCTTTGCGCCAAAACCACCGCGCCGCAGACACTCGCGTTTTCCCGATGAGCACCGCCACCTCCCAAGTCCTCAACGCCTCCCCCCTGCGTGATCTCGACCCCGAGATCCACGCCCTCGTCGCTGCCGAGCTGCACCGCCAGCAGGAGCACATCGAGCTGATCGCCTCGGAAAACTTCACGCTCCCGGCCGTCATGGAGGCCCAGGGCAGCGTGCTCACCAACAAGTATGCCGAAGGTTACCCGGGCAAGCGCTGGTACGGCGGTTGCGAGTTCGTCGACAAGGTCGAGCAGATCGCCATCGACCGCGCCAAGAAACTCTTCGGCGCCGAGCATGCCAACGTGCAGCCGCACTCCGGCTCGCAGGCCAATTTCGCCGTCTACACCTCCGTGCTCCAGCCGGGCGACAAGATCCTCGGCATGAACCTCAGCCACGGTGGCCACCTCACCCACGGCAACCCGGCCAATTTCTCCGGCAAACTCTACAACTTCGTCCAGTACGGCGTGCGCCAGGACAACGGCCTCATCGACTACGATGAGCTCGCCAAGGTCGCCGCCGCCGAAAAGCCGAAGATGATCACCGTCGGCGCCAGCGCCTACCCGCGCGTGATCGACTTCGCCCGCATGGGCGAGATCGCCCGCTCCGTGGGCGCCCTGCTCTTCGCCGACATCGCGCACATCGCCGGCCTCGTCGCCGCGGGCATCCACCCGTCGCCGGTCCCGCACGCCGATTTCGTCACCACCACCACGCACAAGACCCTGCGCGGCCCGCGCGGCGGCCTCATCCTTTGCAAGGCGATCCACGCCAAGGCGCTCGACAGCGCCGTTTTCCCCGGCGGCCAAGGCGGCCCGCTCGAGCACGTCATTGCCGCGAAGGCCGTCTGCTTCGGCGACGCGTTGAAGCCCGAGTTCGTGGCCTACCAGAAGCAGATCGTGGCCAACGCCAAGGCGCTCGCCGCCGCCATGCTCAAGCGCGGCTACGCCCTCGCCTCCGGCGGCACCGACAACCACCTCATGCTCGTCGACCTGCGCGCGAAGTTCCCGGAGCTCACCGGCAAGGTCGCCCAAGAGTCGCTCGATAAGGCCAACATCACCTGCAACAAGAACACCGTGCCGTACGAGACCCGTTCGCCCTTCCAGGCCAGCGGTATCCGCCTCGGCACGCCGGCGGTGACCAGCCGCGGCTTCAAGGAGGCCGACATGGACCAGATCGCCGAAGCGATCGACCTCGTGCTCGGCGCCCCCGAGAGCGAGGAGAAGCGCGCCGCCGCCAAGGCGATCGTGAAGACCCTCACCGCCGCGCATCCGCTGCCGTACAAGGCCGTCTGAGCCAAGCAGCAGCGGAAAGTGAGGGCGGAGAGCGAGCCGCACACCGCACCCTCGCTCGATCAACTTCCACGGCCCGCCCTCAAGGCGGGCCGTTTTTCATTCCGCGTTCGCCCCATGCCACCGGGCATGCCGGTCCCTCGAAACAGCGAGGGGCGCGACCACCATGGTCGCGCCCCGGATACCCCTTGGGCAGACGCTGACACTTCACGGACCCAAAATTTTGCCGGCACTCAGGCACACCCCGCCATGGCCCATCTTCTCGGCACCCCTACCGCCCACGTTCCTCCTGCTCCCGGCCTGTATTTGTTGCCTCATTGGCGCTCCTCGCATCCTCGAAATCCCTTCGTTTACCCGACACCCCCTCATCGGTCGTTTAACCTCCCGATTGAGCCCGCGATCACCCTTTCGCGCCGCACCTCCGACCTCACGGCGCGGACTTGCGAACCGTCCGCAGCTCGCCACGCTGCGCCCCGATGGATCTTCCACTCCTGACCGACCGAACAGCCATCGCGCTCGGCACCGGTTTCTACGCCGCCGGTCTCCTCTACGGCTGTTGGTCACTCGTTTTCCGCCGACGCTACTCCCGTCTGGCCAGCTACGGATTGATCGCCTTCGGCTGGATCCTCCAGACCACCGGGCTGTTCCTGCGCGGCCAAGCCACCCACAGCTGCCCGATCGGCAACACGTTCGAAGTTTTCCAGTTCGTCGCCTGGTCCTGCACCCTGCTCTACCTCTTCGTCGGTCCGGCGTTCCGCATGAGCCTGCTGGGCTTCTTCACCTCCGGCATGGCCGTTCTCCTCGGCGTGCTCTCGCTGGTCGTGCCCGCGTGGGACAGCGCGCTGCGCGTTCGGCCGTTCGGGGCCGATCCGGTCGTCGCCATCCACGCCTCGCTCGCGCTCTTCAGCTACGGTGTCTTCGCCCTGCTCGCGCTGACGTCGCTGATGTATCTGCTCCAGCACCGCAACCTCCGGCGCAAGCAGCTCGGCGGCGCCTTCGCCCTCCTCCCCTCGATCGTCGCGCTCGACCACATCAACCTCCGGCTCCTCGCCGTCGGCACCGCGCTGCTCACCCTCGCCCTCGCCCTTGCCGGCGTACACTGGCAAGGGCATCCGGATGCGGTCGCCCACGCCAAGCTCGCCGCCACCGTCGCCGTGTGGCTGTGCTACTGCGTGGCGCTCGTCCAGCGCCTACGCCAGCGGTTGGTTGCGCTGCGCTTTGCCCGCGTCGGCCTTCTCCTCTTCCTCGCCCCGCTCCTCAGTCTGTGGCTGGTCAACTCACCGCGCCGGTCCGCCGCCCCGGTCGAACCCACCCCCGCCCAGGAGCGGATGCCATGAGCCGCAGCACGCCTCACCTCGTCCTCCTCGGCGCCAGCCACCACACCGCACCGCTCGAGGTGCGCGAACGTTTCGCGCTCTCGCCGGAGAAGCGTGCCGCGCTCGCCGCCACGCTCAAGGCCGACCCCTCCCTGTCGGAGTTCTGCCTCCTCGGCACCTGCAACCGGGTCGAGATCTACGCCGTCGCCTCCGAGCCCGACGCCGGCCCGCGGCTCGCCGAGGCTTTCTGCCGTCTCCAGGAAATCGATTCCGCCGCATTCGCCCCGCATGCGGTCGAGCGCCACGGCGCCGCCGCCGTCGCCCACCTGTTCGCCGTCGCCACCGGCCTCGACTCGCAGATGGTCGGCGAAGCGGAAATTCTTGGGCAGGTCAAAGATGCCTACGCCGCCGCCCAGTCCTCCGGCCACGTGGGCCCCGTCCTCAACCGCGTCTTCCAGAAGGCCTTCCAGTCCGCCAAGCTCGTGCGGTCCGAAACGGCGATCGGCGCCGGCCAGGTGAGCATCGCGACGGTCGCGGTGGCACTCGCCGAGAAGATCTTCGGTCGCCTGCGAGACAGCCGCGTGCTCATCGTCGGCGCTGGCGACATCGCCGAGAAGACCGCCAAGGCCCTGCGCAGCCGCGATTCCGGCACGATCGCCTTTACCAACCGCACCGGCGTGCGCGCCGAGGAACTCGCCCGCGAGGTCGCCGGTGAGGTCGTGCCCTTCGAGCGTCTCGGCGCCGCGCTTCCCGACTTCGACATCGTCGTTTCCTCGACCTCCGCACCCGAGATCGTCCTCACGCTGCCGATGATCTACGCCGCGATGCACGCCCACGCCTCGCGCCCGCTCTTCCTCATCGACCTCGCGCTCCCGCGCGACATCGATCCTGCCGCCGCCGAGCTGCCCAACGTCTTTCTCTACAACCTCGACGACCTCGCGCGCCTCGCCGAGGAGAACATCGCCCACCGCCGCGCCGAGATCGCCCGGGCCCGCGCCATCCTCCAGGAGCGCGCCGAAACGCTCTGGCACAAACTCGCTCCCGAGGGTTCGTCCCCATCCGGTTCCGTGGTGTCCGCTCCGGTCGCCGACCCGGTCGACGCCTCCCCCAGGTAACGGCATCGGGTCTACCCGCCAGCGACGGCGTGGCGCGCCCGCAGATCCAGTGCCGCCAGCCACGCGGCCGCCCCAACCTATCGAGACTCGCGCATTGGACTGACGCGGTAGGGACGGCGCTCCGCCGCCGTCCGTTCGCTCGGCGAATCCCTAGATTCTGTTGAGGGAACGCCCGTCAGTCTATTCGGCGAAGATCAATAAGCGCCGGCCAGCACCAACCAGGACCTCGCCGCACCGGAAAAAGGTCTTGCGCCACCGCGGCGTGCCGCAAATCGTGCCGCCCTGCTTGAAGGTCGGCGCGGTAGCCAAGTGGTAAGGCCGAGGTCTGCAAAACCTCTATGCGCCGGTTCGATTCCGGCCCGCGCCTCCAAGCTTAAGTCCCTGCAAGACAGGGAGTTGCGCGATCCGGAAAGGCCACTGTCAGTAAAAGCAACTGACAGTTGGGGCGGGAAATCACCACCCGCCGCAACTCCGTCACTGCTCCGCTGAAACTCGCCCACTGCCCGCTAACGCGGTCGGTTCGGTCGCTGCTAGAATCCGGGCACAACCAAAATGAAGCCACGGTTCACCCTGATCCGCATCGGCTCAGAACTGGAGGAGATGCTGAAAGCGCTGCCCCGCTTCGGTCCGCTCTTTCCCAATCACTGCGAACTCACCGAAGCCCACCGCGCAAAGGAGTTCTGGCGCGCGTGCCGGCGGGCCGGCGTCTCCGGAGTTTCACTCCACTGCTACCGCTACGTCTGGGCCGAGCGCGCCAAGGTGTGCGGCTATCCCGAGCGCTTCGCGCAGGAGGCGCTCGGCCACCAGAGCAAGGCCGTGCACCGCGCCTACGCCCGCAAGGCGCAGGTCACGCTGCCGTCGCTGGAGGATTACGAGAAGCGGCCGGAACCGCCGAAGCCCGACCGCGCCACCGCGTAGACCTCACGCGCTCAAGCTCACCACGAGCTGCTCGCCAGCGAGGTTGGCCGCGGGCAGCTCGCGCGGTTGGTTCGCCGCCTTGCGCGCGTTCTTCTCCTTCCAGTGCAGGCTCACCGCGTTGGTGACCTTGGCGAGCCACGCCCGATCCCGCGCCTGCTCGATCATCCCCGCCGGCGGCGGCGAGCCCTCGCGGGAGCTCGGGCGACACGCGGCGCTCCGTTGAACCCGCGCCGTCGCCGTCCCGGCCGCGCTGCATGTTGTTCCGCGCTTCCGAGGCGGCGACCGCCGATCCAGTCCGGCGGGGCCCCTGCTGCGCCCATTGGGCTGCCGCGCTCGCCTCAACCTTCGCCGTCCGCGGCGCGCTCACTCTTGCCGAGGCGACGGCGGGTCGGCGTGCGCGCTCCTCGCGTTGCTCGTCGGCCCTCGGCTGCGTTCGCGTCGCCTCCACTGTGCTCACTGCGGCCGGGTCCGTGTGGCCCGGCTCTCGCGGTGCCCGCTCACTCGCCCCAGACACGCCGGGGCGTCTAGCGTGATCGGGCACCCGCTGCCCAGGTCGACCGCCGGGACGGACGCCGTCGGCCCTCCGCTCCGCTCTACCGGCTGCGCTGCGGCCCGTCGCCGACCGTCCCGGCTGCCCGCGGCGCGGGACTGCATGCCGAAGAGCGCCCGCAGTTGCAGCAGGAACGCGCCCGGTTGGTTGGTGCGCGGCGGCTTGCTGAGTCCGCGCGACTCCAACGGCGTGCGCAGCCAGCCCCAGCGGCGGAAGATGTTGTCCGTACGGTTCGGCGACGGGAGATGCGGAAACAACGGCGCCGGCGGGTCCACCTGCGGGGGGTTCTTCGCGAAGCCCTTCCACTTCGAATGCGCGGAGCGCTGCGTCAAATGCTCCGCCAAGGCGCCGAGCACCGTGACATCGCCAAGCCCGAGCTCACGTTGGAGGCGCGCCATCCGGAGCAGGTTGATCCAGTCGCCGTTCTGCTGGAGCCAGTCGGCGATCTCGTCGAAGAGGCGCGCGTCGTGGCGCGCGAACACCGTCGAGACCAGCAGCAACGCCTCCGGATCGACGGCGGCATTGCCGCCCGGGGCGACGTGCCCGGCCACGCCGAGCGCCGACCACTGCCGCCAGAGCAGGTCGACGACGGACCGCCGCAGATCCTCGCTAGAGCTGGGCAACGAGTTGGCCATGGCCGAAGTGCTGCGCCGGGTGGTTCCGCGCTGCCAGTAACTCCGCCAGTCGGCCGAGGGCGCGATCCAGTGAGCCTGGAGTGATCTGCGGCATGCGATCTACCTAAAGTAATCATTCTGATTAGTTCAGGTATGCTTTCAGCAGGCCTGTTTCCGCGCTCGTCGCATTCCGTCCCGCGCGTTCCGCAATCCGAGCCCAGGCCCTGCTCCGGGCTCAATACAACCAAGGGCCGCCTCATCAGACGGACACCGTCCGCCGCTCGGTGCTTCTCATCCCAATTGTTCAATCGTCCCCATCGGGATGAACACGCGGGACGCCGAATCCCCCAAGCGCGCGAAGCCAAAGCGAAGATAGAAGGCCAAAGCAGCATCGTCCTTCGCATCGGCAACGACCGCCATGGCAGCGATTTGCTTGGAATGAACGAGCGCTCTTTTGAGCGCATCCACCAGCAATAGTTCGCCGACGCCGCGTCCCTTGAACTCGAGGCTGCGCGCCAATCGCCCGATCAAGATCGCCGGCAAATCCGGGTAACGAGGCATCTTCGACGCCAGCTTGGGAGGCAAGTCAGTCAGGCCGATGACAAACGCGGACAGGGTGTAGTACCCGACGATGACGTTCGGGGCCGCCTCCTCGACCATCACGTACGGAGCCGCCACACCGCGCTCAGCGTCCTTCCGCGCGAAATCCCGGAGGTAGCGGTCGAGCACCGCAGCGCCACACTGAAACCCGGCGCGGTCGTGGCTTCTGGTCAGCGGTTCGAAGCGGTAAGCCGTCATGCACCAGTTTCGAGGGCGTGCCGGGCCGCAGCAGCGCGCAGCGCCTTGTTGGGCGCGGGCGCGGACAGCAGCGTCTCGACTAAGCGCACCGAAGCTTCCTGCCCGACTTGGGCGCGTTGATGCCGTTCGATCGTGCGCTCCGCCGCCTCCTGCAGCGCTTGGATCATGAAACTGGTGACGGTATGCCCCGCCAACGCCGCGGCGGTTTCGAGCGAGGATTTCAACCGCGGGGACACGCGGGCTTCCAGCCGCGCGGTAGCCGCGACGGCGGAAAGCGTCGCCCGAGCCGCCGTCTTCTTGGCTCGCGCCGGTTTCGTCTGAACTTCCATGCCCGGACAATCCGGCATTTTGCCGTACAACGCAACACCGAAGCAGAACTCGCCCTTTTCCCCTTCGGGGACCTGCGAAAGCGACTGCTTGGCGTGCCAACGCCACAACCCGGCCCCCGTTCATTCCTGCCAGACCGACCTGTCAGCAAACCTGTCAGTGAATCCCCCGTTTGGGGTAGTTCCGAGTTCTTCCGGAGTTCTGCCAGATCGTGGTTGAGTCAGAGCCGAGAGTTTCGCAGACGAACCGTCCTCGCGCGGTTGCAAACGCCGCCCGACGACTACGCTGCGGTTCAAGCCCGCCACCCATGATCCGAACGCCCC
>JAHFTC010000056.1 GCA_023269585.1 Opitutaceae bacterium
GACCCACGGCGTGTTCGAGGCCGGCATCCGCGAGCTCTGCGACATCGTCCACGGCCACGGCGGCCAGGTCTACATGGACGGCGCGAACATGAACGCCCAGGTCGGCCTCACCTCGCCGGGCTTCATCGGCGCCGACGTCTGCCACCTCAACCTCCACAAGACCTTCGCCATCCCGCACGGCGGCGGCGGACCGGGCGTGGGCCCGATCGGTGTCGCCAAACACCTCTTACCATTTCTCCCCTCGCACCCGGTCGTCTCGCCCGTCTGCGGTTGCAAGGCCGCCACCGCCATCGGCCCGATCTCCTCGGCGCCGTGGGGCAGCGCCAACGTCACCCTCATCTCCTGGGCCTACATCCGCCTGATGGGCGGCGCCGGCCTCACCGCCGCGACCAAGCTCGCCATCCTCAACGCCAACTACATCGCCAAGCGGCTCGAGGGCGCCTTCCCGATCGTCTACCGCGGGGCCGCCGGCCTCGTCGCCCACGAGTGCATCGTCGATTTCCGCGGCTGGAAACAGCGCACCGGCATCGAGGTCGAGGACGTCGCCAAGCGACTCATGGACTACGGCTACCACTCGCCCACGATGTCGTGGCCGGTCGCCGGCACGCTCATGGTCGAGCCGACCGAGAGCGAGTCGAAGACCGAGCTCGACCGGTTCTGCGATGCGCTGCTCTCGATCCACGAGGAGATGCTCGCCGTCGAGCGCGGCCAAGCCGACCGCGCCAACAACGTGCTCAAGCACGCCCCGCACACCGCCTCGGTCGTCTGCGCCGACAAGTGGGACCGCCCGTATTCACGCGAACTCGCCGCCTTCCCGAGCGAGTCGACGCGCGTCTCCAAATTCTGGCCCTCCGTCAGCCGCATCGACAACACCTACGGCGACCGCAACCTGATCTGCACCTGCGCCGGCATGGACGCCTACTCCCCAGGCGCCTGAGCCGTAACACTTCAATTGCCGCGCGGGGCAGCGAGCTCGCGGATTCGCCCCGCCCTGAGCGGGTCGAAGGGCTCGCGCGCTGAGAAGCACGTGCACGCACGCTGGCCTACGGTTTCACCATCGGCGCGAGCCACAGCGCTTGAGAGCTCGCGGCCATTGCATGATCACGCCTGCGCCGTAAGCGGTCGGTCGAGCGTCGAGCGGGCGAGCGACAAGAGCCGGATCACCGAAGATAAACCGGAAAACGGAGCGGCTCAGAGCGTGCCACCGACGGTTCAAGAGTCATGATCACGGCTTCGCGTGATCATAACTCTCCAGGTTCGGCGCTTGTCCCTCGAAACTCGACCTTGGTCCGCACCGGCAGGCCTAAACAGGATCCCTCCGGTCGCCATTCGCCCCCGAAAAAGGCGACACCCTGCAGCGTCGCCTCAAATTGGCCCACCCCACCCGGCCCGCGCCCCCATCTCAGCCTTTCGCCAAATAACTTCACGACCGTGAACTTATTTGGCGATCCATTGCCACTGATAATCAATAGCTTGTAATCACTTCCGCCAAATACTCTCACGGTCGTGAGAGTATTTGGCGTTTGCAGAAAACGCTTTGGGTTCAGCGCCGCCGGTACCGGCGGATGGCCACCAGCGCCAATGCCGCGCCACCGACCAACGCCGCATAGGTCGATGGCTCCGGGATCGCGGTGAATCGCACGCTGTCGATCCCGGTGGTCTCTTTCACGCCGTTCCCAAACTCGCCGGGCAGCAGAAAGGTCGAAAGACTGCCCATGATTTCGGCAAACTGCACGGCCGAAGGGGCGGAACCGTCCCGGGACCCGACATGGAAGTTGGCCGCATCCAGATCGACCGTATAGGAGAGCCAGGCGCCGGTCGGATCCGGAACCGGGACCGTCGTGACGATCGTTGTCGAAACACCGCCGGTGACTCCCCGGAAGATCACGACATTGTCGTTCACCCAGTCGTTGAAATCAGAGCGCAACGAGAACGCGAGCGAGCCGCCGACGAACGACGAATAGTCGCTTCCCGCCGCGATCGGCGCCTCGAGGAAGTAGGAACGCACAGACGGATCGAACTTCGAGATATAGCCGCCGGATGCTCCGCCGGTTTCATTCCAGACCACGTCCGATGCGTCGCCGATCTCGGTATAGCTCGTGAGGTCGCGGGCCTGCCACCCCTGAGCGTCTCCATCAAACGTCCACGACTGCGCAGCAGCCGCGACGGCAATCGAACCAACCAGCGCAGCGACCAACGGCCGCCATGCGCTCCATTGCGATGTTCTCATGTGTTTATGTCCGGGAGGCCGCGCTGGGGGGCGACGCCACCTGATCCCATCCACGCTCATCGATGCCCGCGCCCGCCGGCTGTGGCAAACCGAAGTTCACTCCGCGACGCGCCGCGTCGGCATTGACAGGAATTCCCCCCGGCGAGACCGAAGAAACTTCACGCTTCCCACCCGCGTCGCTTCCGCCAACTCTGCGCGCGCCATCCGGCTCCGCCATGCTTCCCTACAAGATCAGCGTCCTCGTCTTCGTCGAAAACCGCGCCGGCGACCTCCTGCTTATCGAACGCGCCAAGGCGCCCAACGCCGGACTGTGGAGCCCCATCGGCGGCAAGCTCGAGATGCCCACCGGCGAGTCGCCCTTCGAGTGCGCCGCCCGCGAGGTCGGCGAGGAGATCGGGCTGACGATCGTCGCCGAACGCGACCTCCACCTCTTCTCGATGATCGCGGAAAAAGCCTACGAGGGGCAGAGCCACTGGCTCATGTTCCTCTTCCGCTGCCGCGTGCCGATCGACGCCCTGCCGCCCCACATCTCCGAAGGCCGTTTCGGTTTCTTCTCCCGCGCCGCCATCGAGAAGCTCCCGCTGCCCGAGACCGACCGCCAGGCGCTCTGGCCGATCTGGGACCAGCACCGCGACGGCTTCGTCGCCCTCCGCGCCGACTGCCACCCGTCGCAGAAACTCGATGTCGTGATCGAGCAGGTTCTGCCCGGAGCGCTGCCGGCCTGAGCCGATCGATTCGGTCGCGCGTCGAGAGCCGGAAACAAGCATTAACCGGAGCGGCCGCGCGCCTCAGGTTGCTCCACCGACGGTTCGGCGCCCGCCCTCATCTGCTGCGCGTAGGTGTCCGGTCTCCCTTGGCTTCCTTCGTTACCTTCTGTCGTCCGGAAGATTTGGGTGCAGTGGCAGCGCCTGCCGCGTCGCTGGATTGCGGAGCAATTCAGCCTTTCGTCGTGGCTGTCTCCTCGGCGTTGCAGAAGCCGGCGTTGCGACCCGTATCGGAGAGTTTGGCACTCGTCCCTCGACACTCGACCGCCTTCCCGCGCCTCAGGGCCGGGCGGCTTTCACCAACTCGACGATCTCGTCGATGGCCTCGGGGCTGCCCGCGCAGTACTGCAGCGATTTCATCTTCAGGTCGAACTGCTGGAGCGGGAACGGCGATTGGTTGAAGAAGTGCATCTTCGCACCCGCCTCCCGCGCGATGGCCGCGGCCGCGGCGATGTCCCACACCTTCACCGTGAAATCCAGGCACACGTCGATCATGCCGAGCGACGCGTAGGTGAGGTGCAGCGCCCCGCTGCCGAAGCCGCGCAGCTTGTATCCGGAAAGGATCGCCGTGGCCAGCGGCAGGTACCGCGGATCGATCGGCGAGTGGGTCGCGACGATCCGCTCGTGGCGGCCGCTGCGGCCGAACTTCGGCTCGAGCCGCTCGTCGTTCTCCCACACGCCCTGTCCCGGCCCGCCGTGGAAGAGCCCGCGCCGGCCGAGATCATAGAGGAAACCATAGACCGGCTCGCCGTCGCAGAGCAGGCCGAGCGAGATCGCCACCACCGGCACGCCGAGGGCGTAGTTGTTGGTGCCGTCGATCGGGTCGAGCACCCAGGACCAGCGGCCCTTGCGCGGAAACGGATTCTCCCCCACCGCCAGCTCCTCGCTGAAGAGATCGTCGCCCGGAAACGCGGCGCCGAGCTCCGCGAAGATCGCCTTCGAGATGGCGAGATCGGCCTCGGTCACGCGCGAGCCATCGTGCTTCCAATGGCTCGCCGCCCGGCCGAACTGGGCATGGAAGAAAGCCGTCTGGGCCAGCACGGCCTTGCGACCGGCGGCGATGCGGGTGACGAGTTCGGAGGAAGGAGATTCTGGCACGTGCACAGGAAGCGCGATGCGACCGCAGCTGGAAACTCAAATCCGTGGCGCTTGCCACCCAAGAACACGCACAAAACCGGCTCGAGGCTCAAACTTGGGGCCGTTCAACGGAGCGCCCGGGCGAGAAAAAGGAATCCGAAGCAGCCAAACACCGCTGCGATGGTCCCGAGGACCGCCCAGAAGGTCTTCGGCGCATCCTTTCGCGCGACCCAAGTGCCGCCGCCCGTCGGGCCGATTGCCCCCTGCTGGATCGTGCCGACGACCCACACAACGATGCCACCGAGCCAAAACACCGGCGAAAGCGCACCCAAAAACGGGACACGCTTCGCCAGCATGCCGGTCAGCATGAAGCCGCCGATGCAGACGAAAAACGCGAGGGGCACCCATGACGCCGGCTTGCCTCGTCGGCCCGGCGTCATCGGCCCTTTGCTCAGCCCTCCTTGCGCCACTTGAAGACCGTGGTCGCCAGCGGCGGCAGGACCAGCTCGAGCGAATCAGCGTACCCGTCCCACGGCACGGGCTGGGAGGCGATGCCGCCGCCATTGCCCTCGCCGTTGCCGCCGTAGTACTCGGAGTTCGTGTTGAGCAGCTCACGCCAGAAACCCGCGCGCGGCACGCCGATCCGGTAGCCGCGGCGCCCGAGCGGCGTGTAGTTGCCGACCACGACAATCAGCTCGTCGGGGTGGTGCTCGCTCTGCCGCAGGTAGGCGATGACGGAGTTGTCCGCATCCCAGTTGGCGATCCAGCGGAAGCCCTGATGGTTGATGTCGTTGAGACCGAGCACCGGCTCGTTGCGGTAGAGCTGGTTGAGGTCGCGTACGAGCAGGCGGATGCCCTGGTGGTCAATGTACTGGAGCAGGTGCCAGTCGAGGCTGCGGTCGTAGGCCCACTCGCGGGACTGGCCCCATTCGCTGCCCATGAAGAGCAGCTTCTTGCCCGGCCACATCCATTGGTGGGCGTAGAGCGCGCGGAGATTGGCGGCCTTGTCCGGGATGTGCCAGGCGGCCATCTTCAGCAGCAGCGAACCCTTCCCGTGCACGACCTCGTCGTGGGAGAACGAGAGCACGAAGTTCTCGGAGTACTGGTAGAGCATCCCGAACGTGAGGTCGTTCATGTGCCACTTGCGGTGGACAGGCTCCTTCTGGAAGAAGCGCAGCGTGTCGTGCATCCAGCCCATGTTCCACTTCAGGTCGAAGCCGATGCCGCCGTCGGCCACGGGCTTGGTGATGCCGGCGAACGCGGTCGACTCCTCGGCGATCATCAACACGCCGGGATAGTAGTGGTGCACGAGGCTGTTGACCTGCTTGAGGAACTCGATCGCCTCGAGGTTCTCGCGACCGCCGTACTGGTTCGGGATCCACTCGCCCTCCTTGCGGGAGTAGTCGAGGTAGAGCATCGAGGCCACGGCATCGACCCGCAGGCCGTCGACGTGGTAGCGGTCGAGCCAGGCGAGGGCGTTGGCGACGAGGAAGCTGCGCACCTCATGGCGGCCGTAGTTGAAGATCAGCGTGCCCCAGTCCTGGTGGGCGCCCTGCTTCGGGTCCGCGTGTTCGTAGAGGTGCGTGCCGTCGAAGTTGGGCAGCGCGAAACTGTCGCGCGGGAAATGCGCGGGGACCCAGTCGAGGATCACGCCGATTCCGCGCTGGTGCAGGTAGTCGACGAAGAACTGGAAGTCCTCGGGCGTGCCGTAGCGGTGCGTCGGCGCGAAGAAGCCGGTGACCTGGTAGCCCCACGAGCCCTCGAACGGGTGCTCGGCGATCGGCATGAGCTCGACGTGGGTGAACCCCAGGTCGAGCACATGCTCGGCGAGCAACGGCGCGATCTCACGATAGGTCAGCGGGCGGTTGGCGTCCTCCACGATCCGTTTCCACGAACCGAGGTGCACCTCGTAGACGGACATCGGCCGGTCGATGCTCGGGCGCTCGGCCCGGCGGGCCAGCCACTCGGCGTCGCCCCACTGGTAACGGCGGGTGTTGCAGACGATGGAGGCGTTGTTGGGCGGCGCCTCGAAGTAGGTGCCGTACGGATCGGTCTTGAGGAAGATGGCGCCCTCCTGCCCGCGGAGCTCGTACTTGTAGACTTCGCCCTCCCGCAGGCCGGGAATGAAGACCTCCCACACGCCCGAACCGCCGAGCGGCCGCATCGGATGCGCACGGCCGTCCCAGTTGTTGAAGATGCCCACGACGGAGACCCGGGACGCCGCCGGCGCCCAGACCGCGAACGCCACGCCGGGCACGCCCTCGATCTCGCGCACATGGGCGCCGAGCTTCTTGTAGATGAAGTGCTCGTTGCCCTGGTTGAACAGGAAGAGGTCGTGCTCCGAGATCGTCGGCAGGAACGAGTACGGGTCGGAGAACTGGCGGATGTCGCCCGAGCGCAGAGTGGCGCGCAGCTGGTAACGGAAAACGTCGGACCGCTTGCTGATGAACACCTCGAAATAGCCCTCGGGGGCCAGCTGCAGCATCGGGTAGCGGCGCTCCGGCTTGTGCACGAGGTCGACGACTTCGCACGAGCTGGCCTGGGGCAGGAACGCCCGGACGATCACGCCCCGCTCGTTGTCCAGCGTGTGCGGGTGCATCCCGAGGAAAGCGTGCGGTTCGGCGAGCTGCGCCCGCAGGAGAAGTTGGAGAGGGCTGGAGCTGGCGGCAGTTTTTGCGCTCATGCAGTGTTGTGGCGGGAGTATTCGCGGAGAACCGGACGAAGCAAGCGCGCCGCGTGCCAGACGCCGCCCCGCGCCCCTCCTAAAAGAGGGATGGCCGTGGCGCAGGCCTCCGTGCCTGCGGGATCGGGTTTCGCCGGCACGGAGGCCGGCGCCACGAGGTGTGTTTGCCTTCTCCGCGCCTCGTGCCCTTCGGAGACGACTCGGCCGCGCTGCGATTCCCTTTCCGCCGCTCCTCGCCCCTCCGTTCCCCGCCCATCAGTGTGTATCAGTGTGCATCAGTGGTTTCCTTTTCCTCCATTGCCGTCGCTCCGCCCCACCCGCCATCCCTCCGCTTCCTGAGTTCATGAGTTCCAGATTCTCCCTCTCCGCTTTTCCTCTCCGTCCCCCTACTCGCCGCCGATCCCGTGCCACCAGCGGCCGGATTCGGCGCGGCCGCCGCGCCCCATTCGCGGAGTTGCACCGCGCCACGCTTCCCTCTTTGCTGCCGCCCGCGTGAAGTTCCGCCACTCCCTCCTCGCCTCCGTCCTCGCCCTCGGTGCCGCCCTCCGCGCGTTCGCCGTCGGCGAGACCCTCGATCTGGTCTCGATCTCCGACAAGCCGCTCGAGTTCGACTACAACTCCAAGGAGATGGTCGTGCTCGACGCCCGCCTCACCTACGGCGAACTCGTCCTCACCGCCGACGAGATCCGCTACAACGACCAGACCCGCGTCGCCACCGCCCGCGGCCACATCGTGCTCACCCGCGGCCCCGTCCGCCTCGTCGCCGATGCCGGCACCTACTCGCTGGCCGACGGCAAGGTCCGCCTCGCCAACACGCGCGCCGGCTACTACCCGCTCTACCTCGAGGGCCGCGAACTCGAGGGCAACACCAGCGAATTCACCCTTCAGGACGCCACGCTCAGCTACGGCGAGCCCGGCACCTACACCCCCACCCTGCGCGCCAAGTCCATCGACTTCATCGCCGGCAAGAGCTTCCGCGCTCACGACGCCCGCCTGCGCCTCGGCCCCATTCCGCTCTTCCCGCTCCCCGTCTTCAGCCAACGCCTCGACACCCCGCCGCTCCAGACCGACATCCGCGCCGGCTTCCGCAGCTCCACCGGCGCCTTCCTCGATGTCACCGCCCTCGCCCCCGTGGCCAGCGGCGTCCATTTCGGCCCCGAGGTCGGCCTCTACAGCAAGCGCGGGGTCATCGTCGGCCCCGCCGCCGAATACGACACCCAGCGCGGCGACACCTCCTACTTCGGCTGGTTGCGCTCGGGCTGGATCTACGACTTCGGCAGTCGCGCCAACCGCGGCCTCGATAGCGAAGGCCGGCAGGTCGGGGCGCACCGCGGCTACTTCGACTGGCGCAACCGTGTGACCCACGGCGAGCACTTCTCGCTCATGAACCAGATCACCTACTGGAGCGACTCCGAGGTGATCCGCGACTACGCCCGCCAGCGCTTCGCCCGCAACCAGCAACCGGAGACGTTTGTCGAACTCGCCTACACCGGCGACAACACCGTGGCCTCCGCCTTCGGCCGCTTCCAGCCCAACGATTTCCAGGTCACCCGCCGCCGCGAACCCGAGCTGCGCGCCGACCTCCTCGCCCATCCCATCGTGCCCGGCCTCATCCAGCGCGGCTCCCTCGCCTTCGTCCGCCTGCGCGAGGACAACTCCACCCTCGCCCTCGACCGCTCCAGCGAACGCTTCGACGCCTACTACGGCCTCGAGAGCCCCACCGTGCTCACGCCCTGGCTCACCGTCACCCCCGTCGCCGGCGCCCGCGTCACCCACTATTTCTCCGCCCTCGGCGGCAAGGACGACTACACGCGCGTCCTCGGCCAGATCGGCGCCGACGTCCGCGCCCGCGCCTACGGCGAGTTCGAGGTGAAGAACGCGCGCTGGGGCATCGACGGCCTCCGCCACCTCGTCGAACCGTTCGCCCAGTATCGCTACCTCCCCGACGCCGAGAAGGGCCGCGCCTACATCCCCGACATCGACCGCTCCGTCTTCTCCACCCGGCTCCAGCCCCTCGACCTCGGCGACATCCGCTCCCTCGACGCGCTCTCCGCGCTCAACACCCTGCGCTACGGCCTCGCCCAGCGCCTCCAGACCCGCGACGGCAAGGGCGGCGTGCGCGACCTCGTGATCCTCACCCTCGCGCAGGACCGGCACTTCAACCGCCTCGTCGCCCCCGCCCTCCGCCGTACCTCCGACCTCCACGCCGACATCGCGCTGATGCCCGCGCCGTGGATCCGCTTCGACGCCTTCCAGCGCCTCGACCCGCACAACTTCCGCCTCGAGGAGTTCAACTCCGGTATCACGCTCACCGACTCGCACTTCTGGACCGCCCGCTTCGGCACGCAGTTCCTCCGCGGCCAGCTCGAGGAATACACGCTCGATGCCGCCATCCGCCTCAACGAGCGCTTCACCCTCACCGGCCTCTGGCGCTACGACGCGATCGCCTCGCAGTTCTACGAGCAGGTGTACGGCCTGCGGCAGACCTTCCGCAACCTCTGGTCGCTGGAGTACCAGATCGCGTTCTATGAAGGCCAGCGCCGCGAGTCCGGCTTCCAGTTCCGGGTCCAGCTCGAGGTCTTCAAGTTCTAGCCCCGTGGCGCCGGCCTCCGCGCCCGCGTCGCTCGCCCGCGCCTGCCCGGGATACAGCCCCGCCACGTAGCTGGATGACGGAGTCATTCAGGGCGACGTTCGCTGCGCTCAACCTAACCCCGAGTGCGCTCTGTCGTCAGAGGAGGTGTGAACTGTTCGGGTTAGTGCCCCTTAGTGTGAATTATCGAGACTCGCGCATTGGACTGACGCGGTAGGGACGGCGCTCCGCCGCCGTCCGTTCGCTCGGCAAATCCCTCGGTTATTTTGAGGGAACGCCCGTCAGTCTATTCGGCGAAGATCATTAGTGGTTCCCATTCCTTCCTCCGCCATCTGCACTCCGTCCTCCGTCCGGTCTTCGTCCTCCGCTCTCCCTCCTCCGGATTTAGCCGTGTTCACGCGATTGCCGCGGGCCCACGAGCGCTAGGGCTCGCACCGATGGTGCAACTGTAGGTCAGCGTGCTTGCACGCGCTTTTCAGAGCGCGAGCCCTTCGACCCGTTCAGAGCGGGGTGAATCCGCGAGCTCGCTGACCTACGCGGCAATTGAATCGTTACCGATTGGCATTCATCAGCGTCCATTCGCGGTTCTCCTTCTCCAGTCTCCGCTCTCCGCCTCCGTCCGGTCTCCGGTCTCCGGTTTCCGCTCTTCGGTCTCCGGTTTCCCATTTCAATCCCACCAGAGCACGAGGTCCTGCCGGCGGCGGATCGCCTCCTCCAGCGCGGTGAGCGACTCCAGCCCCTGCTCGACGCAATCCGGACAGAACTCGTGCACCTGCCGCGCGAAGGCCGCCGGATCCGCCGGCTTGCGCTGGCACCGGATCGTCACGCTCGACGCGTCCGCCGCCACGATCGTCAGCCCGCATTCCGTATCCCATTCGTCGAGCCGAGCGACAATCGCCTCCGTCGTGAGGTCGTAGTTCGAGCCGTTGGTCCGGCTCGCGAAAAGCTTCCGGTATTTCGGCTTCCGCAGGGCGCGCCGCCGGGCCCGCTCCGCCAGAACCTCCGGCGGCGTGTGCGCGGCCAGCCATTCCGCCACCGCCTCATGTCCGGCTTGGCGCGCGTATCCCTCGGCCGTCGCCTCGTCGCCGCCGTCGATCGAATACGCCACCTCCGCCCCGTGCGCCACCAGAAGCTGCACCACCCGGAGATGGCCGGCGTAGGCCGCCTGGATCAGCAGACTCAGCGGGTCGCCCGCGGCCCGCGGCGGTTCGACGGCGACTCCGCGCCCCAGCAAAAACTCCACGACCTCCGCCTGCCCACCGCTGGCCGCCGCCGCGAGACTCGGTAGCCGCGGGTCGTCCAGCCGGACACCCGCTTCAGCGGCCGCGCGCACCGCCGCCAGGTCCCCGGCCGCAGCGTCCCGGACGAGATGCAACAACTCCTCGCCGCCGCGATCCACCCCGCGCGCCGCCAACAGGTCGCGAATCACGAGCTGATCGTCGCGCACCACCCGATCGTCGACCCGCGAAAGACAGGCCATCCACGGGGTCCAGCCGGCCCGGTCCGGCCGGTTCGGATCCGCGCCGAGTTCCAGCAACAGGCCCACCAACTCGGCGGGATTGCCGCGCTTGCCCACGATCTCCGCCGGGGCCGCGTCACGGATCGCGGCGAGCAAGAGCGTTTCGCCCTTCTTGGTCCATTCATCCAAGTCGGCTCCGGCGGCCAACCGCCGCACACCCTCGACATCCGAAAACGCCACGGCGAACAACAGTTCCTGGGAAAAGGGCATGGCGCCGCATGCTGCGGCCACTCGTGCTCGCGTCCAGCCCGGAGACGATCGATCCGCCCGCCACGCCCCGCACCGAGCCGCGTTCCGTCGCCAACGCGCGTCACCTCTCGTTTGCCGCACCTCCGCCTTCACCGTCGACCGCCCACGATCCACCGTCCACTGTCCGCCGTCATGTCCCGCCTCGCCCAGCAGCTCCGCTTCCTCCTCGAGATCGACCAGCTGAAGGAGATCCGCCGACAGAACTATACCCTCGTCGGACGTCGCCAGGAGACGGATGCCGAGCACGCGTGGCATGTCACGATCATGGCCGTGCTCCTGGCCGAACACGCCAACACGCCCGTCGATCTCCTCCGCGTCGTGAAGATGCTGCTCATCCACGACCTCGTCGAAATCGACGCCGGCGACACCTTCGCCTACGACACCGCCGGCGCCGCCACCCAGCACGAGCGCGAGGCCCGCGCCGCCGACCGCCTCTTCCCCCTCCTCCCGACCGACCAGGCCGCCGAGTACCGCGCCCTCTGGGACGAGTTCGAGGCCCGCACCACCGCCGAGGCCAAGTACGCCCACGCCATGGACCGCGTGCTCCCGATCTTCCTCAACTCCGCCACCGAGGGTGCGGCCTGGCGGAAACACGGAGTCACCGCCGATCGGGTACACGCCCGCAACCGCCACGCCGCCGAAGGCTGCGCCGCCCTCTGGGCCGAAGCCGAGCAGGAGATCGCCCGCGCCGTCGCCGCGCGCCACCTCGCGCCGTCACGCCCCTGATCAGTCGACCGCCGCCCCGATTCCGTTGAGCGTGAGGTCGCTGAGCGTCATACCGGTCCAGTCAGGCCGGATATCATACACCGCCACAAACGCCAGTTTGTGCAACTCGTACGACCGCCCATAGGCCCCGGCCACCGTCAGGGCGGCGTCGCCTTCAATTCTCACGCGCATCCAGCCGGGCACGCGCTCAACCTTCTGCATGTCCAACACGGCAGCGTGGAGCACGTCCACCTCCCGGACGGGATTGCCCTGCACATAAGGTCGCTCCGCCTGCTGCCGGTCGAACTCCGAGGAACGGTTCGCCACCCACCGCGCCAGGCATTTCCTCAAGTCGAGCTCCGCGCGGCTCCGGGCGAACTCCTCGACCACCGATTCCATCTTCGCCGGATCAGCCGCATGCGTGGCGAGCGCCTTCAGCGAAGCCTCTGCTTGGCGCAATGCCTGCGCGTCCTTCTCGGCCATCAGCTCAGCCGCTCGCTCCTGCTGTTTGGTCGCATACCGTCGATCGACCCTCGCCGCACCGTCAGCACGAACGCCCACGGGCGCCACACCAAGCATTAGCCCACCGAGCAACACCAGCGCCGCACGGCGTGCGGCAACGTTCACATTCGCCATGCCGTCACGATGGAACCTCGTGCCCATCTCTCAAGCACATTATCCGGCGGTCGCCACGCCACCAACCCACCTCGCCTCACCGCCGATCCCACGCCAGCCCCGCGCCGAACCCCACGAGCGTCGCACCCACCCCGCGCTGAAACACCGTGCGGAAACGCGGCCGTCGAAACAGCCCCTGGATCCGATGCCCGGCCGACGCGTAGAGCATCATGCAACTGAAAGTGGTCAGCAGCGTCGACCCGAGCATCACCGCCGCCTTGCCGGTCGTCAGTTGCCCGTCCGCGAAGAACTGCGGGAACAGCGACGAGAAGAAGAGGACCGCCTTCGGATTGCCGGCCGTCACGAAGAACGCCTCGCGGAACAGACTCCGCCGCGGCGCGCCGCCTTCCTCACCGGCCGCCGCACCGATCGCCTCCACCGGCCCGAACAACAGCCGGCACCCGAGGTAGACGAGATACGCCGCGCCTGCCCAACGGATGGCGGTGAACACCCACGCCGCCTGCGCGAGGATAAACCCGAGCCCGGCAAACGACACCAGGCACTGCAACGCCGTCGCGACCACATTGCCCCACGCCGTCGCCAAGGAACGCCGCCAGCCGAAGCTGATCCCGTGGTTGAGCGCGAGCAGCATGCTCGGCCCAGGCGTGATCGTGGCGATGACCATCGTCGTGAGGAAGACCGCGAGAAAGGAGCCGCTCATCCGCGTATCGCCTACACCGATCCGCCGCCCAAGCAAGCTCCGCCTCGAGTCGCGCCCGCAGTACACCGCCCCTCCCTCCCGGAAGACACGCGCAACAGCGCCTCACCCGTATCGATCCTTCGGACCGCTCCGGGATCCCGGTCGTCGCCGAACCGCTGTACCGGCGATTGCCCTCCCGCGCTCACACTCTATCGTGCGCACATAGGCCTTCTCCGATGACCATCAAAATCGCCCTCGTCGATGACCATGAGCTCGTACGCACCGGGCTGCGTCTCCGCCTGCAGCGCGAAGTCGGGCTGGAAGTCATCGCCGACGTCGCCGATGCCGCCGCCGCTTATGCGATCATCGACGAGAAATCCCCGGACTTGGTCGTGATGGATCTCGATCTTCCGGGAGTCGGCGGCTTGGCCGCCACCACGACGATCAAATCCCGCTGGCCGAACACCCGGGTGCTCGCGCTGACCGGCAGCAAACCGGCCAACGTCGCCCGCGCCGCACTTCTGGCCGGCGCCGATGGCTTGGTTTACAAGAGCAAAGCCAGCGACGATCTCGTCCGCGCCGTGCGCACCATCGCTGCCGGCAAGGTGTTTCTCTCGCCCGACGCCGCCACCGCCCTCGCCGCCTCGCTGCGGGAGTCCGCCTCCCCTCGCGCCGTGGAGCCACCCGCCCAACCACCGCTCTCCGAACGCGAGCGCGGCGTGCTCAAAGGGTTGTCCGACGGCCTCAGCTACAAGGAGGTGGCCGCCAAACTCGGCGTAAGCGTCAAATCGGTGGATACCTACCGCGCCCGCCTCGCGAAGAAGCTCGGCTGCTCCAACCGCGCGGAACTGGTCCGCTGCGCCGTGCGCCTGGGTCTGGCGCAGGCCTGAGTCTTCGGCGACCACGGGGTTTGTCGGGCATTCACGCGACAGCGACGCTGCGCGAAAGCCGACACGCGTTGGGGAAACGCGGCTTAACCCCGCAAGCAATGGTGGCCGATGTCGCTCCCTGCACACGCATCGTCCCGCACACAACCGCCATCGCCCATGAGCTCCCAAGCCACCCCCTCGTCCGCCGACACCGTCCCCTCAGGCCGCTATCTCACCTTCCGACTCGGTGCCGAAGCCTACGGAATCGATGTCCTCACTATTCAGGAAATCATCCGCAGCACCACTGTCACCGCGGTGCCACAGCTGCCCGCGCACCTCCGCGGCGTGATCAACCTGCGCGGCCGCATCGTGCCGGTCGTTGATCTGCGGCGCCGCTTCGGCCTGCCCGCCGAACCCGAGGGCGACCGCGCCTGCATCATCGTGGTCCAGTTCCGCTCCGCCACGCGCGGGATCGTGCCGATCGGCCTGCTCGTCGACACCGTCGAGGAGGTCATGTCGATCAGCGAAACCGAAATCTCGCCTCCGCCGGAGTTCGGCTGCGCGGTCGACATCGCGTTCCTCCGCGGCCTCGCCCGTGTGCGCGGCGAGGTGAAGGCGCTGCTCGACATCGACCACGTGCTCACCGGCGAGCAACTCGACGCCGCCATCACCGTCGCCGCCTGAACCACCGCTCGCGGCTCTCTCTTCAGGAACAAACATGAAGACCCTTAGTGTCCCACAAACAGGTCGTCATAGGCGCGAAGCTGGACCCAGCATCGGCCCGCAGGGTCCGCTCTGCGTCGCCCCCGACCGCGGCCTCGATTAGGGCGATGGAATAGGCGGTCGCGTCGGCGGCAAAGACTTGCAGCGCCGTACCGACCTAACGAATGCGCGGCAGGCGGGAGAACTTGGCCTGGGCCTGTCGGGCCGCCTCCGCGAGATCCGGGCCGAATGACTCGGGCACCAACCCGCCCAACACCACTCGGAGCGCCCCCAAGCACCACAGCCGTCGCCTATCCGACGCGCTTACACTTCGTTACCGCTCAAGGAACAGCGCGTGGAGTCTATCCAATTAGAGGCCGCGCTGTTCCTTCCCCGATATTCACCGGCCCGACCGAGTGCCCGGGACGTGGAGCGCACCACGCCCCGCCGCAGCGGCGGGCGTGGCGTGGCGCTCACAGGTTCTTGAAGTTGCCGGCGGCGACCGGATGCGGGCGCGGCGCGGGGGCGACATGGGCGGCCATCGCGCGACGATGTTCGGCGGTGGCGCGGCCGGCGGCGGGACGTGCGGTTGGCGGTACGACCGACGGCGCGGCGCCGGCGGATGCGGACCGGTGGGCAGCCGAGTCGTCGACCAAACTGAGCAAGCTCGCCACCGCCTCCTTGAGGGAAACGGTCTGGGCGTTGAGTTCCTCCGCCGCGCTGGCGCTCTCCTCGGCGTTGGCCGCGTTCGACTGGGTGACTTTGTCCATCTGGCCGACCGCTCCGTTGACCTGCTGGATGCCCAGGGTCTGTTCCTTGGAAGCACTGGCCACCTCGGCGACGAGCGCGTCGACTTCGCGGGCCTTTGTCACAATTTCCTGGAGACTGGCCGCGACCTTGTCGGTGATGGCGACACCTTGGGCGGTCTTGGTGATGGCGCCCTCGATCTTGCCGGCGGTTTCCTTGGCCGCTTGGGCGGCGCGCTGGGCGAGGTTGCGGACCTCGTCGGCGACGACCGCGAAGCCCGCGCCCGCCTCGCCGGCACGCGCGGCCTCGACGGCGGCGTTGAGAGCGAGGATGTTGGTCTGGAAGGCGATCTCGTCGATGGTCTTGATGATCTTCGCGATGTCGTCGGCACTGGTCTTGATCGCGCCCATGGCGGCGGTCATGGAGCTCATGTCGGCGGCGCCGGAATCGGCGGACATGCGGGCCTGGCGCGCGAGTTCGTTGGCCTTCCCGGCGTTCTCGGTGTTTCGCTTGGTCATGCTGGCCATCTCCTCGAGCGAGGAACTGGTCTCCTCGAGCGCGGCGGCCTGTTCGTTGGCCCCCTCGGCGAGGGTCTGGCTCGAGCCGGAGACCTGGTTGGCGGCGCTGGCGACCTGATTGGCGCCATCGCTCAGGAGGCCGGCCGTGAGGGTGATCGAGCGCACGGCGCCGCGCACGACCCAGACGAGCAACACCAATCCGATGAGCATCGCGACGGGCAGACCAATGGTGATCCAGGCTTTCGAGGACTGGCTGGCGGCGGCGAAGGCCTGTTCGCGCGAGGCCATGAGGGATTGTTCGATACCGACGATCTCGGCGATCTGGGCGCGCATGGCGTCCATCTGGGCCTTGCCCTTGGCTTGGTTGAACTCGGCGACGAAGGCGAGGAGCTTGGCGGTGTCCTGGTTGGCGGCGCGGCGGGCCTCCAGGGTGGGCACGATATCGGAGGAGTGCCACTGGGCTTCGGCTTCACCGAGCTTGGTCAAACGGGCGACCTGGGCGGGATTGTCGTTCACCAGTTCCTTGGTGGCCGCGAGCAGGCGGCCGAACTCGGTAAGGTTGGCGTGGTAGGGCTCGAGGAACTTCTCCTCACCGCCCACGGCATAGCCGCGCACGCCGGTTTCCATATTCACCAACGTGGCGAGCAACTGGGTCATGTTGCTCGTGACCTTGGTGGTGTGGGCCACCCACTTCTGGGTCTGGATGAACTTGGTGGTGTTGAAGTAGAGCAGACAGCCGATGATCGCGATGAGCACGTAGGACGAGGCGATCGCGAGGTTGGTCTTTTTGCCGATGGTGAGGTTGCGCATCTGAGTGAGGTCTGGTGGTGGATCGAAGGGAGACGGGCGCTTGATCGGCCACCCTGCCCCAGAGCTTGAATCGGGTCGCCCCTCGCACTCGACGTCCCCACTGCCGCCGCAGCGCCATCCGGGAACGGCCTGGCGACGCCGCTTTGTCGCCCTGCGCCCATCCGTTCCCCGCGACGCTTCTCCTGTGAGTCCAATTACTTCGGAGCCCGAATCGGCCACGAGCCGATGATCGGTCCTTAGGCTCCTGCCACGCTCCGCCCTTCTCGTTTCCCCGACAAGCACCAGGTGGCGAATCCCCACAACAATTGGGGAAAAACCAACACTCGGTTCGCCCCCCAACTTCCGATTGCTGGGTGCGCATGAGCACTCCTGCGGACCAAACCCGGACCTTCAACTCCGGTGCCGCCACCCACCAAGAACGCCGCACCCTGACCTTCCGCCTCGGCGCCGAAGCCTACGGTCGCGGCGTGCTCGCCATGCAGGAAATTGTCCGCCTGCCCGCGATCACCGCCGTGCCGCCGTTGGTCACCATGTCTTCGATCCTCAATGACAATTGAAAAACCAACGATGCCATCATCCCCCTCGACAAGGAGCACCACCTCTTTGGCCTCCTGCGACGAGCGCCTGCACCGGCGATTCCGCACCCGCGCGCGGAATCGTAGTGGCCTCCTCTTGAGGGACCGCTAACGTGCGGAACCTCCCTCGCCCGCCCCTGCTCGCTCTTGCGATGTCCGCCGCCCTCAAGCTCGCCCACTACTGGCTCGGTCGCCCCCTCCCCGCGGAAGTCCGCGATCCCGTGCTCCACGCCTGCCTCTGGCTCGCCGGGGCCGGCGGCACCACCGTAGTGAGCGTCGGGATACTCTACCATCCGGAGGCGTTCTGGCGGATGCCGGCCTTCTGGCTGATCGCGGTCCAGCTGTTCGCCGTGCTCATCGCCGCCCTTTGGCGACACAGCCCGCTCGCCTTCCGCGGCACCACCCTGATCGCCTTCTTCCACGTGCTGGTGATCGGCGCCTTCGCCTACCGCGGGGCTACGCCCAACTCCGCGCTCTTCCTCACGCTCGGCTCGCTCTTCGCCGGCCTCATTTTCGGCCTGCGCGCCCTGCTGCTCTCCTTCGCCGTGGGGTTGGGCTGGTACCTCCTGGCCTACCTCGGCTGGAGCGAGGGCTGGCTACCCCTGCCCTCGGCCCGCGCCGCCGACGGCTCCACGGCCCTGGGGTACTGGCTCGAAAACGCGGTCGGGTACGCCCTCTCCTGCGGCGCAATCGTCACCCTCGTCGGTTTCCTCATCCACCGAATCTTCCTGCACCACGAGCAGGTGGCCGAAACCTCCGCCGAACTCGCCCGCGAACAACAGAAACGCGCCGAGGCCGAACTCGCTCGCCTCCGGGCGGAGAACGCCGCCCAAGACTCCCTGCGCCAGAGCGAGCTGGAGATGCGCAGCCTGTTCCAGTCCGCCCCGGTCGGCATCGCCATGATCCAGGACCGGATCATCCGCCGCATCAACGAGCGCTACACCGAGCTCTTCGGCTATACCGCGGAGGAGTTGGTCGGCCAGAGCGCACGCCTACTCTATCCCGACGACGATGCGTATGAAGTGGCCGGACGCGCGCTCTACGCGAACACCGACCGCAACACCCCGACCCGGCTGGAAACAACGCACCGCCGCAAGGACGGCACCCTCGTCGATGTCCTGATCAAGAGCGCGCCGATCGATCCGGCCAACCCCGCTGGGGCCCGCGCGGTGATGATCATGGACATCACCGCGACCAAGCGCGCCGAGGAACAGGTGCGGCGCAGCGAGGCCCGCCTGAGGGAGACGCTCGACCACACCAGCGACGCGATCTTCACTGTGCGCGTCGAGTCCGACGGCCGTTTCGTCTTCGAGGACATCAACCAAGCCGCCGAGCGCTTGGACTTGTCCGTCGCGGATTTCCGGGCCGGGACCAAGACCCCCGCGGATCTCTTTCCGCCGCAGGAGGCGGAAAACCTCGTCCGCCAATACCGGGAGTGCGTCGCCGCGCGCCACATGCTCGAGCTTGAGCAACAGCTGCTCACGCCGCTCGGGCTCCGCACCTTTTCCACCAAGCTGGTCCCGGTGTTCGCCCAGGACACCAGCACCGTCCTCCGCCTCATTGGTTTCGCCCGCGACGTGACCGAACAGGGCTGGGCCGCACAAGTGCTGCGCGAGAGCGAGCAAAGGCTCCAGCGCCTCCTGTCCAACTCGAACGATCTCTTCATCGTCATCGACGCCACCGGCGTATTCCGCTCCATCCACGGCCCCGTGGAGGCGCTGCTCGGCTTCTCGGCCGCCGAACTCCTCGGCCGCAACGGACTCGACTGGATTCATCCCGAGGATCGCGAGCGGGCCGCGGTGAACCTCGCCCGCGCCGTCGCCACCCCCGGGTGCGCCCACCGGATCGACTACCGTCAACGCCGCAAGGACGGCTCCTGGGTGCAGATCGAGACCGTCGGCACCAACTGGCTCCAGGATCCCGCCATCAACGGCATCGTCCTCAACTGCCGCGACGTCACCGCCCGCACGCTCGCGGAGGAGTCGTTGCGCCGCAGCGAGGCCCAGCTCGAGGCCGCGCAGGAACATGCCCGGATCGGCAGCTGGGATCTGGACTTGGCCGAGGGCCGCGGCACCTGGTCGCGGGAGGTTTTCCGGCTCTTTGGTCTACCGGTCGCGCCGCAGCCCCCTCCCATCGCCGAGTTTCTCGAGCTCGTCGACCCTCGCGACCGCGACGGACTTCAGGGGGTCTTTGCCCGTACCGCCCAGACCGGCGAGGACACCCAGCACCAGTTCCGCTCCGATCCTGTGGGGGGCGAGCCCCGCACCTTCGAAGTACGGATCCGCCTCGACCGGAACGCTCCGGCCGGTCGCCCCCGGCTGCTCGGCACGATTCAGGATGTCACCGAACGCGAAACCGCCGCCGCGGCTCTGCGGCACAGCGAGGCCCGGCTGGAGGCCGCCCAGGAGCAAGCCCGCATCGGTAGTTGGGATCTGGTGATTGCCACCGACACCGGGTACTGGTCCAAGGAGATGTTCCGGCTCTTCCATCTGGAGCCCGCGCCCGCCCCGCCTCCCTTTGCGCAGTTCGACCAACTCGTCCACCCCGACGACCGCGCGGCCATCGAGAATTCATTCCGCCTCGTCCGCGAGTCCGGTCGCCCTGACAACATAGTCTACCGCACCAACCCGGCGCGCTGCCGCCTCCGCCACCTCGCGTCAGGCATCCGGCCGACCCTCGACGCCGACGGGAACCTCCGGCGCCTCGAAGGCACCCTGCAGGATATCACGGACCGGGTTCTCGCCGAGGAGGCCCTGCACGAGAAGGAACGCCGCTGGGCGACTCTCGTGGCCAACCTGCCCGGCGTCGCCTACCGCTGCGCCAACGACCGGCATTGGACCGTCGAGTTCATCAGCGCCGGCTGCCGCGATCTGCTCGGGGTCGCGCAAGAGGACTACGCTGGTACCACCCAGTCTCTCCTGCAGGAGATCATCCCGCCGGAGTTGCGCGATTCCATCTGGCAGGAGGTGCAGCGCTGCCTCGCCGCCCGCACCCCGTTTCGCCTCGCCTATCAGGTCGCCACCCGCACCGATCGCGAGGTCTGGGTCGCCGAGCAAGGCCGTGGCATCTTCGACTACGCCAACCGCCTGCTGGCCCTCGAAGGCGTCATCATCGACGTCACCGAGCTCAAGCGCACTGAACAGGCGCTGCGCGAGAGCGAGGCCGAATACCGCGGCATCTTCGAGACCGCCCTCGAAGGCATTTTCCGCAGCACGCCGGAGGGACGCCTGCTCGCCGTCAACCCCGCCATGGCGCGCATGCACGGTTATGCCACGCCGGACGAGATGGTCGCGAGCGTCACCGATCTGGCCACCCAGATCTACGCCCACCCAGAGGACCGCCAACGCATCCTCGACTCGCTCACTCGGACCGGTGGCGTTCACAACTACGAGTACCAGGCCCGGCGCAAGGACGGCCAGTTGATCTGGGTCCTTCTCAGCGGCCGCACGGTCACCGATTCCTCGGGCCACCTGCTCTACTACCAGGGCACGTGCCTCGACATCACCGAGCACAAGCACATGGCCGAACTTCAGGCCGCCAAGGCCCAGGCCGAGATCGCCAACCGCGCCAAGAGCGTGTTCCTCGCCAACATGTCGCACGAGATCCGCACGCCGATGAACGCCATCCTCGGCTTCACGCAACTCCTGCTCCGCGATCCGGGGATCTCGCCCGCCCAACGCACCGACCTCGAGACCATCGACCGCAACGGCGAATACCTCCTCGCCCTCCTCAACGACGTGCTCGAGCTCTCGAAGATCGAGGCCCGGCGCGCCGCCCTCAAGCTCGGCCCCTGCGATCTCCGCCAACTCGCCGCCAACGTGCGCTCCACGTTCGCCGCCCGCATCGCCGCCAAGGGCTTCTCCTTCACCGCCGACATCGCCCCGGATCTGCCCGCCGCCGTCCTCGCCGATGAGGGCAAGATCCGCCAGATCCTCGTCAACCTCCTCGGCAACGCCGTGAAATTCACCGAGGCGGGCACCGTCACGCTGCGCCTGCGCGCCTTGCCCCAGGATCGCGAGCACTGGCTGGTCCAAGCCGAGGTCGAGGACACCGGCCCCGGCATCGCGCCGCACGAACTCGACCGCCTCTTCCAGCAGTTCGAGCAAACCGCCACCGGCCGCCGCGCCGGCTCGGGCACCGGCCTCGGCCTGGCGATCAGCCGAGAGTTCGCCCGCATGATGGAAGGCGACATCGCCGTCCGCAGCACCGAGGGCCGCGGCAGCGTCTTCACCGTAACCCTACGGCTTGGCGCCGTCGCCGGCGAGCCCGCCCGCCCCCGCGCCGCTGCGCCACCCCGTGTGCTCCGCCTCGCTCCCGATCAACCTCCCTGCACGCTCCTCGTCGTCGACGACCAGGAGGACAGCCGCCGCCTGCTCCTGTCGCTCCTGCGTTCGATCGGTTTCGTGGTCGAGACCGCGTCCAACGGCGTCGAAGCTGTCTCCGTCTTCACCCGCCTCCGCCCCCGCGCCATCCTCATGGACCTCCGCATGCCCTTCATGGACGGCGCCGAGGCCACCCGCCGTATCCGGGCCATGGACGGCGGCCGGGAGGTGCGCATCCTCGGTCTCTCCGCCAGCGTCATCCAGGAGCTGCGCGACCCGATGGAGGGCGTCGACGATTTCCTCGGCAAACCCTTCCGCGACGACGAACTCCTCGAACGCCTCCGCCGCCTGCTCGGCGTACGGTTCGACACCGATGCACCGGGCGGATCCGCACCGCCCAACAGTTCCACCGCGCTGCCTCCGCGCTTCGTCGAGCCGCTCCGCCAGGCCTCCTCCGCCGCCGATCTCGACGCGGTGCTCGCCCTGCTCGACGACCTCGCCCACGAGACGCCCGAGCTCGCCGCCGAGCTGCGCACCCTGGCCGACCGTTTCGACTGGGACCGGATCGCCGCCCTCCTGCCTCCTCCCGTCCAACCCCAACCTCCGTCATGACCAACGGCGACAGCCCCGCCCCCGCCACGATCCTCGTGGTCGACGACACTCCCGCCAACCTGCGGCTGTTGACCACCATGCTCCGCGACGGCGGCTACAAGGTCCGCCCCGTCTCCAGCGGCGACATGGCCCTGCGCGCCATCGAGGCGAAGGCGCCCGACCTTGTGCTCCTCGATGTCAACATGCCCGGCATGGACGGCTACGAGGTCTGCCGCCGGCTCAAGGCCGACCCGCGCTGGACGGGTATTCCGGTGCTGTTCATTAGCGCCCTCACCGACACCGCCGACAAAGTCCGCGCCTTCCAGGCCGGTGGCGTCGACTACGTCGGCAAGCCGTTCCAGTTCGAGGAGGTCGACGCCCGCGTCCGCACCCACCTCGAGCTGCGGCGCAAGTCCCTCGCCCTGGCGGAGAGCCTCTCCCGTCTCCAGGAGATGGAGCAGATGCGCGACACGCTCACGCACATGATCGCGCACGACATGCGGTCGCCGCTGCTCGCGTTGCAGATGTCGGTCGAGGTCCTCGGCGATATGGTCCCCGCCACGGACCCGGATGCCGCCACGCTCGCCACTACCGCGCGGCGCGGCGCGGCCCAAGTTGTCGAGATGGTCTCCCAGATGCTCGATGTCAGCCGGCTCGAGGCCGGCAAGATGGAGCTGCACCACGCCCCCGCCGATCTCGTCGAACTCGCCCGCAATGCCGTTGCCACCCTTCGCCCCCTCGCCGCCGAACGCACGCTCGAGCTCTTCGCACCTGCTGCCGTTCCAGCCGACATCGATTCGAACCTCATCCTCCGGGTAATCAGCAACCTCTTAGGCAACGCCATCAAGTTTACCAAGCCCGACGGAAAAATCCGCCTTGAGGTTCAGCTCGCGGAAGGACACCCGCGCATAGCGGTGATCGATGACGGTTCCGGCATCGCACCAGAACAGCACCAGAGCATCTTCGAAAAGTTCGGCCAAACCGCCGCCGGCGCTCGCCGCGTTGGCTCCGGCCTCGGGCTCACCTTCTGCAAGATGGCCGTCGAGGCCCACGGCGGCACGATCGGACTCGAAAGCGAACCGGGCCGCGGCAGCACCTTCTGGTTTTCGCTGCCGCTCGCCCCATCCGCCACCGGCACGCCGGCGGCATAAGCGCCGGTCGCGCTTGAGAACACGGCGCCCGACCGCGCCTAAACCCGACCGCTACCGCGGCCAGGTCGGTTCTTCCCATTCGACCTATCCAACCCATCCGACCTATCTCTTCCACTCTCCGTGCCGCCCTCCACTCCATCCGCGAAGCCCACGCTCCATCCGCGTAACCGTCACCGCGGGCGCTACGACTTCGCTGTGCTGGCTGCGCGCGCGCCGGAACTCGTCCGCTTTCTTCGCCCCAGCCCGCTGGGCGACGCCACCATCGACTACGCCGATCCCGACGCGGTCCTCGCGCTCAACCGCGGACTGCTCCTCGCCCACTACGGCCTCGACGACTGGTTCCTCCCGCCGGACTACCTTTGCCCGCCCATCCCCGGCCGCGTCGACTACCTCCACCACGCCGCCGATCTCCTCGCCGCGACCAACCACGGCACGATCCCGCGCGGCGCCGCCATCACCGCCCTCGACATCGGCACCGGTGCGAACCTCGTCTACCCCATCCTCGGCCGCCACGAGTACGGCTGGCGCTTCGTCGCGTCCGACGTCGATCCCGTCGCCCTGCGCAACGCCGAGCGCCTCGTCGCGGCCAACGGAGCCCTCGCCGGCGGCGTCGCGCTGCGTCACCAAACTTCCGTCACCGCCATCTTCCGCGGCATCATCCAGCCCGGCGAACGCTTCGACCTCACGCTCTGCAACCCGCCCTTCCACGCCTCGGCCGCCGCGGCGGCCGCCGGCTCGGAGCGCAAGAACCGCAACCTCGGCACCGCCCGCGGCGGCCGCACCCCGCTCAACTTCGGCGGACGCCCCGCCGAGCTCTGGTGCGCCGGCGGCGAGGTCGCGTTCCTCTCTCGGATGATCGCCGAGAGCGTCGAGTTCCGCGCGCAGGTACGCTGGTTCACCACGCTGGTCTCCAGCCGCGACTCGCTCCCGCCCCTCCGCCGCGCGCTCACCGCGGCGAAACCCGCCGACGTCCGCACGATCGACATGGCCCAGGGCCAGAAGCGCAGCCGCCTCCTCGCCTGGACCTTCTCCAAGTTGTAGCCGGCCGCGCCGAGGCCGATCCCGTCGCTGCAGCGCACCGCGCTTCAGCCGAGACAGGGCAGCTCGACCAGGTCATTCGGTTCACCTTCGTCACCTTCTGTCGTCCGTGGCATTCCGGTTCGGCCTTCTTCCCGTTCGACCCGTCCGTCCCATCGGCCCTATCCTCCGCCCGCCATGCCCTCCGCGACCTTCCCCACCGCCATCGGCGACTGCACCCTTTCCTGGGATACAGCCGGCCTCACCAGCTTCGCGTTCCCAACCAATCCGCGTTTTCCCGCTAACGCTTCCGAATGGGGCGCTGCCGCGCACGCGGAGCCGGTCGAAAAGGGCCGGAGCAATCCGTCCACGGTCTACCGTCCACAGTCGACAGTCCACAGTCCGCCTCCCGCCATCGCCGCCCTGATCACCCGCGTGCAACGCCACCTCGCCGGCGACCTGCAGGACTTTGCCGATCTCGCCTACGACTGGTCGCGCGTCACCGCTTTTCAAAGCCGCGTCCTCCACGCGTTGCTCACGATCGGCCCCGGCCGCACCGCCACCTACGGCGAACTCGGTCGCACGATCGGCGCGAAGCCCGGCGCCGCGCGCGCCATCGGCGGCGCCGTCGGTGCCAACCCCTGGCCTCTGCTCATCCCCTGCCACCGCATCCTCGGCGCCAGCGGCAAGCTCACCGGCTTCTCCGCCCCCGGCGGCGTGCGCACCAAGGCGAAGCTCCTCGCCCTCGAAGGCATCGGGTTGCCCGGCACCTGAGCCAACGCCTGATCAGGCATTCGATGCGTCGAGCAGACGAGCGGCGAGAACCTGAAACCCGAGAATAGACCAGAGCGGCCCAGCGACTCAGCTCGCACCGCCGGCGGTCGCCCCTCGACACTCGACTCTCGCCTGCCTCGACACACCCCAGCGCCCGCCGGCACCGTCCATCCCGGATCGGCTCCGCTCGTCGCGGCCGGGTTGCCCTGCGCCGTGGCTCCGCCACTGTCCCGCCTCAAACACGTTCACCATGCGCCTTCTCCCCGGCCTTCTCCTGCTCGTCCTCGCCACCCTCACCGCCGCGGCCGAGCCCGCGCCGATCCCACCGCCCCTCAAGGCCCCCGGCGACCAGACCGCCTTCCGCCGCCTCGTCCTCGACAACGGTCTGCGCGTCCTCCTCTGCTCGAATCCCAAGCTCAACCTCTCCTCCGTCGCCCTCGCCGTCGACGCCGGCAGCTTCGACAATCCCGACACCCGCCCCGGCCTCGCGCACTACCTCGAGCACCTCGTCTTCCTCGGCACCGACCGGTTCCCCGACCCGGGCGAGTTCGACAAATACATCCAGGCCAACGGCGGCTCCAACAACGCCTACACCGCCAGCGACCACACCAATTACTTCCTCGAGATCTCCCACGCCGCCTTCGACGGCGCGGTGGAACGCCTCTCCCGCTTCTTCATCGCCCCGCGCTTCGACGCCGACTTCTGCGACCGCGAAATCACCGCCATCCAGAACGAGTTCGAACGCCACCGCGACAACGACTTCGCCCGCCTCGAATTCGTCGCCATCGGCCTCTACGACCCCGCCGCACCCGACGCCCGCTTCTCCATCGGCAACCGCGCCACGCTCGCCGGCACCCCGCGCGAGGAGGTCATCGCGTTCTATGAATCCCGTTACAGCGCCGACCGCATGGCGCTCGCCCTCTGCGGCCCGGCCGGTCTCGACCAGCTCGAGGCCCTCGCCCGCCGCCATTTCGCCGAGATCCCGCGCCGGCCCGTCGCCGCCCACGCGGCCGCCGGCACCGCGTTCCTCCCGCGCAAGGCCGCGCTGCGCTTCGTTGAAATCCCGTCCGCGAAGGAAAACCCGCGCCTCGTCCTCCAGTTCCCCGTCGGCCCCACCCGCGCCGCGTTCGCGGCCAAGCCCGCCGAGCTCGTCACCAACCTGCTCGCCACCGGTGGCGCCGGCAGCCTGCTCGCCCAGCTGAAGGCCGAGGACCTCGCCCTCGGCCTCGCCGGCGAGCTCGACGAGCGCACCGCCGACCACGGCGCCTACTACGTCATCGTCGACCTCACCGCCAACGGCCGCGCCCGCACCGACCGCGTGCTCCAGCTCTTCTTCGCCTACACGCGCCTGCTCCAGACCGCGCCGTACCCGCTCAACACCTTCAACGAGCACGCCGCCTTCGCCCGCCGCGACGAGGCCTTCGTCGACCGCGGCGAGGGCGGAGAACTCGCCGCCGGCCTCGCCAAGGCCGCCCTTCACTACCCCCTCGAGCTCGCCGAAC
>JAHFTC010000162.1 GCA_023269585.1 Opitutaceae bacterium
GCGAGCACGGCGACGGAGAGGCCGGCCGTCCAGCCGCGGGCGGAGGTCTGCAACGTGGCGGTCGGTTGGTCGGAGGATTCGTTGGGCGGTGAGTGCGGGGCCGGGCCGGCGGGGGGTGTCATCAGGTTTGGGTAGCGCGGCGGAGTATGGGACCGGTGGTCCACCACGGGAGGACAAAGGGCGCCGGACCTTGACCTGCATCATCGAAAACGCGGGAAGCGGGGTGGGGGCGGCGTGGGTGGCGTGGGTCGCGAGGGACCGGATCGAGGCGGCGGCGTGCGGGGGATGACGCATGTTCATATCCCGCACGAGACAAGTTTCGCGTCCGGGCTCAGCCGTTGATGGCGGTCATGGCGCGGCACTGGTGGCGGGCTGGAGGCGACTTGCGAAGAGAGTGGTGCGTGGTGTTCACCCACCCAAGAGGAGCCGATCTGGAGCTTGGCGCTACCAGCGGGGATCTTCGCCGGTTTGCGCTCAGCCGCCGATGGCGGTCATAGGGCGGCAGGGACGGTACTGGGCGTTGAACTGGTGCTCCTTGGGCTTGGCGAGAAGAGCGGCCTCGAGGACGGCGCGCACGGCGGCGTCGGTCGGGGCGTGGCGGAGGGTCTCGCGCAGGTCGAGCTCGCCGTGGTCGCCGAGGCAGGGGCGGATCTTCCCGTCCGCGGTGAGGCGCATCTTGTTGCACGTCTCGCAGAAGTGCTCGGTCGTCATCGCGCCGATGAAGCCGACGAGCGTGCCGGTGTGGCGGAGACGGAAGTACTTCGCGGGCCCCCAGCCGAGGTGGTGGCTGGCCTCCGCCACGAGCTCGTCGTGGGCGGAGAAGACGCGCAGGGCATCGCCGACCGAGAAGAAGTTCGCCTCCGTGAGCACCTCGGTGCTGGTGAGCGGCATCAGCTCGATCACGCGCAACGGGAGATCGTGCTCGGCGGCGAAACGCGCGAGGGGCCAGAGTTCGGCCTCGTTGACGCCGCGCATGAGCACGCAGTTGAGCTTCACGCGCTCGTAGCCGGCCGCAACGGCGGCGCGGATACCGGCGAGGACCGAGGCGACGTCGCCCCCGGTGATGCGGCGGTAGAGCGCGGGGTCGAGGGCGTCGAGGCTGACGTTGGCGGTGCGCACGCCGGCCGCGAAGAGCGGCCCGGCGAGGGCGGCGAGGCGGGTGCCGTTGGTGGAGAGCCCGATGCGCTCGACGCCGGGGATGGCGGTCATCGCGAGGGCGATCTCGACGATGTCACGGCGCACGAGCGGCTCGCCGCCGGTGAGGCGGAACTTGCGGAAACCCAGTCCGGCGGCGACGCGCACCACGCGCACGATTTCCTCGGCGGTGAGGTGGTCGGGGGTCGATTCCCAGCCCTTGTAGCCCTCGGGCATGCAGTAGAGGCAGCGCTCGTTGCACCGGTCGGTGATCGAGATGCGCAGGTAGTCGACGGTGCGGCCGAAGGGGTCCATGGCGTCAGCGGGCGGGCGGCGCGGCGTGCGGGTCGTCGCCGCGCAGATGCGCGAGACCTTCCTGCAACGCGGGCCCGAGGATCTCGAGGCACTCGGCGACGGCGGAGGGCTTGCCGGGGAGATTCACGATGAGCGTGCGGCCGCGGGTGCCGGCGGTGGCGCGGGAGAGGATGGCGGTGCGGACCTTCGCGAACGACTGCATACGCATGATCTCGCCGAAGCCCGGCAATTCCTTCTCAAGCACGGCGCGCGTGGCCTCGGGGGTGACATCGCGCGAGCCAATGCCGGTGCCCCCGGTGGTGACGACGAGGGCACAGCCGTCGAGATCGGCGAAATTGCGCAGTTGCTCGGCGATGGCGTCGACCTCGTCGGGCACGATGGCGGCGAGGAACACGGCCGACGGGCTGAGTTTCGCGCGCAGCAGGCGTTCGATCTCGGGCCCGCTGCGGTCGGCGTAGATGCCGGCGCTGGCGCGGTCGCTGATGGTGAGGCGGCCGATCTTCATGGGGTTAGGCCGAGGGAAGATTGATTGCGGGTAGGGACGCCGCTCCGCCGGCGTCCGTGCTGGGCGCAGGCGTGAGATGAAGCGTCTGGCGCAGCGATGAAGTCGAATGCGGACAGAGTGTGCGGACGGCGGCGGAGCGCCGTCCCTACCTGTGAGCCGATGATCATGCTTTCACCTTTTCGACCACGTGCACGCCCTCGATGCGCATGGTTTTGTCGACGGCCTTGCACATGTCGTAGAGAGTGAGGGCGGCGAGGCTCGCGCCGGTGAGCGCCTCCATCTCCACGCCGGTCTTGGCGCTGGTCTGGGCCGTGCAGACGACATCGATGGCGGCGAGGCGCAGGGTGAATTCCACGGCGACGCGCTCGAGCGGCAACGGGTGGCAGAGGGGAATGAGCTCGGCGGTGCGCTTGGCGGCCTGGATACCGGCGATCTGCGCGACGGTGAGCACATCGCCCTTCGGCAGCGCCTTGGCCCGGAGTGCGCGGATCGTGGCCGGTTGGCAGACGAGGCGCGCGGCGGCGACGGCACGGCGCTGCTGCACAGGCTTCGCACCGACATCGACCATGCGGGCGTGTCCGGCGGGATCGAGGTGGGAGAAGGCGGCGGGCTTTCGGCGGGAGGCGCTCATGCGGGTGGAACGGTGGAAACAAACGGCACGGTGGTGCCGCGAGCAAGGCGACCGGCGCCGCCGGGGACGCGAATTAAGGCGTTGGCGCGGCCAAGCGAGCTCAGATCACCCGAGCTAATCCAGCGGAGCGGCTCGAGCGCGACGGTGCCGTCGGTGGCCGCGGCGTGCGCGGGCCAGAGGGTTTCGCGTGCGGCGCCCTCGTTGTCGAGTTCGGCGGCGAGGACTCCGGGATGGAACGGCGACTTCGCGGGCAGGCCGGCGAAGGCATCGAGGGCGGCCTGGACGAAGAGGTGGAGACAGACGTAGTGGGCGAGTGGATTGCCGGGCAGGCCGAAGGCGAGAGCGGCGCCGCGGCGGGCAACGATCAGCGGCTTGCCCGGGCGCGAGGCGGCCTTGCTCACGAGGATCTCAAAACCGAGATCGGCGAGCAGGCGGCGGGTGAAATCGTGTTCGCCGACGCTGGCGCCGCCGGAGAGCAGCAGCAGATCGGCGGCGGGCGCACCGCCGGCGGGATCGCGGAGCAGTGCGGCGGCCGCGGCGAACTCTTCGGGGGCGCGGTGCTGGGCCACGGGGACGCCGCGGGCCGCGAGGAAGGCGCGGATGAGCGTGGAGTTCGAGTCGCGGATCTGGCCGTGGGCGGGCGTCTGCTCGGGCGGCACGATCTCGTTGCCGGTGGCGACATGCACGACGCGGGGCAGGCGCGCGACCGAGGGGGCCACCACGCCGAGCGAGGCCAGCAGGCCGAGCGCGCCGGCGGAGAGGCGGCAGGGCGCGGCGAGAAGCGGTTGGCCGCGGCGGGCGTCCTCGCCGCGCTCGCGCACATGGCGGACGGTGTCGCGTTGGAGAACGCGCACGCGCTCGCCGTCCATCGCGGTGTCCTCGATCATGACGACCTGAAGTCCATCGGCCGGCAGGGCCGCGCCGGTGCCGATGCGCACGGCCTCACCGGGAGCGAGTGGGCGCGGTCGCCAGTCGCCGGCGCGCAGGAAATCCACGATCTGGAACTCGGTGGCGGTGTCGTCGACACGGACGGCGAAACCGTCGACGCCGGAGCGCGCGAAGGGCGGTTGGTCCTCGGGGGCGACGACGGCTTCGCGCAATACCCGGCCGAGCGCTTGGGCCAGCGGCACGGGCGCGGCGGCGAGCGGGCCGCCGGCGCCGTGGATGATGGCCAGCACTTCGTCGAGCGTGGTGGCGTGCGGCGCGGGGGTGGAGGTGGTCATTCGGCGGGAGGTGGTTGCGCGGCGGCCACGGTACCGCAGGCGCGGCCGGTGGCACCTTGATTCTCCTCAAGAGAAACGGCGAAACGTCCCTGCGGGCTTGAGGCGGCGGGGAATGCGCGCAATGCCTTGGGCGCCGCCACGCCATGCTGTCCGCGAACTCCAACCGTCGTCCTGCGACCTACTCGGTGCGCTATTTCGCCGTGCTGCGCGAACAGGCGAAATGTGCTCAGGAGACGGTGACGAGCGCGGCGGCGACGCCGGGGGCGCTCTACGGGGAACTGGCCGCGCGGCACGGGCTGACTTGGCGGCCGGAGCTGCTGCGCGCGGTGGTGAACGAGCGCTATGTGGCGATGGACGCGCCGCTGCGCGACGGCGATCGTGTGGTCTTCGTGCCGCCGGTGGCGGGAGGCTGAGCCATGACCGCCTTCGAACTCAGCGAGACGCCGATTGATCCCGCCGCGCTACGGGTGCGGCTGGCTCGGCCCGAGGCCGGCGCGTTTGCCGTGTTCGAAGGTTGGGTGCGCAACGAGCACCGCGGTCGCGAGGTGCGACGGCTCGAGTACGAAGTGTTTTCCGAGATGGCGCGGACCGAGGGGCAGGCGATCGTCGAGGAGGCCGCAGCGCGTTTCCCGGGGTGCGAGGTGCTGTGCGTCCACCGCTGCGGCGTGGCGGAGGTCGGCGAACTTGCCGTGTGGATCGGGGCGACGGCAGGGCACCGGGCGGCGGCGTTCGCGGCCTGCCGGCTGGTGATCGAGGAGATCAAGCGGCGGCTGCCGGTGTGGAAGAAGGAGCATTTTGCCGGCGCGGAGCCGGAATGGGTCGATTGCACGCAGGAGCACAATCCGGCGTTGCGGCGCGAGGAGTTTCATTCGCGGCAGGCGCGGTTGCCGGAATTCGGCGCGGCCGGGCAGGCGCGGTTGGCAGCGGCCAATGTGCTGGTCGTCGGCGCGGGCGGCCTGGGCTGCGTGGCGGCTGACACGTTGGCGGCGGCCGGGGTGGGGAGGCTTACGGTGATCGATCCGGGGCTGGTCGAGCTCTCGAACTTGCCGCGGCAATCCCTCTACACGGCCGAGGACCTCGGTCTCGCCAAGGCGGTGGCGGCCGAGGTGCGGCTGCGGGCGCGCAATCCTTTCATCGCGATTGAGGGCGTGGTCGGTGCGTTGCAGGAGACCAACGCCCACGCGCGTATCGCCGGGCGCACGCTGGTGCTCGATTGCACGGACCAGTTCGCCGCGCGGTTTCTCCTCCACGACGCCTGCCGCGCGCTCGGCGTGCCGTTGGTGCAGGCGGCGGCAATCGGCTGGGACGGCTCGGTGAACACTTTCGGCGCGGCTGGAGCGACGAGCGGTTGCCTGCACTGCCTGTGGCCGGGGCGTTCCCCGGGCGAACTGGCCGCGGCGGGCGACTGCAACGGCGGCGCGGTGTTTGGTCCGGCGGTAAACGCGCTCGGGCTGATGCAGGCGACGGAGGCGATCAAGCTGCTCGTGGGGCTGCCGGTGGCCTCGGCCACGCAGACCCTGCTGGTGAGCTGGCTGGACTATTCCACGCTGGCCGTGCCGCGCGTCGCGCAGCCCGGATGTCCGGTGTGCGACACTGCGGCGGGCGCGGCCCGCGCGGCGGCGGCGAGCCCGGTGGCGGAGGCGGACCTGTTCGTCTCGGTGGCCGAGCTGGAGCGCCGTGGTGTCGCATGGCAGGTGCTGAATCTCGAGGTCGCCCCACCGAGCGCGGCGCTGGCGCGGCGTCCGGTGGTGGCCGCCGCCGGGATGCCGTGGGCGGAATTGCGGGCGGCGGCGGCGCGGTGGCCGACGCTGGTGGTGTGTGCGCACGGCGTGCGCAGCGTGGCGGTGGTCCGGGAGTTGCGGGCGGAGGGCGTGGCGACGGTGTTCGCGCTCGCTCCGGAGGTTTTTCCATGAACACGGAGATCGAGAACGATGCGGGGAGCGTGGTGCGGATCGAGCGGCTGATGCTCTCGCCCGGGCACAACTATTTCGGCCACAAGGGCGGCCCGGCCGGCGTCGAACCGATCGTCGAGGTCGACGCGGTCGAGTGCGTGGCGGGGCTCGGGCTGCGCGGAGATCGATTCTTCGACTACAAGCCTGACTACAAGGGACAGATCACGTTCTTCGCGCTGGAGACCTTCGAGGCGCTGGCGGCGGCGCTCGGGGCGACGGGCCGCGAGCCGGTGGCGGTGCGGCGGAACGTGTTCACGCGCGGTGTCGACGTGCTGGCGCTGGTCGGCCGGGAGTTCGAGCTGCAGGGCGTGCGTTTCCGCGGCGCGGAGGAGTGTCGTCCCTGCGAGTGGATGGATCAGGCGGTGGCGCCGGGCGCGCACGAGTGGCTCAAGGGCCGAGGCGGCTTGCGCGCGCGCATCCTGAGCGACGGGACGCTGCGGTGCGGGGAGGGCGTGCTGCGTGTGCGCTGAGGTTTCTTTTGTCGTCGCGGTGCTCGCTGGCGGGCGCTCGACGCGAATGGGCCGGGACAAGGCGCTGCTGGTGCATGAGGGGCGCACGCTGCTGGAACGCCAGGTGACGCAGGCCTGGGGGTTGGCGCCGCAGGCGGTGTTTGTGGTCGGCCGGGCGCAGGCGGAGCTGGGGAAATTGCAAGCGGTCGGTCTGCCCGATGCGCAGCCTGGCTTGGGGCCGCTGGGCGGGCTGGCGACGGTGCTGGCGGCGACGCAAGCCGCGCACGTGCTGCTGCTGGCGGTCGACATGCCGGCGTTGACGGCGGAGTTTCTGCGGCGACTGCTGGTGCGGCGGACTCCCGGTGTGGGCGTGGTGCCGCGAAGCGAACACGGCTGGGAGCCGACGGTGGGGCTGTATCCGCGGGCGTGCATCGGAGCGGTGGAGGCGGCGGTGGCGGCGGGGCAGCTCGGTTTCGGGCGCTTTGTCGACCGGGCGGTGCGCGAAGGATGGGTCGTGGCCTATGGTGTCGGGCCCGAGGAGTTGCCGTTGTTGGCGAACTGGAACACGCCGGAGGATCTGCGGGACGCGGTCGAGAGAGGCCGTGGGGCGTGACGGTGCATGGTCCGGAACGTGCCTGGCGGCCGAAAATGGAGCGGCGCCGGATGAAGCCGGCGCCGCGAGACCAGAGCAGGACGCGAGAGAATCAGGCGGCGAGGCAGGCCTTGAGGTCGGCCTCGGCGGTGCCGGTGGGCATGAGGCCGAACTTCTCGACGAGCACCGCGACGATGTCGGGCGTGAGGAAGGCGGGCAGCGTGGGCCCGAGCCGGATGTTTTTGATCCCGAGGCTGAGGAGGGTGAGCAGGATGCACACGGCCTTCTGCTCGTACCAGCTGAGGATCATCGACAGCGGGAGGTCGTTGACGCCGCAGCCGAAGGCCTGCGCGAGGGCGCCGGCGATCTTGATGGCGCTGTAGGCGTCGTTGCACTGGCCGCAATCGAGCAGTCGCGGGATGCCGCCGATGGTGCCGAACTCGAGTTTGTTGAAGCGGAACTTGCCGCAGGCGAGCGTGAGGATGACGCAGTCCTGCGGCACGGACTCGGCGAACTCGGTGTAGTAGTCGCGTCCGGTGCGGGCGCCGTCGCAGCCGCCGATGAGGAAGAAGCGCTTGATGGCGCCGCTCTTCACGGCGCCGATCACCGTATCCGCGACGCCGAGCACGGCGTTGTGGGCGAAGCCGATGGTGATGCGGCGGCCGGTGTCGGCGGTGGCGAAGCCGGGCGCGGCGAGCGCGGCGGCGATGACGGGGGCGTAGTCGTGGTCGTCGATGTGGCGCACGCCCGGCCAGGCGACGAGCCCGGAGGTGAAGATGCGGTCGTGGTAGGTGGCGAGCGGGCGCTGGATGCAGTTGGTGGTCATGAGGACCGCGCCGGGGAAGGCGGAAAACTCCTTCTGCTGGTCCTGCCAGGCGCCGCCGTAGTTGCCGACCAGATGCGGGTGCCGCTTGAGCAGCGGAAAGGCGAGGGCGG
>JAHFTC010000163.1 GCA_023269585.1 Opitutaceae bacterium
GTCCGGCAAAAACGTGATCATCACCTCGGGCCTGCTCCGCGCCCTGCGCGGCAAGGGCATCGAGGAGATTGCGGAGATCGAGACCACCGAGCGGCGCGTGCCCGCGCGGCAGTTCGCGTAGTTCTTCGGACCGACCGAGACCATTGCCGAGCCGATCGTGCTGCCGGAGGTCCGTTACCTCACCAACGCCTCGTGGGAGATCGTGACGACGCGCGCCGCCGGCATCGGCCACCCGGTCCTGCTCATGCACGACTACAACAAGGCGAAGCTCTTCGTGCTCACGATTCCGGACAACCAAGGCGATCTCTACAACTACCCGCCCGGTGTCTGGGCGAAGGTGCGCGAGATCATTATGAAGGATCTTTTCGTGCGCGTCGACGGGCCGATGCAGGTCGCGCTCTTCGCGTACGACAACCGGGCGTTCATCGTCGAATCGTTCCGCGACCAGAAGGAGACGGTGAAGATCACGACGGCCGGTACGTTCACCAAGCTGCGCGACGAGCAGAGCGGCGCCGTGCTCACCGGTCGCAACGAAAAGGGCATGACAGTCTTCGAGACCGAAGTCCTCCCGCACAGCTTCCGCGTGTTCACGGCGAAGGAGTGAGCGGGCGACCGGCTCAGAGCAGTTTCAAGCGGTGCAGCACTCGCGCGGCGAACGCGGGTGCTGCGGCCGCGCTCGGGATCAGCACCAGGTTCACGAGGCGGGTGGGGCGCCAAGTCCACGCCCACCAGAAGAGGAAGACCGCACGGCGGTCGCCAAAGCGGCAGAGCAGTTTTCCGCCGTTGGTGTTGAGCCGGGAGATGAACGCCACTTGCTCGCGGCGGTCCGGTCCCGGGAGTGGACCGTGAACGTTGTAGACGAGCGACTGGTAGATTACGGCGTCGTTGAATTTCTTTGACACCGATTCGCCATGCCGACGGTAGCGGAGTGTGCAGGCTTGGCTGAAGCTCCAGGTGACGCCGGCATGGAGCGCGCGCAGCCAGAAGTTGGTGTCCTCGCCGCGGCTGGGCGGCGGCGACAGCCGGCGAGAGGGCCGGTCCATGTCGGCGGACCAAGGCCCGAGGCGGCTGAAGAGCGAGCGCCGCACTGCGATCGCGCTGGGGATCACCCAGAACCGCTGGCAGAACAGGTGGTCGGCGAAACGCGCGAGGTCTTCGGCGGTGGGCCGGAAGGTGCCGATCGTTTCCCCGGTTGTGCTCTCGAACATCTCGAACGCGCTGAACGTGATGTCGGCGTTCGTGGTCCCGATCGCGGCGGCGAGTTGCTCCAGATGGTCGGGACGCCAGAGATCGTCGCTGTCGAGGAGCGCGACGTGCGAGCCCTGCGCGGCGGCGATGGCCGTGTCGCGCGCGGCAGGCAGCCCGCGGTTGGCTGGGTGGGCGAGGTAGCGCACGGATTGCGTCACAGCCGCCCGGAAGGCGTCGACGAGGTCGGCGACCGGCTCGCGGCTGCCGTCCTCGACGACGATGAGTTCCCAGTGCGGGTAGCGCTGTGAGCTCACGGACTCCAGCGTCGCGGCGAGGAAACGCCGGGAGTTGAAGCAGGGGATGCAGATGCTGAAGAACGGGTCGGGCACCGTGGGGAGTGAGGGCGGAAAACGGCGGTGTGTCGACGCCCGACGTGCCGGCCTCCGGATTCTCGAGCCCATGACATGGCCATGACAAAGTCTTACATGGCCATGACGACTTCGGCCGCGGGAGTCGGTAGGATGGCGGCATGTTCTCCAACAACCCTATCCCATCCGACATGAAGCGAATCATTTTTGCCGCACTGCTACTGTGCTCGCCAATCGCTAAGGGTCAGAACGACGAGGTGGTCATCCTCTCGCCGTTCGAGGTTGCTGCCGCTGAGGAGAAGATTCCACCAGTCACGATCCGCAAGGCCGCCGACTTCCTTCTGTTGCAGGTTCGAATCGTCAACGACACGCGTGATCTTGAGAAACGCCGGGTCGAACTGTACGACACCGTGAAGGGAATCGTGGCGACCACCGCCCAGGTGAAGTCGTTGGAGATTTCGACCCGGGAAATGGTGCTGAACCTCCAAAACTACCAGGTGCGGTTGGCGGAGGACTCCGGCAAGGACGACACCAGCTCGGTCGAACTACTCTTCCGGTTGCCGTTGTCGCCAGCCGACGATGTCGGTGCGCTGACCGCTCAGCTCAGGGCGTTTTCGGCGCGGGTGCAGGTGGTCGGGCGCAGCGAAGTGTTCCCCGGCGAGATCGGGATCAGCGTGAAGACCCCGGAGCGTTTCCGGTATGAACTGATCGGACACATTGCTGAGGACGTGCAGAGGATGAAACAGCTGTTCGGCGGGAGCTTCGAGATCCTGGTGAAGGGACTTGACCAACGGATGGCGTGGCGCCGCGTGAGCGTGTCAGAGCTGGAACTCTATCTGCCGTATACCTACGACCTGCTGCCGGCCAAGGTCATCCCGATGGTGGTGCGAACCGATGATTGAGACCGTTCTGCGGTACGCGAGGCTGAGGCAGCGGAGGTGGATGTTCTGCTGCCTCATGGCCTCTGTCGCCTCATTTGCTGAATCAGTAATTGACTTGGCGTTTCAGTCGCTGCCCTCGGTGGCCTGGAACCCGATGCGCCGTTTGGGCGGCTCGGGTTCGGGCGGGGCGTTGAGGAGCGGGAGGAGCTTCTCGACGACGTCGCGCAGGACGATGTCGTGTTCGAGGAGCTTCTTGTCGATTTGTGCGAGGCGCTTGAGGACGACGGCGTTGGACATGAGCTCGTCGCGCATGCGGACGAAGGCGCGGACAACGTAGACGCTCATCTGGACTGCGCGCGGGCTGCGCAGGATGGTGGCGGCCATGATTGCTCCGTGCTCGGTGAACGCCCACGGGAGGTACTTGCGGTGTCGGCCGCGTCCACCGGGCTTTAAGATCACAGATTGTGATCTTAAACGTGAGGTCTCTTCGGGCTCTGAGATCAGAATCTGTAATTTCCAGCGGGCAAACTCTTCATCGGTAAGTTGGAAGAGGAAGTCTGTGGGGAAACGGGCGGCGTTCCGTTTGATGGCCTGATTAAAGACCATTGTCGGTACGCCGTAGAGCGCAGCGAGGTCGCTATCGAGGACGATGCGCCGGCCGCGGACGGTGTGGATGGGCGGGAGTGTGGGGTCTCCGGACGGGGTCTGTTTCCGGGACATGGATGCAGGTTTACCGGCGTGCCGCGAAAAGGCGAGACGGGCCTCGCTGAACGCGGTGGCGCTTCGGACAAAGTGCGAGGCCGCTCCTCCGGAGAGGCATCACCGCGGCTCGCAGGCGAGGTTCTCGAGCATGAAGCCGATCTGGCGGGAGTCGCGGCCGAGACGGCGGAGGCGGCCGGGGTATTCGAAAGTCAGACGCTGCAGGCCCGGGCGGAGCGTGCAGGGCACGCGGTACTCGCGGCTCTGGCCGCCGACGAGGTCGACCTGGGCGATCGCTCGGCCGTCGGCGGTGATGGTGAGACGGGCATCGGCGGCGCTGTTGGCGGTGAAACGCAGTTCGGCGTCGCGGACCGGGCCGTTCCAGTCGAGACCGAGCGAGGCGGAGCGGCGGGCCCAGCGCCAGACGCGGCCGGGGGCGCGCTCGGCGGGGGACCAGCGGCCGAGATCGAGCAGCCAGGGTTGATCGGCGGGCGGGTTGGCCGCGAACGGGTCCCAGAGCGGCCGGAGGCGGGCGTCGTTGAGATTCGGAGGCAGGGCGGGGGAGCGGGGCGCGAGACGAAGGACCGCGATCTCCGGTGCGCGGGCGGTGGGGATCTCGGCGAGGCCGAGGGCGCGGAGCTGGGCGAGGAGCGACTCGGCGTTGTCGGGGTAGCCGCGGCGGTCGATCCAGAGGGCGGCGAAGCCGGTGGACTGGAGCCGGTCGACCAGTTCCGGCGCCGGGAGGCGGGCGGTGGCGGCGTGCCAGTTGGTGCCGGCGTTTCCGGCGAGTCCGCCGTAGGAGAACCGCAGGCCGGTCGACGCAAGGAAGGGGCGGAAGTGTTCGTAGTCGGTCATCCGCTCGATCCGGCCGGCTTCGGGAAACGGCGCGAACGGGAGCTGGAAGAGCAGGGCGCGGTCGCCGAGTTCCTGTTCAAGGTTCGCAGCGGTGGCACGATCGGCGGCGAGTTTCGCGGCGGACTTGGTGCGGGCGGAGTCGAAGCCGAACCACGGGGTTTGTTCGAACCAGCCGACGATGCCGATCAGCGCCGCGAGGGCGAGGGCGAGCCAGCGCGGGCGGGCGCGGGTGGCGCGGTGGAGCGCGCCGAAAAGGAAGAACAACGCCCAGAGCGAAAAGAAGACGCCGATACGGTTGCTGGCGCGGAACCACGTGATGCCGCCGAGGGCGAGGAGCGCGGTGCCGCCGCCGACGGTGGCGATCGCCGCGGCCCAGAGCGCGCCGAGCGCGGCGTCGGGCACGCGGCGGTGGGGCGCGGGGCGCGCGGCGCTGCCGAGCGCGACGACGGCGAGCAGCACGAGGCCGGCGAGGCCGACGAGCCCGAGGTAGTTGTAGAACGGTTCGCCCTTCAACGCCGTATCGGAAGCGTAGATTCGGCCGAGGTCGCGCAGGAGGTGGCTGCGGTGGTCCTCGGGCGGGATGGCGAGATCGAGCGGCTTGAGTGCGTAGAGCTCGGCGCCGGCGTAGCTGCGGTCGAACTGGGCGGTGGCGTCGCCGTCGCCCCCGAGTTTCGCGGCGACGAAGGCCCAGTGGCTGGCGACGGCGACCAACGCCATCGTGGCCGTGAGGGTGGCGAGCGGTGCGAGGCGTGCCCACGGGGCGCGGCGGAGGCGGTTCAGGGCGATCGCGCCCGCGATCACGCAGCCGGCGAAAAACACGAAGTAGGGGTTGCCCCAGCCGAGCCAGAGGCCGAGGGCGGCGGCGAGCAGCAGGGTCCGCCGAGTGCGCCCGACCGGCGGCGCGGGGCGCGCGGCGCTGGCGCAGAGTAGCAGCAGGGGCGGGAGGGTCCACGTTTGTGCGAAGCTCAGGGTGACGAGCCAGCGCAGGTGGTAGTTGCTGAACGCGAAGAGCAGCGCGGCGCAGGCGGCCCATTCCCAGCGCCAGCGCAGATGGCGCGCACAGAGGTAGAACGAAAGCGCAGCGGCGGCGATGAGCGCGCAGCCGAGGAGGTTGACGGCGGCAAACGGGCCGACGACCCGCCCGAGCAGGCCGGCCAGTGCGAAGGTCGGAGCGTCGCTGATCGGGTACGCGAACCACTTGGCGCCGAAGGGGGCGGCCAGCCGGTCCGCACTGCTGTAGCCGAGAATCGGTTGCAACGGGTCGTCCATCGCCAGGCGGACACGGGCGTAGATCTCGCACGGGTCGCCGGAGAAATCGTCGGGGGTGGACCACGCCTCGCGGCTCCAGCGCTCCGTGTAACCGATCCAGAGCAACGCCGCGCAGAGGGCGACGAACAGTGGAAGGGCGCAGCGTGAAAGGAGGGAATGGAACGCGGGGCGCATGCCGGAGGTCGCGTCAAGCAGCGCCGGAGCAGCGACCCGGAGCAAGTTCCAACTGCGCGGCGTTCAAACCCGGCGGCGGCCGACGACGAAGACCGAGCTGCCGCACGGCGAGGCGAGGCCGCAGCGTTGCCAGGCGAACTCGGCGCGAGCCAGAGCGGAGAACAGCGCCTCGAGCGGCGCGGGGTAGAGCTGGACGTCGCTGGTCGGGCGGACCGGGCGGAAGATTCGGCGTCGGGCCCAGATGAGCGGCAGGGGCAGGCAGTTGGCGTAGCTTGCGAAAACCAGATCGAGTCCCGCGGCTTGGAACATGCCAGCGAGTTCGGGCCGGGTGTAGCGGTGTTTGGTCTCGCAGGTGTCGTCGTGGTACGACCAGAGCCAGCGATAGGCGGGCACGTTGACGAGCACCATGCCGCCGGGCCGTACACAGCGGGCGAACTCGTGCAACGCCCGGGTGGCGTCCTCGACTTGGCAGACGACGTCGGCCGAGATCACGGCATCGAAGGCGGCAGAGGAAAACGGCAGTTCTGTGATTGAACCCTGCACGATCTCGCCGCCGGTGCGCTCGCGCGCGAGTGCGCAGGCGAGCGGCATGAAGTCCAAACCGGTGAGACGCCAGCCGGGGTTGGCCGCGCGGAGTGCCTTGATCAACCCTCCGGTGCCGCAACCGGCGTCGAGCAGATGTGCCGGACCGGCGGGCAGCGTGCGCCTCAGCCAATGGGCGACGCGGCGGTTGAGCGCCTGGAAATACCACATCCGGTCCTCGACCTCGGCGAGCTTGCGGTATTCGTCCAGTTGCATGGGAGCAATTGGTTGAACGGGCGCGGCGTCCGGCGCGATGAAATTGTCCGGACGAGGGCGGCGGTGCAGGGGCCGCGAACGACCCGCGTGCGAGGGTTGGGCGTGCACCTTCCCAAAACCGTACATTTCTGTGATACGACCGTACCACAGAAATGTACAATTTCAGAGGAGGCGGGGGCGGCAAGGGGGATGGCGTGGCGGCAGGGGCGGGGCCTCGGGGCCTCTTTTCCTAGGCGGGCCACGCGTGCAAATCGTACATTTCAGTGATACGGTCGTATCACCAAAATGTACGTCCATTGAGGGAAGGGGGGCTGCGGGGATGGCGGATCGGGGAGGGCGGATCGGGGGGGCGCGAGGCGGGGCGGGGCGGCGGCGGACGGGGTTGCCGCGGATCGCTGCCGTGCGCGGGCTTGCCCAAGACGGGGACGTCGGCATCAGGGAGGCGGTGCGCATTTCCACCTTATGGCGAGGCCCGTTCGGGACCTTTCTGCGTTACGCCTGCTCGCTGGGCCTGCTCGGCTGGCTCGCGGGGCGGGTGGATTGGGCGCGGTTGGACGGCCTGCGGGGGCTGGACTGGTCGTTGGCGGCGCCGGCCGCCGTGCTGGCCGGGCTCGCCTATCCGTTGCAGGCGTGGCGCTGGCAGGTGTTGTTGCGAACCCAGGACATCATCCTGCCGGTGCGTTGGGTCCACGGCGTCTTCTGGATCGGGCAGTTCTTCAATTCCTTTCTGCCGGGCGGGGTGGCGGGCGATGCCGTGCGGCTCGCGCATCTGTGGCGGGTGGCGCCGGGACGCCGGGCGGGCGCGGCCGCAAGCCTGCTGGCGGATCGGTTGCTGGGGCTGGGGGCGTTGCTGGCGCTCGCGACGCTCGCGCTGGGTGCCCACGGGGCGGGCGCCGGGCCGGGCGGATCGCTGCGCTCGCTGCTCGGGGTCTGCGCGGTCTCGTGCCTCCTGGTTGTAGTGGGGGGATGGAGTCTCGTGCGGACGCGCTGGTGGGAGCCGTGCTCCGCGCGAGTGCTCGGAGCCGAGCGGGCGACGGTGCTGCACGATGCGGCGGTGGCGCTCGGGGACCGGCGACTCGCCCTCGGCGGGGCGGTGGCGCTGAGCCTCGTTGTGTGGCTGGTGGACTTCGTGTCGCTCTGGTTGTTGGCCAAGGCGGTGGGGTTGGGCGCCGGGTTCCTGACGGTGACGGTGGCGGCGGCGGCGGCGTATGTGGCGGCCTCGTTGCCGGTGAGCATCGGAGGACACGGCGTGCGCGAGGTGTCGCTGGTCACCGTGCTGGGGTGGCTCGGGCAGGGGAGCGGTGGTGACGGCGGGGTGGCACTGCTAGCCGTGGCGTTCTGGGCGCTGTCGGTGGCGTGGAGCCTGCTCGGCGGCGTGGTGCAACTGGCATCGGTCTGGCTGGGCTGGCCGGTGGGACGAGGCGGCCCCGGACCAGTGGGATGAGGAGGGGGCCGGGGCTGTTTCCCGGTTGAAAGCCGCCGCGCGGCCGGGG
>JAHFTC010000164.1 GCA_023269585.1 Opitutaceae bacterium
GCAGAGCACGAGGCCGCGGCTCTGCGCGTAGCTCGAGTAGAACTCCTGCGAGCCCACAACGTAGTCCTCGCTACCGAGTCCAAAAAGCTTTCCCTCCACGGCGTCGATACAGAGCTTCCGGTTCACCGACTTGTCGGCGAAGAGCGCATCGTACGACTCGACGAGGCGCGCACGCGGCGACCAGCGGTCGGCCGGGGCGTCCTTGGCGCCGTCGGGAATCCAATGGTTGATGACGCAGGGCGAGCCGAGCTTCTTCGCGAAATGCTGCGCGATGCGGCGGCTGGCCTGGCCGTGCGCGATCCAGAACTGACGGATGGCCTTGTCGGGATGCGAGAGCGTGAAGCCCGACGCCGCCTTCGGGTGGGCGAAGTAGGTCGGGTTGAAGTCGAGGCCGACATTGCGCGCCTGCGCCCACGCGAGCCACTGCGCGAAATGCTCCGGCGCGATGGCGTCGCGGTCGACGACCCGCTTGCCCGTCTCGGCGTAGAACGCGTGGAGGTTGAGCCGCTGCGCGCCGGGCAGGAGGCGGAGGGCGACGTCGAGGTCGGCGCGCATCTCGTCGCCGTTGCGGGCGCGGCCGGGATAGCCACCGGTGGCCATGATGCCGCCGGAGTCGAGGCCGTCGCGCGGTGTCTCCAGACCTCGGACATCGTCGGCCTGCCAGCAATGGAGCGAGATCGGGATCGAGAGCGCCTTCGCGAGCGCGGCTTCGGTGTCGAGGCCGAGGTCGGCGTACGCGGCGCGGGCGAGCTTGTAGGCGGCGGAGACTTGTTTGGGCGAAGGCATGGCGGCGGGAAGATTGCGGATTGGGGAACGCGGATTGCGGAATGCGGAATTCCGGAACGGGAAAATGTGGAAATCAGGAAATCAGGAACGGAAACGGCGGGCGCTGGATTCGATGTGGCGCCGCTCACGAGAGCGGCGATTCCGGAGAGCTGCTCTCGCGAGCAGCTCCACAGGAAATCAGCGGCGGGGCGTGTAGGTAGTAGAGTCTAGGTTGCGGGCGAGGGAGCCGCGGAAGGCGGCTTTGTCCTCCACGGCGCGGAGGGCGATGAGCTGGCTGGCGATGTTGCCGACGGCCGTGCCCTCGAGGGCGAACGAAACCACCGGGATCCCGGCGGCGTCGGCCGTGGCCTGGCACATGAGCTTGTTCCGCGAGCCACCTCCGACGACGAGGATGCGGCGGAACTGGCGGCCGGTCATCTGCTCGAAGCGCGCCTTCGCCTCGGCGTGCCCCTGGCCGAGCGAGTCGCAGATGAGGCGCAGGTAGCCGGCGAGAGCCGCCGGCGGTGTCGCCCCGCGTTTGCGGAGGTGGGCGTCGATCGCGGCGCGCATCGAGGGCGGGTTCGCGAACGCGGGATCGGCGGTGTCGAGCAGACGGGCCGGCGGCGGCAGCGCGGCGGCGGCGGCGTTGAGCGCGGCGCGTTCCGCCTCCTGCTGCGGGCGGTCGGGAAACTCCTTCAGCACGCCCTCGAGCAACCAGAAACCGATGACGTTGGTCAGCGGCCGGTAGCGGCCGTCGCCGCAGCGCTCGTTGGCCACGCGGGCCTTGAGCGCGCGCGGGCCGAGCACCGGGGTGTCGCTCTCGAAACCGACCAGCGACCAGGTGCCGGAGCTGAGGAAGAGATCGGTCCCCGACGGATCCGCCGGCATGGCGTCGTAGGCGGCGGCGGTGTCGTGGCCGGGCACGACCACGACCTGCGTGCCCTTGAGCTCGGGCAGGCCGACGACCTTGCCCAGCCGCGCGCCGGCGAGCACGGGCTTGGTGAACCAGCCGGCCGGGATGCCGAAGTGCCGCAGCGCGGTGCGCGACCAGTCGGTGGAGGCGACATCGAGCAGCTGCGTGGTGCTGGCGATGGTGAACTCGTTCTCCATCCGGCCCGAGAGGAGATAGTTGAAGTAGTCGGGCAGGAAGAGGCAGCGGTGCGCGAGCTTCCGGATCGCCGGGCAGCTGGCGACCGTCTCCGCGAGCTGGAGACTGGAGTTGTAGAAGACGTTGGGGATGCCGGTCGCGGCGTAGACCTTCGCGAGGTCGGCCTTCGACTGGGCAAGGCGCTTGAGCCCGGGCTGGGTGCGCGCGTCGCGGTAGGCGTGGGTCGGGAAGACGAGCCGGCCGGCGGCGTCGAGCAGCACGTAGTCGACGCCCCAGGTGTCGACGCCGACGGAGGCGAGGCGCGGGAACAACGCGGCGGCCTTGCGCAGGCCGGCTTGGATCTCGGTCCACAGCCCCGGGAGGTTCCAGTAGTCGTGACCGCCGAGCGACTGGAATGCGTTGGGGAAACGGTGGACCTCGGTGAGCGCGAGGCGCTCGTCGGCCCAGGTGCCGACGATCACCCGGCCGCTGGTGGCGCCGAGATCGACCGCGGCGCAGTGGACTGGGCGAGGAGTCGTCATTGTTTCCCGGGCACGCAACCAGTGGATCCGTCAGCGCAGGAACGCCTCGTGCAGGCCGCCGTCGACGGTGATGATCTGGCCGGTGGTCTTGCTCAGCCGTTGCGAGACGAGGAGGAAGTACGCCTCGGCCTGATCGGCCGGCGTGATCGGCGACTTCGTGAGCGTGCGGTCGGCGTAAAACTGCGCCAACTTCTTCACCAGCGAATCGGTCGCCTCGTCCTCGGTGTACGGGATGGCGTACTTCGCGAGCGAGCCGGTCACTCGATCGCGGGGGAACATCGCCGAACCCTGCACGACCGTCGCGGGCGCCACGCCGTTGACGCGCACCAGCGGCGCCAGCTCGATCGCGAGTTCGCGCACGAGGTGGTTGGCCGCGGCCTTCGAGGTGTCGTAGGCGAGCGAGCCCTTCTTCGCGACCGCGGCGTTGGCCGATGTCGTGAGAACCAGGTTACCGCGCAACCCCTGCTCCTTCCAAGTCTTCGCCGCCTCGTCGCCGACGAGGTAGCTGCCGGTGACGTTGATGCCGAAGGTCAGCGCCCACTTCTCGTCGGGAATGTGGCCGGTGGTGTCGCTCGGCACGAAGACGCCGGCGGTCACGCAGATCGAGTCGAAGCCGCCGTAGGCCAGCGCGACGTCGTCGAGCATGCGGCGGATGCTGGCGCGGTCGGTGACATTCGCCGCGAGCCCGAGGGCCGGACCGCAGTTGGAAATGCCGCTGCCGGCCACGCCGATGCCGAGGCCGTGCTTGTCGGTGATCTCCTTCGCGGTAGCGGTGGCGGCGTCGGCGTTGAGGTCGACGCAGACGATGTGCGCGCCCTCCTTCACCAGGCGGTGCGCGGTCTCCTTGCCGATGCCCGAGCCGGCGCCGACGACAATGACCACCTGGCGCGCGAGCTCCTTCTCGGCGGGCATGCGCTTGAGCTTCGCCTCCTCGAGCAACCAGTACTCGATGTCGAACGCCTCCTGTTGCGGCAACGCCACGTAGCGATCGATCGCCTCGGCGCCGCGCATGACCTCGACCGCGCAGTTGTAGAATTCGGCCGTCACGCGGCTCTCCGACTTGTCCTTGCCCCATGCGATCATGCCCAGCCCGGGGATGAGCACCACGGTCGGGTTCGGGTCGCGCATGGCCGGCGAGTTGGCGTGCCTGCACTTCGCGTAGTACGCCGCGTAGTCGGCGCGGTAGCACGCGAGGCCGGCGGCGAGCTTCGTCTTGAGCGCCGCGGCGTCATCAGTCTGTGGATTCCAATCGACGTAGAGCGGCTTGATTTTCGTGCGCAGGAAATGGTCGGGGCACGAGGTGCCGAGCTCCGCGAGGCGCGCGGCATCGCGCGAGTTCACGAACCGCAGGATCTTCGCGTCGTCCTGGATCGTGCCGATGAACCGTTTCTCCTTGGAAACCTGGCCGCGCAGCCACGGCAGGATCGCAGCGAACCTCGCGCGCCGCTGCGCCTCGTCGAGCGTCTGGTACTTGGCGCCGCCGAAGGCCGTGGCGTCGCCGCCCTTCGCGGCGTATTTCGCCTCGATGAAGGTCGCCGCCTGCTCGATGAACCCGAGCGTGTCGGTGTAGCACTGCTTGTCGTCGTCGGCCCACGAGATGAAGCCGTGCCCGCCCATCATGATGGCGCGCACCTGCGGGTTCTGCCGCGCAATCTCCTGCATCGCAAGTCCGAGCTCGAAGCCCGGCCGCATCCACGGCACGTAGGCCATCTTGCCACCGAAGATCTCCTGCGTGAGCCGCTCGCAGTTCGCCGACGCCGCGATCGCGATGATCGCATTCGGATGCATGTGGTCGACGTGCCGGCCCGGCAGGAACGCATGCAACGGCGTGTCGATCGACGTCGCGCGCGGGTTGAGGTTGAACGTCGCGTGCGTGTAGAGGCCGACCATGTCGTCCTCGGCGGGCGACTTCAGGCCCTTGTTGGCGCGCGCGGCGTAGAGGCGCTGCATGGCCTGCAGCTTCGCGAGGTAGAGCGAGGAGAAGTTCTCCCGCGTGCTCGTGCGCAGATCGCCGCCCGAGCCCTTCACCCAGAGCACCGGCACTTCGTCACCAGTAAGCGGATCGAGACCACCGAGCTTCGACGACGTGTTGCCGCCGCCGGTGTTGGTCACGCGCTGGTCGCTGCCGAGCAGATTCGAGCGATAGACCAGCCGGGAGACAGGATCGAGGGACGCCGCACGGGCGTCATCCCACAGGAAATCGACATGACGGAAAGCAGGCATGGGAACCACAGGATGGAGGAACGAAACGCGGGGAAGTTGCCGCGCACGATAGCCCATCCAGCCCCACCTCGGGAATCGGCAATCTGACCTTGGGCATATGGATTGTGGCACGGCAGAGGATCCCACTGGATTTCCAACTGGACTGCGAAGGAGTGCGTCCGGAAGGTGAACGCCGTCGCGAGAATACAGGTTTTGGAACCATGCCCGGCGTCCCGGATTTCTTTCGTTATCTGAGCCCTTCGCCCCACGCCGAGTGCTGGGGCGTGGCGGTGACGGCCGGCGGCGCCTACCGCTCGCCCGCGGGCCGCCCCTACCCGCCCCGCGGCCATCCGGCCGACCACCAGTTCACCTGGGAGCAAGGCCGCGTGCTCGGCGCCTTCCAGATGTTGTTTCTCGTCGAGGGCGAAGGCCGTTTCGAGTCGCGCGAGGCCGGCCTCCAGCCGCTCGCCGCCGGCCAGGTGCTGCTGCTCTTCCCGCACACCTGGCACCGCTACGAGCCGACGTCGGACGTCGGCTGGCGCGAGTTCTGGATCGAGATGCGCGGGCCGGTCCTGCCGCGGTTGCAGAAGGAGGGCTTGATCGATCCGGCGTCGCCCGTGCGCGCATGCACAGACGTCTCGATCGGCTCCACTTTGTTCGAACGCATCCTGCGCTCCGTGCGCGACGACTCGCCGCGCAGCACGCCGCTCGCCGGGGCGTGGGCGTTGGAACTGCTGGCCCAGCTCTTTGGCACACCCACCGAGGAGACGGGCGGATCGCCGATCGCCCAGGCCATCGCCCGCGCCGAGCGCCTGCTCGAGGCGCAGCTGGCGAAGCCGCCGCCGCTCGAGGATTTCGCCCGGGAACTCGGCCTCGGCTACTCGTATTTCCGGCGCGAATTTAAACGCACCACCGGTCTCTCCCCCGGGCAGTACGTGCGCCGCCTACGACTCGAGCGCGCCCGCCGGCTGCTCGGTGCCTCTGCGCTGCCGATCAAGGTGATCGCGGAGCAGCTCGGGTTCAGCTCGGAGTTCCATTTTTCCGCCGCATTCAAGCAGCAGTTCCACGTCGCCCCCGCGCACTGGCGCAATGCCGCGCGGCGGGCCCCCCGTTGATTCTCACGGCAGATTGAATACCCGGCGCAGCTCGGCGATGGCGGCGGCGGGCATCGGGGAGACGGCGCCGAGCGGCTTCGCCAACAGAATCGCCTCGGTCGTGGCCTCAAGCACCTCCAACCGGTCGAAGGCCTCCAGCAGCGTCCGCCCCACCACGACCGCGCCCTCGTTGGCCACGAGCACCACCGGCGTCTTCACCGGCGACAGCGCGGCGGCGATCGCGGCGGCGTCCTCGACGATGCGCAGGAAAGGCAGCCGGCCGACCTCATTGAGCACGACATAGCTCTCGGGGATCGTGTGTGTGTTCAGCGGGGCATCGGTCACGCAGTAGGCGGTGGCATGCGCGGGCTGGGCGCTGACGACCGCACCGACGGACGGGTGGCGGGCGTAGATTTCCGCGTGCAGGCGCGCGGCCCGGCTGGGCTGCTGGCCGGCGGAGCAGGCCTCGCCCCGCACCCGCACAATGCCCTCCGGACGCACCGACAAGCGGTCGCGCCGGCGCGGCGTGATAAGAAACTCATCACCCTCGAGCCGGGCGGAGAACGCGCCGGCGGTGCTGATGAGCAACCGGTGCCGGTAGGCGCGATGCACGAACGCACTGAGGCTCGTGCGCAGTCCGGTCTCGCGGACATCGGTCGCCCGGGCCGGCAGCTCGCCATAGGTGGGCATCGTATCCACGGCGAGGGACTCCGGCGGAAGCACCTGGAGCGGCCCCAGCATCGCCGCGCGTAGGAGCGTGAAGGCCGCGAACTCGAGCGTCTCGAAACGTTGGAACGCGTCCATCAGGTCGCGTCCGCCCACCACCACGCCGTGGTTCTCGAGCAGCACGCAGTCGGCCCCGGAGGCGAAGGTCTCGGCGATGCGCTCGCCGAGTTCCTGCGTGCCCGGGCAGGCATAGGGCGCAAGCGCGACCCGGCCGCAGACCTGGTACACATGCGACTGCAGGCGCGTTTCGGGGATCTGACGGCAGATCGAGAACGCCACCAGCGCGCCCGGATGCGCGTGCACGATCGCACCGAGATCGGGCCGGCGGCGGTAGATCTCACGGTGGAACGGCAGTTCCGACGAGGGCGGATGGATGCCCTCGGAGCGCCCGTTGGGCGGCACGGAGACGATGTCGACCGGGGTGAGCGCCCCCTTGTCCACACGCGCCGGGGTGATCCAGATCCGGCCGTCGGGCTCGCGGATGGAGAGATTGCCGCCCGAGGTGGTCGTCATGCGCTGGCGGTAGATGCGCTGCATCGTGGCGACGAGTTCGTCGCGGGGATGGAGGGGCGTGGTGCTCATGCGGATGGTCGACACAGGGAGACACTCAGGATCGGAGGGCGGGGCGGCGGGAACAAACGCAAAGACGCCGGGCCGGCGACGCGTCGTGGCGGAAAGGCAGCGCGGGAGCCGGCCGCGGCCCGGTACAGCGCCCGCCGCGACCGGGGCCGACGTGACGAATTCCCGGTGACAGGCGCCCCTCCCCCGAGGCCTGTCCGGCCCGTTTGACGCGTAAAGCCGCGCCACCCTTGCCGCGGTCCTCGCGCGCCCCGTGACTGCGCGCGGCTTCGGCCGCTTTCGAACCCTTTACCGCCCTCCGCCCCCTGCGGAGCCGCGCCGTCCCAGCCGTTACCCTTCACCCCGCCCCCGTGCCCGCGCCACGCACCCCTCCCGCTCACATGAAACCCAACCGCAATCCCCTGCTGCTCGCGTTCCTCATGGTCGCCTCCCTGTTCTTCATCTGGGGATTCTGTCATTCGATGTTGGATGTGCTGAACAAACATTTCCAAAACATCCTCGCCGTGAGCAAGGCGCAGTCGGGCCTCGTCCAGACCTCCGTCTTCGGGGCGTACCTGCTGATGGCGCTGCCCGCGGCGCTGCTGATCCGCCGCATCGGCTACCAGCGCGGCATCCTGGTGGGGTTGGTGGTGCTGGCCGCCGGGGCGTTCCTGTTCATCCCGGCCGGGCTTGTATTCAAGACGTTCTGGTCGTTCTGCCTCGCGT
>JAHFTC010000165.1 GCA_023269585.1 Opitutaceae bacterium
GAGGAGCACAAAGCCGGTCAGCACCGAAGCCAGCGCGCCTGGCACCAGCAGCGACCCCGCGTGCTCCGGGAGCAACGGCAGCGAGCGGGACAACGCCATGGCCGCGATCGTGCCGCCGGCGCCGAGCAGGATCGACGGCACGTAGCCGATCAGTGGTCCCATGTCGCGGTCGATGTTGGCCGCGCGCATCGCGCGGTTGAGCAGGCGCGGGATGATCACGCCCTTCACCGCGAGCGTCGCCACCGCCACCAACGTCACAGCCCAATCGGTGAGATGATGCCCCATCAGCAAAGGCATCACGCCGAGCACGACGCCTTGCAGCGACATCGCGCGGATGAGCGTCGGCATGCGGCTGCTGCCCAGCGCCATGAGATTCAACCCCATCGCGAGCCCGATCAGAAGATTGAGGGTGTCGTTCATGGGAGGAGGCGTCCGGTCGTGGCCCGCTCCTTCAGGGCGGGTCTCTGGACAGCGATGTTCCCGGAGACGCGTGCTGAAGCAACGCGCCACGGCAAGCCGCCGGCGTTATCCTTGGTGAAATCGTTGCCCGTCCTCACGCCGCACCGCCTTTCCAGGCGACGAGCAGCGCGAACAGGCACAGGAGAAACGCGAGCGTCAGCAGGAACGGCACCTGCTTGAAGGCGTAGCGCGCAAGCAGCGACTCCACCAAGCCAACACCGACCGTCGTCGCGAGCACGCCGCCGGCAAGCACACCGGTCGCCGCGAGCGGCCCGAAGTCCGCCATGGGCAGCACCGCCTGCACGAGCAGCACGGAAAACAACAGCAGCTTCACCGACGCCCCGTGGAGGATCACCGCCAGCGGCGGGCCGCTGTGGTCGAGGATCATCGCCTCGTGGATCATCGTGAGTTCGAGGTGCGTGTTGGGATCGTCGAACGGCACCCGGCAGTTCTCCGCGAGCAGCACCGTGAAAAGTCCCGCGGCCAACAACACCGCGCCCGCCCCGGCCGAAGGCGTGAGGATCACCGCGAGCGACAGCCCGCCCGAATGCACGCACAGCGAAAGCACGGCGGCGAGGATCGCGGCCTCGGTGAGCACCGCGTAGCTCACCTCGCGCACCGAGCCCATGCCCTCGAACGCCGAGCCCGTCTCCAGCGCCGCCCACACCGTGCAGAACCGCGCCAGCGCGAGCAGGTAGATCAGCAGCAGCACATCGCCGCGGAAACTCAGCGCCGCGCCCGCCGGCCCCAGCGGCAGCAGCAGCGCCGCACCGACCACCGCCACCCACCCCACGGCCGGAGCCGCGATGAAGCCGGGCGACGCCAGCGTGCTCAGCACCACGCCCTTCTTCCAGAGGCGCGCGAGGTCGTAGTAGAGTTGCAACACCGGCGGCCCGCGCCGGCCCGCGACCCAGGCCTTCACCTTGTTGATCAGGCCCGGCAGCAGCGGCGCCAGCAACAGCCACAACGCCAGCCGCAGCACGGTTTCGAGAAGCGTGATCAGCATGGGAGAATCCTCCGCTCATTCTCACTTCCGTGGATTGGGATCCGTTCCGAGGTAGCTGGACCGCGCAGCGGTTCAGCCTTCCGGGGGTAGCGACGGCGCTCCGCCGCCGTCCGCGGACGGCACGGAGTGCCGTCCCTACCGGCCCCGATCCGCTTGCTCCGATTGTTCATCGCGCCCCTCCCACCAACACCAGCGCCGCGAGCGCGGCCAAGCCCGCCACCAGATAAAGGATATAGTACTGCAGCCGCCCATGCTGGAGCCGGCGCACCGCGGTCGAGACGCGCAACACGCCCTCGCCCACCGGCACGAGCACTTTCTCCAGCACCGTTTCGGGAAAGTATTCCACGCGGCGCGCCGCATCCGGCAGCGGACCACGCGGCCGGTGCACCACGCGCTCGGGCCGCAGCAGCCAGAAAAACCAGCCCGAGGCCACGCCGGCGAACGAGCCGCCGGTGTACTGCATGCGCCCGGTTGGCGCTGCGTAACCACAGTCCCATGTCGGGCCGCGCTGCAGTCCGTTGGCTTGCGCGCGCCGCCAGAGCAGAGTCGCCGCGCTGATCGCCAATAACGCCAGCACGGCGTGCACGACTCCCAGCGTGGTGAGCGAGGCGGGTGCCGTCTCCGCCGCGAGGGTCCACGCGGGATTCCAGGCCCCCGCCGCCCGCGCGACCAGCGGCCACAGCAACGCCGGCGCGAGACCGATCGCGACACACAGTCCGCCCAGCACGACCATCGGCCCGAGCATCCACGCGCCGGCTTCGTGGGCGTGCGCCGCGCGTTTCGTGCGCGGTGCGCCGCAGAACACCAGCGCGCCAGCCTTGGCGAAACTCGCCAGCGCGAGCGCGCCGGCCATCCCGAGCATGAGCACCACCGGCATCGCGGCCCACGCGACCGGGCCATGCTCGATTCCGGCGTCGAATAGTCCCAGATACACGAGCCATTCGCTCACAAAGCCGTTGAGCGGGGGCAGCCCCGCCACCGCCACCGCGCCCAGCGCGAACAGCGCCGCCGTCCACGGCATCTTCGTCCACAGGCCGCCGAGCCGGCTGATCTCGCGCGTGCCCGTGGCATGGAGCACCGAGCCCGCGCCGAAGAACAGCAGCGCCTTGAAGAGCCCGTGGTTCCACACGTGCAGCAGCGCGCCGATCAGCGCGAGCCGGCCCCAGGCCGCATCGCCATGCGACGCGCCGAGCAACGCCGCTCCGAGGCCGATCAGGATCACGCCGATGTTCTCCACCGAGCAATAGGCCAGCAGGCGCTTGAGGTCGTTCTGCGCGAAGGCGAACGCGATCCCGCCCAGCGCGCCCACCGCGCCGAGCGCGATGACGACCCAGCCCGCCTGCGCCGGCACCGGCAGCCAGCCGCTGAACCGCACCAGACCATACACACCCAGCTTGAGCGCCATGCCGGAGAGGATCGCGGAAACGTGGCTGGGCGCGTTCGCATGCGCGCTCGGCAGCCACACGTGCAGCGGAAACAGGCCCGCCTTCACGCCGAAGCCCACGAGCGCCAGCCAGAACAACGGGGCGAGCCCGGCGACGCCGCGCAACTGTGGCCCCAGTTCCCAACTACCGGTGCGCTCCGCCAGCAGGGCGAAGAACGCGAACAGGAAGAGCGTGCCGACATGCGACGCCGCGAGATACAGCCACCCCGCCGCGCGCACCTTGCGCCCGCGGCTCTCGAGGATGATCAGGAAAAACGCGCCGACCGTGAACAGCTCCCACCCGAAGAGAAAATACAGGCCGTTGGCCGCGACGAGCACCAGCGTCATCATCGCCACCAACAGGCTCCACCAGAAGCGTCCGCGCGCCGCCGACTTCGGATACTGGTGATCGCTCCAGTAGCCGCGCGAGTACGCCGCGCCCGCGCCGCCGATCACCGCGAGCAGCGCCAGAAACAGCGCGCTGATCGCATCCAGCTGGAGATGTGGTCTCTCGCCGCCGAGGGCGAAACCGCCGCGCCACTCCCACGCCGGCACGAGCCCGCACAGCACGGCCAACGCCGCGGCGAGCAACGCCGCCGCCGCCCCAAGCGTCGCCCCGAGCCAGAGCCGCGGATGCCGCGGTCCCAGCGCCATCCCGCCGAGAAAGCCGAGCGCGGCCGTTGAGAGCATGGCCCCGACGATCATCGCGAAACCTCCTCCGCCGCGAAATCACGCCTGCGCTTAGGGCGCTGCTTCAGCACGCCCCGCCCGACTCCGCGACATCCGTCGATTCGAACCCACACCAGACCGTCGCCCTGAAGAAACGACCTGCGGGCGCGCCGCACCTCACGCCAATCTGCGAAACGGTCGCTCACTGCTTTCCCGCTCCCACCGCCGACGAGCCCGCTGCGGCATCGGCCGCGGCGATGGCTGTGAAGATTGCCCCATCGGGCGCGCCCTGCTCCACCAACGCACGCAGCCCACCGCGGCCGAGCAGCCGACTGAGGCGCCCGAGCAGATCGAGGTGCGCGCGCGGCGACGGCGCGATGAAGAAGAACAGTCGCGTCACCGGCACGTCGTCCGGGGGCGGTTCGGGCAGCGGCAATGGTTCGCGCAACAGCAGCAGCGCCACCGTGCCGGAGTCGCGGCCGAGCGCGATGCGGTGGGCCGGATGCGGCAACGCGAACCCGCCGCCGACCGGCGCGATCACCACGCCGCCCGGAGCGCGCAGCCGTTGCGCTACCATGGTGCGGATCGGCGGCGTCGCACCGGGCAGCGCGGCGACCACCTTCTCGATCACCGCGCCAAAATCGGTCGCCGGCACGTCGCGCCAGATCTTCCCCGCCTGCAGCAACGCCGCCACGCCGCCGCCCGCCGCCACGCTCGACGCCGTGGGCGCGAGGAAACCGGCCTGCGCCGCCAGCCCGCGCGCCGCGGCCCAGTTGGCCACCTGCGTGCGGTCGAACAGCATGCGGTCGCGGTCCGGCGTGAAGGGCAGTCCCTCGTCGCGTACCCAGCGTTCCACCACTTCCTCCGCAACGCCGAACGACTCGGCGATCTGGATGATGTTCAGATACATGATGGGGAAACGGACGTGGGGCTGTCGGGCTAGCCGAGTTTAGGGGGCCGGCGCACGAAATGTCAGGCAGGAATCAGGGGCTTCGAGCACGTCACGGAAGCTTCAACTTCCACGGGGCTTGGCGGGCATCCCAGAGGCGCAGCACCTCCACTCGCCGCTCGGACTCCTTCACCCGGTATGTCCGCCGCGGTCATGCGCCGAACGCTAACCCCCGGAGGCGCGCTGACAAGCGCGCAACCCCCTCCAGACAATTGAGCGTTCTTGCAGGGCAACGGACTCGCCGGCAGTGCGGCATCCGGCACTGTACCGGCCATGCCGATGACGCCGGAACAGATCGGAGCCGAGGCATGCCAGTTGCCGACCGAGCAGATGAACGAACTCGTCGATCAGTTGCTCGCGGAGTGTTTCGCGCGACCGGACCCGGAGATTGACGACGCATGGCGCACCGAGACTCGGCGGCGCGTTGCGGAGATCCAAAGCGGCAAGGTCGTCGGCATTCCGGGAGAGGAAGTCATGTCCGAGGTGCGCAAGATCATCGGGCTGTAAAGCCGTTCACTTTCCATCCGGAAGCCAGGGCCGAGTTCATCGCTGCTGCGCGGCATTCTCAGGAGATCAGTCCGGCGCTGGCCCAGCGGTTTTTCCGGGAGATCGACGAAGTCATCACCGAAATCTGCGCCCGGCCACGGTTGCGGCGCGTGTTCGTCCCGCCCGCACGAAGGCATTGCGGCGGCACCTTTCCGTACGCGATGATCTACATCGAGCACCCCAAACGCCGCGGTCGCTCCATACGGACAAAAGAGATCGTGCGGAAACGCCGGAGCCATCAGCGCAGCAAGCGGGGCCATGAGGAGCGGCGCGTGCCTCCTCGTCTTCGGTCTCGTCTCGCCGGCTCCTCCGCCCCAACCTCCCACCGCGTGACCTCCGCCGAATTCTTCAGCCTCCCCCCCTCGCTCGCCGCCTTCGCCTCGTTCTTCCCGGCCGACGTGCCGCCCTGGGCCTGGCTCAAGCAGATCGGCGCCGCGCTCGCCGCAGCGGATTTTTCCGGCGGCCAGGCGCTGCCGCCCGGTATCCACGTCGAGGGGCCGGTCTTCGTCCACCCCACCGCGCAGCTGCCGTCGTACGCCACCCTCATCGGCCCCATCTGGATCGGCCCGGAGACGAAGCTCCTCCCGGGCTGCTACCTGCGCGGCAACGTGATCGTGGGCGCCCGTTGCACCGTGGGACACAACGCCGAGATCAAGAATTCGCTCCTGATGGACGGCGTGCAGATCCCGCACCGTCCGTACGTGGGCGATTCCATCCTCGGCAATGGCGCCCACCTCGGCGCCGGCGCGGTGCTCTCCAATCTGCGCCTCGACCAACAGACGATCACCGTGCGCCTGCCCACCGGCACGTTCGACACCGGCCTGCGCAAGTTCGGCGCCATCCTCGGCGACAAGGCCGAGGTGGGCTGCAACGCCGTGCTCCAGCCCGGCACGCTGCTCGGCCCGCGCGCCCTGGTGATGCCCACCATGGCGTTCGGCGGCTACCTGCCGCCCGCCCTGATCGCCCGCGTCCGGGGACAGGTCTCAACCTTCCCGCGACGCGACTGAACGGGAAGTCAGTCGACCGGCGAGCGGCGAAAGCCAGCTCACCGGGGAGAAACCGGCGCGGCTCCGGCCGCGCGGCACAACCGTTCAACTACGGCTTCGGCGCCCAGTTGCCTTCCGCATCCTGGAGGAGCAAACCCTTGGCGCTGGCGGCGGCGATCTGCTTCGCCCGGGCCTTGCCCACGGTCTCCTTGGTCGTCTCGTTGCGCTTCGCGATGGCCACGTAGACGGCGGCGCGGTCCAGGTTCTCGGCCGCGACCAGTTCCTGTTCCTGCGGATTGGCCGGCCCGCGCAGCTCGAGGAACCCGACATTGTTCTCGCCGACGATCTGGCGGCGACGCAGGTCGTCGACCGACGCCAGGCGCTGTTCCATCCGCTGTTTGAGACCGGCATCCTGCGCGGTCGCCACGGGAGTTGCCGCGCCGCACAGCGCCGCGAGCAACAGAAGGGGGAGGAGTCGGTTCTTCATGGTTTGGCAGCCGAGGTTTCGAGGGTGGAGGACTTGCGGTCGAGATCGCCGAAGAAATCTTCCAGCGCCTTCTCGACGCGGACGTTCACATCGACCGTGATGTGGATCGGTTTCACTTCGAGCGTGGTGTACACGCAGCCCGAAAGGCCGAGGACGGCCAGCCCGAGCGTCGCCACGGACAGGGGGTGTTTCATGGTTGGAGGTTGGGAGTTCGGCACGGACAGGACAACGGTTGTTTTCGGTTTCAGGGCGCGGAAGCCGCCGCCCGCGGTCCGCGTCCGAGATTGAAGAAATGTTCCAGCGGCGCGTTGACGTTCACGTCGAGATTGACCGGCACGTTGTACTCGTTGCCCGCCGGCGAGCCCACCAGCCGCACCCGGATGGATTGGCCGTCGGAGTCTTTCGGATAGGTGTCGATCTGGAGCCGGTTGAAGACCAGTTCCTGGATCGCCAGTTCCACCTTGCGCAACGCCTCATAGTCCATGGTGCCCGGCGTGCGCCCTGAAGTCAGAAGGCGAAGGTCCTTCGTGAACCGCAACCGCCCGGTCTCCCCGGGGCTCAGCCGCACGAAGCCCGTGCCCAGGCCCGGCTTGCCATCCCGCCAGCGCAACGGCAGCGCACCATCGACCGTGCCATGCGCCTCCGCCGGCACGTCGTCGAACAACGCGAGCAACCCGTCCAGCCGCACCGACTGCAGTTTCACCTCGGTGTCGATGGCGGGATCACGCAGGTCGCAGGTGAACCCTCCGCCCTCCACCACTCCGCCGAAGGCCGCGCCGCTCCAGCCCTGCACGGTCAGCGTCCCCGGCGCCGTGAAGCTGAAGGTCGCGGTGCCGTCGGTCAGCGCCGCACCGGCGATGTCCACGCGCTGGACGGTCAACGTCTGCAGCCCGTTCGTGGCCAACGGTAACAATTCCTTAAACACAAGTCGGCCGCGCACGCCCTCGATCGTCCGGTTGTCCTTCGGCCACCGCAGTCCGAAATCGTTCAGGATCACGTCCGCCGCGAGCGTCCAGCGCCCGTCCGCGTAGCGATTGCGTCCGCTCACGCCGAGTCCGCCGCGCACCTCGCAACCGGCCAGCGCCGGCCACAGCGCGCCCACCGGCTCGTCGCCGGCGAACACCGCGGGATCGAAGCCGAACGTGCCCTCCGCGGCCAGACCGTC
>JAHFTC010000166.1 GCA_023269585.1 Opitutaceae bacterium
CCGATCGTCTTTGCCGAAACCATCGAACTGCCCGGCACCACCGAGACCCGCGACAAGGGGCCGCTCAACCCCGCCGCCGAAACCGCCAGTCTCACGCGTATCCGACGTTTCGACGGACCCGCGTGGTACCAGCGCACCGTCGAGATCCCCGCGGAATGGGCGGGCAAACGCGTGCAACTCCACCTTGAGCGCACGAAGTACACCCAGGTCTGGCTCGATCGCATCCCGCTCGGCACCCAGGCCCTGTACGGCACGCCGCAGAGCTACGACCTCACCGGCCACGCCACGCCGGGATCGCACACGCTCACCGTGATGGTCGACAACCGGCCCGCCCGCCGTCCGGTCCAGGCGGAAGCCCACCAGTTCAGCGACAACACCCAGACCAACTGGAACGGACTCCTCGGCCGCCTCGAACTCACCGCCACCGACCCGGTGTGGCTCGACGACGTGCAGGCCCATCCCGACGTCGCCGCCCGCCGCTTCCGGGTGCGCGTACGCCTCGGCACCTCCCTGGCCGCCGCGCCCGCGGGTACGCTCTCGCTCGAGGCCGAGAGTTTCAACCACGCCGGTGCCCCGACCCGCGCCGCCGCTACCGTGGAGTTTCGCGGCACCGAGGCCGACCTCGACCTCCCACTCGGCGCCGACGCCCGCCTGTGGGACGAGTTCTCCCCCGCGCTCTACCGCCTGCGCGTGCGCCTCGCCGCCGGCGCGTATTCGGACGAGCGAACACTCGAGACCGGTCTGCGCGATTTCCGTACGCGCGACCGCCAGTTCACCATCAACGGCCGACCCACCTTTCTCCGCGGCAAGCACGACGCCTGCGTCTTCCCCCTCACCGGCCATCCGCCGATGGATGTCGCCGGTTGGACCGCCTACCTCGCGAAAATCAAGGAGTGGGGTTTCAACCACGTCCGCTGCCACACGTGGATTCCGCCCCAGGCCGCGTTCGCCGCCGCCGACCGCCTTGGGATCTACCTCCAGCCCGAGCTGCCGTTCTGGGGCACCTTCGACGCGAAGGCCCGCGACTTCGTCCAGCCCGAGGCCGAGGCGCTCCTTCGCGCCTACGGCAACCACCCCTCGTTCGTGATGCTCACTCTCGGCAACGAGATCGGCGGCGACCGCGCGCTGATGAACGAACTCGTCACCCACCTACGCTCGCTCGACCCGCGCCGCCTCTATGCCGACGGCTCCAACAACGTTCTCTGGGACCCCGTCTTCCAGCCGACCAACGACTTCATGGCCTCGGCCAAGATCCGCCCCCCGGCCGATCCGTCGCGCATGCTCGTCGGCCGCGGCAGCTTCTGCGTGCTCGACGGCGCCGAGGGCCACACCCAATGGGGCCCCTCTGAAACCCGCTCCGACCTCTCGCCCGCTTTCGCCGGCCTGCCCGTGCCCTATGTCGGCCACGAGACGGGCCAATGGACCGTGTATCCGAACTTTCGCGAGATCGCGCAGTACACCGGCGTCACCCGCCCGCGCAACCTCGAGCGTTTCCGCGCCAGCCTCGAACGCCACGGAATGCTCGACCAGGCCGACGCCTTCCAACGCGCCTCCGGCGCCCTCGCCGCCGAACTCTACCGCGAGGAGAACGAACTCTTCCTCCGCTCGCCCGGCGCCGGCGGCTTCCAGCACCTCGACCTGCAGGACTTCCCCGGCCAAGGCACGGCGCTCGTCGGCCTCCTCGATGCGTTCATGAACAGCAAGGGCCTCGTCACGCCCGCCGAGTTCCGGCGCTCCTGCGCGCCGCTCGTCCTGCTCGCGCGCTTCGACCGCTACGTGTGGACGACCGCCGAGACCTACACCGCCGACCTCCAGCTCGCCCATTACGGCCCCTCGGATCTGCCCGGCATCACCACCTATTGGGCACTGACGTCGCCCGACGGCCGCGCCGTCGCGGAGGGCGAGATTCCTCCGGCCGACCTCGCCCAGGGCGGCCTCCGCGCGCTCGGTCGCATCGCCGTCCCGCTCGCCGCCGTGGCGGCGCCCGCCCGCCTCGATCTCGTCGTCAAACTCGGCACCGTCGCCGAACAACGCTGGCCGGTCTGGGTCTACCCGGCGCGAGTCGATTCCGCCCCGCCGGCCAACGTCGTCCTCGTCCGCCGCTACGATGATGCCACCGCCGCCTTGCTCGCCTCCGGAGCGCGCGTGCTGCTCGTGCCCGACTCGCCCAACTGGGCCGATACGCTGCCGGGCGGCTACGCGACCGACTACTGGTGCTGGCCCATGTTCAACGGCACGCCCGGCACCATGGGACTGCTCATCGCGCCCGAGCATCCCGCCCTCGCCGCCTTCCCGACCCGGTTCCACAGCGAGCGCCAGTGGGCCGACCTCGCCCACGCGAGCACTCCGGTGATCCTCGACCAGCTCCCCGCCGCGCTCCGGCCGATCGTGCAGGTGATCGACAACTACGAACGCAACCAGAAGCTCGGCCTCGTGTTCGAGGCGCAGGTCGGCACCGGCCGCCTGCTCGTGTGCGCCGTCGATCTCCTCAGCTCCAACCTGCAGACCAATCCCGCCGCCCGCCAACTGCTCGCGAGCCTGCTCGCCTACGCCGGCAGCGAAGCCTTCACGCCCGCCGCCGCCCTCGCTCCGGGCCGCCTCGCCACGGTGCTCAGCCCGTCGCTCGCCCGCGGGTGCCCCGCGACCGCCTCGTCGTCTTTCACGCCGCCCTGGGGTTTTGTGCCGAAGCCGCTGCACGCGGTCGACGGCGACATCAACACCCGCTGGCAGGCCGCCACCGACGACAAGGCCCCCTGGCTCTCCGTGGATCTCGGCGAGCCGCGGACGTTCTCAACCGTCGAGCTGCTGTGGGGCGAAGATGAGCCGGGCTACCGCTACCTCATCGAAGGCTCCGCCGATCAAACCTCGTGGACGCCATTGAGCGACCAGCGCGACAATCACTTCCCCGGCGGGCGCCATTTCTGTGCGGTGCAGGCCACGGACCTCCGGCACCTGCGCGTGACGATCCTCGGCTCACCGGCTAATCGCCCCGCCGTCCTCCGCGAGCTGCGCGTCCTCGCGCGTTGAGCGCCGAGAGCCCGGCGCGGCGAAGACTACCCGCTACTTTTTTTGCGGAGACGGGGGCGGTGGTGGCGGTTTCACCACCGCGAGGCGGCGATGCCACTTCTCTGCCCGCGCCGGAAGCGCCGCTTTCGTCGCGGCCCGGATCGCCTCCTCCAGCAGTTCGATCTCGCCCACCGGGGGCGGCGGCGAGAGCGCTTTCTCATAGAGCGTGAGCGCCTTCGCCGGCTCACCCCACTCGACGAGAAGCTGCGCCGCCGCCCGCACCGCGCCGAGATCACGCACCGGGTAGCTGGGCAGCATCGCCAGATAACCCAGCGCCCGCGCCCCCGCCGCCGGGCCCTCGACCTCGCGCACGAGCTGCGCGACCGAGACACCGAGCGGCACCGTCGGCGAATCCCGGAACACGCCCTGCGCCAGCCGCAGCGCCTCGTCTTTGCGGCCCGCCCGCAACCGGCGTCGTGCCTCGCCCAAGACGACGTAGGACCGCAGCTCCGCCGGCAGCTTTTCCGGGCTGGCCGCGATCTCCGCCGCACTGCGCGCGAACGGCCGGTACAGCGGATCGCCGATCAACGTCGCCTGCCAGCTCAACGCCGGCAGCGCGTAATACGCCGCCGCCCCCAACGTGTCGCCCCGCAGCAACCCTTCGACCAGCAGATCGAGGTGGTGGGTCGCGTCGAGGTACGGCTCATGCACATTGCCCACCGTCGCCGCCACCCCGCGCGCCACCAGCGGTCCGCACCAGAACTGTTTCGCCGAGCGCAACGACTGGGCGGAGTAGCTGTGGATGTGGACCGCGATCGCCCCCGGGGGGAACCGGAATCCCGGCACCGTGAAGGGGCCTTCGACGTTTCCACTTCTTGCATACCAGCCGAAATAGAGCACCGGTGCATCGAAGCGGGCCAGCTGCGGCAATGTCGTCGGGAGCCGGTCGACCTCGGTCTCGAACCCGGCCGCCGCCAGCTGCTTCGCCACGCTCTCCAGCCACACATTGCCGGTTGGGCTGGGCGTGCCACCGATGTCCACATACGCTCGCCCGGCCAGCCCCAGCCGCTCGCCCGCCGCCGCACCGTCGATCAACGCGCGCACGTCGGCCGGGGTCGGCCCGTCGAGCCGGGCGACGCGCACGACCGTCTCGGCCATCAGCGGCGCCACCTCGGCCTTGCGGAAGATCGGATTCGGCACGCTGCCCAGCACCGCCATCTCCGTCGCGGCGAGCAGCGCGAGCTCGCCGTCGACCGACGCCTGGCTCGAGGCGAGGTTGGCCGGCACGCCTTTCGGAAGCGTCGCCGGCTTCCACTCCGGATTCTCCGCGATGCGCAACGGCACGCCACGCAGCAGGACCAGATAACTGATCCGATGGCCCGAGATCACGGTCTTGCGCCGCCCGTAGCGATCGAGCAACTCCGCCGGATAAGCGTCGATCCAGCCGCGCCGGGCCAGCTCGGCCGCGAGCGGGTTGAACAGCTCTGCCGTGAACTGCGGCCAGCTGATCGTCTCCGTCGTCGGCATCGGCAGGGCCACGATGTTCGTCGCCGGGATGCCCCGGCTGCGCACATAGTACTCGGCCAATTCCTGCGAGTCCGCCGCGTCGGAATTGACCACCACAACGACACGCTCGACCTCGGGAGCGTCGACCGCCGGCACCGTCGCCAGCACCACCGTCGCCAGCCCGAGGGCCGCCAAGACCGCCGCGACCATGCGCCAGAAATCGTGCGGAAAATTCACGGCGCGAGCATCCTCAACCCGACCTGCAGCGCAAGGCGTGAGGCGGCGGATGCGATACATGCCCCCTTGGATCCCAACACCCCGCACGAGTTCCCCCGCAGTCCCTCACCCTCTGATTCCCCTCCTACAAATACGGCTCCTCGACCGCCGCGCGCAGTCGCTCCACCTTCCGCCGCTCCTCGGCCAACCGCTCCTGCATCCCCGAGACCCGCGTCTCGAGCAGGCTTACCATGCCCCGGGCCTGTCCCACGCGCTCATCCTGGCGCCGGCGAGTTACCGCGGCGTTGTCGGCCGCGGCCGCCTTGCGGCTGCGGGTCATCGCCGGGGTGCCGATGCCGACACCGATCAGAATCGCCCCAAACAACAGGAAAGTCATGCGCTGCTCCTCGGCGAACAGCGCCACCCAGAAGCACGCCACGCCCGCGCCATTGGCCAGCAGCGACGTACCGAGCCGTACGATGTCGTCATCGATCCGCACGCGCCATTCCTTCTGTTTGTCCTGCACGCTCTGCCGCATCTGCCCGCGCGCCGCCTCGAGTTCCTTGAACAGCTCGTCGCGGTCCTTCTCCAGCCGCGCAAACGCCGCGGTCGCGTTCTTGAGCTGGGCCTGGAGTTCCGCCGACCGCTCGCTCCAGAGCCGCAGCACCTTCTCCCGCAACGCCGCGCCGGCCGGATCGCCCAAGGCCTCCGCATAACCGGCGAGCGGTGCGCGCAGCTCGTCCACCAACCGCAGATTCTCCGCCGCGGTCGTTTCGAACGCCCCGCTGTGGGTGCGAACAAAGCGCTCCAAATCCGCGCCCTCGGCCGCACCAAAGCAGCCCCGCAACGCCTCGCCGTCGAAGTGCGCAAACAGCGCCAGCCGCGCCGCCGTCGCCCGATCCTCCGCCGAGGGGAAATGCACCGCCAGCAGGTCGAGCAGCTCGGCCATCTCCTCGGCGCGCTGCGCCGTCGCGGCGTGCCGCTGTCTCAGGTTTTCACGGACGACGCGCGCCACCGCGCCCGGCAGCCACAGGCCGGTGCGCAACGTGCCGAACACCGGCACGCTCACCGCGGCGTCGAGCAGGGCCGCCACCGTCGCCGTGCCGTCGGCCCCGAGCGCCAGCCGCACGCCTTCCTCCGTCGCGAAACCCAGGCCGGCCACGGTGAGCAGCGCGCGCGCCTGCGTCTCGTTACACCGCTCGATCGTCGCCGCCAGTTCCGCCAGCGGCCGCACCCGGTGGCGCAGCAACTCGAGCATCGCGCCCGGCAGCCCCTCGCCGATCTCGTGGCAGGCCTTGGCCTCGACCGTGCGCCGGGCGAACAATGCCAGCAGCTCCACGCTCTCCGCCTCGCTCAGCGCTGGAATCGTGATCTGCACGAAACGCATCGGCTGCGCATTCCACGCCACCGGCTCGAGCTCGTCGGCCAGCGCCCGCTCGCCGACCAGGATCAACATGTAGTCGAGATGCGAACGCGCCTCATCCAGCAACGGCAGGAAGTCCGCCGCCAACCAGCGCGCGATCCCCGAGGCCAGCAGACCGAAGTCGTCGAGCACGAGCGCCAGCCGCTGGAACTTCGGACGGATGAACCCGCGCCGCTCCACGCCGCAGTCGTAGTGCTCGTGAAACAGCGCGTTGACCAGCGCACGCGCGGAGGATTCGTCGAGCCGGGTGTCCGCACCGCCCTGCGCCAGCCGCGCGATCGCCCCGCTCAACATCGCGCCGCCGAGCGGCAGCTTCACCGCCAGCGACCGCAGAAATCCCGCGCCGTCGAGCCCGGGAGACAGGTCCGGCTGCACCGCCGCGATCGGATTGCCGCTACGGGCCAGCCGCGCCAGCGACTCCTCCACGAAACGACTCTTGCCCGCTCCGGGTGCGCCGCACACGGCAAGGATCCGCGCCGCCGAACGTGGGTCCTCCGTGACTGCGCCGGTGAACTGCACCAGCTGCTCCTCGCGCCCCACGAACCGCGCGACCAGCCGATCGCCGGCCCCGGCGCTCGTGGCGCCTCCGGGCCGCCGCCGCGCCGAATGGGTTCTCCTTGGTTCCCTTCTGGTCCCTGCGCTCACGTTGGATCGATGGTGGAATGGTTGACTGCCCCTTCCATCGGCCGCTTTGGCCCGCGCCGAAGCGATTTCCCGGGCGCAGGCGCCCCCGGGTCACTCGCACCTTTTCAACTTTCCCGCTCCGGAATGCGCCGCGCCGGCCGATACCTTTCACTCGGAGTCTCCTCGCACCGGCCGTGCCCGGCCCGTGCGAAGAGGCGCCCCCGCGATCGAGAACCCCTCGTACACCCACCGGACGCCCATGAACTCTCACGCTCTTCTCCTGCTGCTCAGCGGTGCCGCTCTCCTCGCCAGCCCCTTGCACGCCGCCCCCGCCGCCGACGACCCGCGCATCGACTCCCTGCTCGCCCAGATGTCCCTCGAGGAGAAGGTCCACCTCCTCTCCGGCGACGAGAGCGACTTCAACGCCCACGGCCTGCCCCGCCTCGGCATCCCCTCGATCCGCATGGGCGACGGCCCCGCCGGTATCCGCATCGGCCGCGCCACCGCCTTCCCGGCCCCCATCAACCTCGCCGCGTCCTGGGACGTGTCACTGGCTTCTCGGTACGGCGTCGCCCTCGCCGAACAGACCCGCGCCACGGGCCGCACCTGCATCCTCGGCCCGTGCGTGGGCATCCACCGTTTCCCGCTCAACGGCCGCAACTTCGAGAGCTTCGGCGAGGACCCGTGGCTCTCCTCCCGCCTCGGGGTCGATGTCATCCGCGGCGTGCAGAGCCGCGGGGTCGTCGCGACCGTGAAGCATCTCGCCGTCAACGACCAGGAGTGGGAGCGCCGCGAGGTGAACGTGATCGTCGACGAGCGCACGCTGCGCGAAATCCACCTCCCGGCCTTCGAAGCCGCCGTCACCGAGGCCGGCGTGTGGG
>JAHFTC010000167.1 GCA_023269585.1 Opitutaceae bacterium
AAGACCCCGGTTACGGAGCGCGACCGGGCGTCTCCGGCGGGGGCCCGGGCGGCGGAGGGCTCGGGCTGGTGGTGACGGAGACGGAGCGGCGCGAGCGGCGTTCGTGGCGGCGACGTTCCTGACGGACGGAGAATTCCTTCGGCGGGGCGGTGACCCAGGCCAGGGGGCGGTCGGGGCGGATGCCGAGAAGGGAAGTCAGCAGGTAGAGGACCGGGACGAGCAGGGTGGCGAAGCTGATCGAGCGGAAGAGCACCGCGGCGCCGAGCAGGCTGCAGGGCATGATCCAGAAAACCGCGCGCCAGCGGCGGAGCATGCCGGTGAGGGTCATCCCGAGCAGGCCGCCGAAGAGCCACACCTGCCACGGGAGCACCGCGACGGTGAGCCCGAGGAGGTAGAACAACGGGGCGAGGCGCAGGCGGCGCGAGCCGGTGAGCATGATCTGGAGCCACGCGCCGAGGAGCAGGGGCCCGAGTTGGATCACGAGACCGAGCACCACCTCCCAAATCTGGAGCACGGTGGTCGGCGGCAGCACCACTTTGTTGGTGAGCAGCCAGCCTCCCCCGGCGGCGCGGGCGAGGTCGACCCAGGACCACACGCAGGTGAGCAGGGTGGGGAGGGTGACCAACTCGTTCTGGGCCGAACTGCGGAGGGAATGGCGCCGGCGGCGGCCGAGAAACAACGCGGTCGGCAGCAGCAGGAGGAGGAGCGAGAGCGCGAGGTAGAACGGCGCAAGTTGCATGAGGGCCGAAGGCGAGTTTGCGTCGCGACAAGACCTGAAAGGGGGGCCGAACACAAGGCGCGTATCGCGCCCGGCCGGATTTCCTGCGGCGACACCACCGACTCGTCGCGCGGACGGATCCGTGTCGCGTTCTTTTTGGGCCGCGCGGGTGGGCTTCACGCCCGCGGTCCCATCGGGAGCGGAACGGGCGGCGGTGCCGCGCGCCGCACGAGCGGAGGCCCGGAACGCCGCCGGCGGCGTCCGGTTTTCCGGCGGCGCACGGCCCGTTTGCGGCCCGTCGCCAACCCGCGGTTTCGGCTGTTGCCGCGCGGGGACGCACCAGTAGCGTCGCTGCCCATGAAGTCGTTTTTCGCGAGTTTCCTCGGCACGTTGACGGCGCTGGTGGTGTTCGTCTTCGGCGGGGCGTTCCTGATGATTGTGGGCGTGGCGATGCTGGCGGCGCTGGGCCAACAGCCCCCGCCGCAGACGATCGAGAAGGGCGCGTTCCTGGTGTTCGACCTGAATACGAACATCACCGACGCTCCCTCGCCCTTCGAGGGGGGCGGGAAACTGGCCGCGATCTTCGGCGCCGATGGCAAACGCCTCCAGCTGCGCCAGGTGCTCGACGCGCTCGAGCGGGCGAGCAAGGACGACCGCATCGGCGGCCTGCTGCTCCTCGGCAACCTCCAGCCGCAGGACTACGGCAGCGGCTATGCGGCGCTCCGCGAGGTGCGGCGGGCGGTCGAGGCGTTCCGCGCCACGGGCAAGCCGGTGGTGGCGTATGCTGAGAACATGGACACGCGCGACTACTACCTGATGTCGGCGGCGTCCGAGGTGGTGTTGCACCCGTTCGGGATGATCTGGATGCCGGGCCTGGCGAGCGAGCCGCTGTTCCTCGCGGGCACCTTCGAGAAGCTCGGGATCGGCGTGCAGGTGACGCGCTCCGGCCGCTACAAGAGCTATGCCGAGACCTACGTGCGCAAGGAGTTCAGCCCGGAGGCGCGCGAGGCCACGCAGAAATTGATCGACGACCTGTGGGGGGAGATCCGGGGCCAGACGGCGGAGTCCCGCAAGCTGACGCCCGCGCAGTTGCAGGGCGTGATCGAGCAACCGCAGGGGCAAGTGGGCGAGGTGGCGGTGCAGAACGGCCTGGCCGACCGTGCGTCCTATTGGGACGAGATGCTCGACGATCTCAAGAAGCGCACCGGCAACGACGCGGACGAGCGCACTTTCAAACAGGTCGCGTTGCGCGCGTACCTGAAGACTGCAGGAGCCTCGGCGCACCACAGCGCGAAGATCGCGGTGGTCTATGCGGAAGGCGTGATCGTCGACGGCGAAGGCGAGGAGCTGGCGGACGTCGGCGGCGACCGGTTCGCCCGCGAGTTGCGCGGCCTGCGGCAGGACGACGATGTGAAGGCGGTGGTGTTGCGGGTGAACAGCCCCGGTGGAAGCGCCACCGCCAGCGAGGTGATCCAGCGCGAGCTGACCCTCCTGCGCCAGCACAAGCCCGTCGTGGTCTCGATGGGCTCGGTCGCGGCCTCGGGCGGTTACTGGATCTCGACCAGCTCCGACCGGATCTTCGCCGAGCCGGAGACGATCACGGGGTCGATCGGCGTCATCGGCATTCTTTTAAACGTGCAGGATCTTGCGAAGAAGATCGGCGTCTCCTTCGACGTCGTGAAGACCGGCAAGTTTGCGGATACCGAGACCATCTCGCGGCCGAAGAACGAGGAGGAGATGCGCGCGATCCAGGCCACGGTGGACTGGATTTACGATGCGTTCATCACCCGCGTGGCGGAAGGGCGGAAGCTCGATCCGGCGCAGGTGCGTGAGATCGCGCAGGGGCGGGTGTGGTCCGGCATCGACGCGAAGCGGCTGGGGCTGGTCGACGAATTCGGCGGCCTGCAGGCGGCGATCGCGCATGCGGCGTCGCTGGCGAAGGTCGGCACGGACTTCGAGCTGCGGGAGTATCCGGGAAAAAAGGAGTTCGGCGAGGTGCTCAAGGAGCTCTTCGAGGAGGCGGGTGATTTCACCAGCCGCGATGCGATGGCCAAGGAGATCACCCGGCGCGTGCGCACGGAATGGCGGACGCTGGGCCAGTTCAACGACCCACGCCACGTCTACCTGCGGCTCCCGGTCGAACTGCCGCTGAACTGAACCCCCTCGCCATGCACAAGGAAACCGTCCTCCTGCGCGACTGCCGCGCCGCCGAAGTGCCCGCCGGCACGCCGGCCGTGCTCCCGGCCGGCACCACCGTGGTGATCACCCAGACGCTCGGCGGCAGCGTGACGGTGCGCGCGCTGGGCACGCTCTTCCGGATCGCGCCGGAGGAGGTATCCGCCCTCCGGGGATTCAGCGCGGAGCCGGTCGCCCGGGCCTCCGGCGCGGAGCCGGCGGCGTTTTCCGAGCAGCTCGTGTGGGCGGCGCTGCGCACGTGTTTCGATCCTGAGATCCCGCTCAACATCGTCGATCTGGGGCTGGTGTACGACCTGGCGGTCGAACGCGGGCCGGACGGGCGCCACACCGTGGAGGTGAAGATGACGCTCACCGCGCCGGGCTGCGGGATGGGCCCGGTGATCGCGGAGGATGCGCGGGCGAAGATCGCCGCGCTCCCGTCCGTGGCCGAGGCGAAGGTGCACATCGTCTGGGATCCCGCCTGGAACGCGCAGATGATCTCGGTCGAGGGGCGCCAGGTGCTCGGCCTGGAGTAGAACGCAGGTCGGGCGCGGCCCGCGCCACGGTGCCGGGCGGTCGACGCTCGACCCGGTCTGTATCCGCAGATTTAGGCCGGAGGAGGTGGCGCGAGGTACTCCTCCAGGGCCACCCGGAGATCCCGGGCGTGCTGCTCAAGCTCCGGAAGCAGCGACTGCAGCCGGGGGAGATCACCGCTGCTCCCCGCCTTTTCGAGGGTGCCCGCGGTCTGCTGGAGCGCGAGGCCGCTGATGTTCGCGGCGGCGCCCTTGAGCGCGTGGGCCTGAAGCGCCACGGCGCGGCTGTCGCTGGCGCGCAGTGCGAGGCGCAGTTTCTCGAGCAGGTGCGGCAGGTCCTCGAGGAACTTGGCCACCAGGATGTGCGTCAAGGCGGTGTCGCCGAGCACGCGCCCGAGCAACGCGCCGTGATCGAAGACGGCCGAGGCGGCGGAACCGGCGGGAACGGGTGCGTGCGCTCCGGGGATGCTCGCTCGCGCGGAGACATCGCCGGGCAGCCAGCGGTCGAGGGAGGCGGCCAGCATCTCGGGTTGGAGCGGTTTCGACAGGTAGTCGTTCATCCCGGCGGCGAGGCAGTGCTTGCGGTCCTCGGGGGTGGCGTGGGCGGTCATGGCGACGATCGGTACTTGATGGCTGGTGACGGTGGTGTACTCGGCCCGGATGAGACGGGCGGCGGAGAGACCGTCGAGCTCGGGCATCTGCACGTCCATGAAGACGAGGTCATAGGGGATGTCGGCGAGGGCCTGCACGGCCTCGGCGCCGTTGGCGACGACGTCGACGCGGGCGAAGCCGAGCTTGGCCAGCACGCCCACGGCGACCTGTTGGTTCGTGGTGTTGTCCTCGGCGAGCAGGATGCGCTCGGGCCGCTCCAGGGTCGTCTCCGGCAGCGGCGTGACCGGGGTGGTGGCGAGGGAGCTGAAGGCGGCGACGAGGCTGTCGAGCAGCTCGGTCGGGCGGACGGGCTTGGCGATGCACGCCGCGAAGAGGGGGCGGTCCTGGTCGGACACGCCGCCGTGGCGGGAGGGGGAGAACAGGCCGATGAGCGGCGTGTAGCGAAGATCCGGATCGTCGCGGATCAGGCGGGCCAGCACGAGGCCGTCGGGATCGGGCATCCGCAGATCAATCAGCACGGCGGCGAACGGCGTGTGCACGGCCTGGGAGGTCTGCAGATGCCGGAGCGCCTGGTGCGCGTCGGCGGCGGTGGTGACCGTCGACCCCCAGTGGGCGAGGCGGTGTCCGAGGCAGTCGCGGTTGGTGGCGTTGTCGTCGACGACGAGCAGGGGCACGTGGTCGAGCGGGCGGCCGAGGGGGGCGGGCTGGGGCGGCAGGCCGAGGCGGGCGGTGAACCAGAACTCCGAGCCGGGGCCGCCGTCGCTCGCCACGCCGATCTCGCCGCCCATGAGCGTGGCGAGCTGCTTGCTGATCGCGAGCCCGAGGCCGGTGCCTCCGTATTTGCGGGTTGTCGACGCATCGACCTGGGAGAAACTTTGGAAAAGCAGCCCCTGCTTTTCGGGCGGAATGCCGATGCCGGTGTCGCGCACGCCGAAGCGGAGGTGGACGGAGTCGGGCGCCGTGGCGGTGAGGGCGACATGGACGACGACCTCGCCGGTGGCGGTGAACTTGATGGCGTTGCCGGCGAGATTGAGCAGCACCTGGCGGAGGCGGCCGGGGTCGCCGCGGAGGCGGGCGGGCACGGCGGGATCGACGGTGCAGACGAGCTCGAGGCCCTTGTCGTGGGCGCGCACGGCGAGCATCGCGGCGCAATCGTCGAGGAGGGACTGGAGGTCGAATTCGAGGTCCTCGAGCGTGAGCTTGCCGGCCTCGATCTTGGAGAAGTCGAGGATGTCGTTGACGAGGGCGAGCAGGGCCTCGCCGCTGGCGCGCACGGTCTGGGCGTAGCGGCGCTGGGTGGCGTCGAGCTTGGTGTCGAGGAGGAGCCCGGTCATGCCGATCACGCCGTTCATGGGCGTGCGGATCTCGTGGCTCATGTTGGCGAGGAAGGCGCTCTTGGCCGCGCTGGCGGACTGGGCGCGGTCGGTCATGTCGCGCAGGTGGTGGTTGGCGTCCTCAAGCTGGTTCATCGCCAGGCGGAGGCGGTCCTCGGCGAGTTTGCGTTCGGTGAGATCGACGAAGTTGGAGATGATATACGTCTGATCCTGGAGCTCGATACGGTGGGCGGAGAAGATGCCGTGGCGCGGCTCGCCCTGCTTGGTTCGCAACATGGTTTCAACCCCCGCGGCGCCGGCCTCGCGCGCGGCCCGGGTCTTTTCGGGCAGCGCGGGGTCGGTGATGATGCCGAGCTCGAAGCCGGTGCGGCCGATGGCCTCGGCGTCGGTGAAGCCGAGCACGCGGCGGAAGGAGGCGTTGATCTCGATGAGGCGCCCTTCGTCGAGGGTGGCGATGGCCATGAGCGATTCGCTCAGGTTGAAGGCCTTCGAGAACTTCTCCTCGGAGAGCTTGATGAGGGAGATATCGCGGGTGATGCCGAAGATGGCGGGGCGGCCGTTCCAGTTGCCGCGCACGAAGCGGGTCTCGACCGGGATGCTGTTGCCGGCGGCGTCGACGATGGGGAGCGGGCTGGTCTCGACCCGACCGGCGAGGACTTGGCGGATCACCCACTCGGCCTCGGCGCGGGACTCGGCGGGGTGGAGGATGAGGACGTTCTTGCCGAGGAGGGAGTCGGCCGGGTAGCCGAGGCGGGTCAGCACGGTGTGGTTGGCGGCGAGGATGTTGCCTTCGCGGTCGAGCACGGTGAGGAAATCGCCGGAGTGGTCGAAGAAGTTGCGGAAGTTTTCCTCACTGCGGGCCACGGCGGACTCGGCGGCCACGCGGTCGGTGATGTCGTGGACGATGGAGCAGAGCAGGGACTGGCCGCGCAAGGTGATGGCGGTGCTGTAGACTTCGACGTCGCGCACGGAGCCGTCGGCCCGACGGTGTCGGAAATCGAAATACTGCCGGCGGCCGCCCACGACCGCGGCCAGGGCGGCGTGGAGCTGCTGGGACGAGACGGTGTTGATGGCGGAGAGCCGCTTGCCGGTGAGTTCGGCCGCCGGCCAGCCGTAGAAGGCGACGGCGGCGGGATTGGCCTCGACGATCACCCCGTCCTGCGGGTCGACGAGCAGCATTACCGCGCTGTTGTTGGCGAAGAGGGTGCGGTAGCGCCGTTCGCTCTCCTGCAGTTCGGCGGTGCGGGTGCGAACCTCGGCCTCGAGATCCTCGCGGCGCCGCGCAGCCTGGCCGACAAACGCAGCGAGCGCCCCGGTGAGGAACAGGCCGGTGAGGGCCGCGGTGAGGCCGGCGCGTCGCGGATGGGCGGCGACGAAGGCGGGGCCGGGCCGGGCCGCGAGGGCCCAGGTGCGGTCGAAGATGAAGAGCGGGGCGAGCACGGTGTCGGGCCCGGCCGGGGCGCTGGCTTCGGCGGTGCTGGCGGCGAGCTGCTCGGGTTGACCGGGGCTGCTCAGGTCGAGCAGCCGGTACTGGATCGCAGCGGCGCGGTTGCGATCGAGGGCGAGGGCGAGGTCGAGCGTGCGCTGGGGTTGGAGCAGCCCCACGGCGAAGCCGCGCAACACGCCGCCGGGCGACACGACGGCTTGCGCGGCATAGACCGTGCGGCCGCGGTCGCCGGCCGCGGTGTCGGTGAAACAATGCGACACGGCCGGCAGGTCGGTGCGGCTGGCGGTGGCGAGCGTCTCGAGCCGCCCGGGGACAGCACCGAGATCCAGACCCGGAGGCAGACCGGGGGCGAGCGCGGGCACGGTGAAGGCGACCGGGTAGTAGAGCTCCGCACCGGTGCCCCGGAGGGTGTAGTCGGCTGCGCCGCTGCGCCGGACGGCCGTTTCGAAGGCCGATCGCTCGGTGTCCGGCACGATCGGGCACCAACCCCAGGCGGCGGTGCCGGAGGAGCCGGCGAGCGGCCCGGCGTAGGAGAGGAAGGCGGCGTTATCGGGCGCGACCGCGCCGGAGCAGAAACGGGCGAGGGCGGTGAGGTTGTTGCGGAAATCGCGCAGGGCGGCGTCGACATTGCCGGTCTGTGCGGAGGCCAGGCGGTCGAAGGTCTCGCGTCGGCCGGCGTGTTCGCGCTCATCGAGCGCCCCGGCGACGAAGGCGGACAGGTTCAGTCCGACGCCGAGCACCACGAGCGACTCGGCGTGGCGCCGCCAGAGGCCGGGGTGGGTGGCGGGGGCGGCCGCGGCCTTGCGCCGCAACAGCTCGCGGCCC
>JAHFTC010000057.1 GCA_023269585.1 Opitutaceae bacterium
GGAAGAGGGTTTGCCCGCAGCAGGATCCACCGGGACCTGTCCGCGATCGGGCGGGACGGAAGCGAGGCGGATTTTCCGGTGCAACAAAATTCCGGCGACAGAGGCGAAAAAGTCCGCGGCGCCTCGATCACCCGCGACGTCCGTATGCCCCCCCGCCTACCGCCGCGTGACGATCACCCGGCGATAGGCAAACAACGCCGGCGCCCCATCGTCGCGCACTTCCAGGATCACGTGCAGCTCCGGCCACTCGCCGCCCGGGATCGTCACCTGGGCCGCTTCCATCTTCTCGCCCGCGATCGCCAACCGCTCGGGCCTAGCCCCCGGTTCGCCCGCCTCCGGATAATAAAACCACCGATACGCCAGCCCGTCGCCGTCCGGATCGCCGGAACCGGCCGCGGACAACGCCACCGTCTCGCCCGGCGCCGCCACGAGCCGCAGCGCCTCCTTGCCCGCCACGCCATTCACCACCGCCGTCGGGTTGTGGTTCGCCTCCGCCCACGGCTTCACGCACCAGTCCATCCGCGCCGCGAAATCGTGCTGAAACGCCTCCCGCCAACGCCAGACCGTCGCCTGGTTGCTCGTGTGGACGCGACCGTCGCGCGTACTCACCGTGTCGCGACTGTTCGTCCAGATCGCCCGCGCCTCCCCGGTCGCCTGTCGCAGCCCGTAGCGCCCGCCCCACCCACCCCACGCCGGGCTCTCGTCCGCCGCCAAGCCGTTCGCGATGAGGTTCAGGAACGATGGCGTGTCGCCCTCCATCAGATAGACCGGCACCGGGTAAAGCGCGCCCAGCGGCCCGTGGTTCTCGCGGATGTGGGCGCTCAACCAGGGCGCGTCGACAAGTTCGAAGTGCTCGAACGGACCATTCCGCAGAAACCGGTCGCCCGAGATCCCGCCCCACGTCGCCGTGTGGTACTCGTCGGCGTCGATCGTCGTCGGGCTCACGATGTACTCGAGTTTCGGAAACGTGTTGCGGATCCAGCGTCCCGCGTCGTCCTGGTCGGAAATCGCGTAGACCCGCAGCTTCGCCACGAACGCCGCCACAGCCTCCGGCGTCCGCGTGCGCCGCACGTCCCACAACGCCTGCGCCAGACAGTTCGTCCCGCCCCACGCCGCGATCCACAGCGGGCGCGCGTCCTCGCGATCGACCGCCTGCACGATCCAGCGCGAGCCTTCCGTGTCCTTGCCGTCGCCCACGCCCGCCATGCCGAACGCCGGGCAACTCGCCTTCACCTTCGCGCGCAAGTCCTCCGCCGTCGGATAGCCCGCAGCGTGCCGGAGCAGGTTCCCCCGCACCGCGCCGAACGCGTCCACGCTGCGCTCGATCAGCTCCGGTCGCACGGCCTCGCGCAACCAGACCGAAGTCGTCGCCACCAGTCCCTCGATCTCGAACTCGTTGCTGTAAACCAGCAGGCGCACGAGCGACTCCTCGTCGTCGGGCTCGTTCGAGATGTCGGTCATCACGAGCAGTCGCGGTTTGGCCTCGGCCCGCGGCGCTGCCACCGCAAACGCCAGTCCGACCACCCCTGCCACGAGTCCGAATAAGCGCCAAGGTTTCATGCGGTGCCCCACCGAAGCACAGCCCGGTGCGAAAGACAAAGGCAGGGTTGAACCGCGCCCGCTCTGGCCCCCCCGGCAACGGCTGCGGTTCCACCCCGCGGCCCGACGCCCCCGCTCCGGTCAGGCCGCTGAACGTGGACGCCACCCGCACCGGAGCGCAGGCCTCCGTGCCGGCGAACTCGGACACCGCCCGCGCCCGCCACGGCCGCGCGCCGCACTGCGGGATTGTCGGGTGGGGGAAAACTTGTCCGACTCGGGGCCGTGCAAACCCGTTCCCTCGCCGCCGCTGGCGGCGCCTTGGTCGCGCTCGGACTCTCGCTCCTCGCGCTCCGCTCCGCCGCGGCCCGACCCGCGCCGGTGGCAACGGATTTCACCTGCCTGGCTCCCGCCCTCCCCGCCCCGGCACCGCCCGCGACCGACATCGCCCAGTCCTTGGATACACCGCCGCTTTCACGGCCGCTCGGGTCGAGCGCCCGGAGCCTGGCCCGCGCCGCCCGGCGCTCCCCCGAGATGGAAGTCGGCGAAGCCCTCCGCCTCACCAATTTCCAATTACGCACCGCCGCGCTCGCCAGCGCGCTGGCCGCCTGGGCTGCGACCGATGCCGGCGCCGCGCTCGTCTGGCTCGACCAGCATCCCGCAGAAGACACCGCGTTGCTCGCACAGGCGATTGGGGAAGGCCTCGCCGCCGACCCCGCGGCGACGCCGTTTGCCCTCGCCTATCTCGCGCAGGACCGCGAGCTCGGCTCCCTGCTCGCCGGCGCCCTCGTGCGCACCTTGGCCGCACAGGGCAAGGCCACCGCCGCCGTGCGCCTCGCCCGCGCCCACCCCGAGGGCTGGGCGCACGAATGGGCCACCGTCGCCTTCGCCAACCTCGCCTACGAGGACGCCGCCACCGCGCTGGAGGCGCTCGCCGCCGTGGGCGATCCCGCCCTGCGACGCACCACCGCGGCCGCCATCATCGCCGGCTGGGCGGAGCGCGATCCGGCCGAACTCGCCCGCCACGCCGCCGTCTTCAGCGCTCCCGCCGAACACCGCGCCGCCCGCGCCACCGCGCTCGAGAAATGGCGACAACGCGACCCGGCCGCCGCCGCGTTGTTCGCCGCGACCCTGCTTCCCCGCGGCTGAGCCCGCCGCCCGGACCGGCGCTCAACCCGCCGCGCCGGCCACCGGATCGACGGCCCGGATCGTCGACCAACCCCGCCGCCGCAGAACTTCCAGGCGCGAGTCGGCCCCGCCGCCCGCGCCGGGCTCACCGCCGGCGTCCGCGCATCGGGCGACCATCGCCCGCGCGTGCGCACACTGTGTCCACATTTTGGGTGTCGTGGCCGCCGCCCCGTGGGCGCGACCGGGAAGAAAGTTCAGGAACCACATGCGGGCAGCCTACCCGCGGCGGGTTACAGCCGCGTGACACCGCCGTGACCACGCGGTGAACTCCCGCCGCCCACTCACGAGAGCGGGTTGAGATTCTCCGCCACCGGGGTGGTGCAGGCGCGCCAGGCCGGCCACAGGCCCGCCAGCAGACAGAACGCGAGCATCGCCGCCGGCGCCCACAACAGCGCCCAATCCCACCCCGGCAACTCGAGCAGCACTCCGGTGCGCACCTGCAACAGCCGCGCGATCGCCGTGCCAAGGGCCGCGTGCACCGCCAGCCCGAGCAACGCCCCGCCCCCGCCGATCGCCGCCGCCTCGCCGAGCACCGCGCGTAGCAGCGTGGCCCGCGGGGCACCGAGCGCCCGCAGGATCGCCCAGTCGCACCGCCGCAGGCCGCAGCGCAGAAGCCGAAGGCCGGGTTACGACGCCCCGCGCCTCCCGCTCCGCTCAGGAGCCGACCATGAGCGCCGCCACCAGCACCGCCGCGGCCGCGCTCACGTTGAGCGACTCCATTTTTCCAGAACCAGGGATGCGCACGAGGCGGTCGCAGGCCTTCGCCAGCGCCGGATCGAGGCCGGCCTCCTCATTGCCGAGGATGAGCGCGATCGGACACTGCGCCGCCGAGTCGGCGCGCTTGCGCATGGTCTTCGGCAGAAATTCCGCGCGTCCGAGCGAGACCAGATTCGGCCCGCGCACGTCCGTGCCGACCACGGCGAACCCCGCGGTGCGCAGGTCCGCGCAGAGCCGCGCGAAGTCCGCCGCGACCCAGATCCGCACATGCTCCATGCCGCCCTCGGCCACGCGGTAGGTCGACTCGCCCGGGCGCGCCGCGGTCTCGCCGGCGGCCACCACCAGGTTTTCGATACCGAAGAAAGCCAGCGTGCGCACGATCGCGCCGAGGTTGTGGGCGTTGCCGATGCGGTCGAGCAGCACCACCGGCTTGCCGCTCTTCGCCCACGCGGCGAGGTCGCCGGCCCCGGGGGCGCGCAACGGCTCCTGCTCGATGATCGCGACGATGCCGCCGTGGTGGATCGTGCCGGCGATCTTCTCGAGCTCCGCCGGCTCGACCTGGCGGTACACCTTGCGCTCGCGCGCCATCGCGCCGCTCATGCCGCCGACCCGCCGGCCCATCGCCTGATCGAAAAACAACCGCTTGATCGCGCCCGCGCGGCTCTGGAACAGCGCCCGCACCGCCGCCAGCCCGCAGATCGGGATCTCGCGGTTGCGCTCGGCTGCAGGCAGCCGCGGCGCGGGTTCGCCGAACTCGTCGCGACCGCGGGCCGGCGCGGCGCGACGCGTTTCGCGGAAGACCTCGGGCTGAGAGGGCCGAACGGCGGGAGTGGACTGGGCGGTACTGCGGGTGAAGGAGCGCACGCCGCACAAGAGCCCGCCCGCCCCCGGCCCGCAACACCGAAGCCACCGGCCGCAAGCAGGCTCGCCATCGGCTTCCCGGCGCCCACGATGCCACCGTGCCCGGCTCCCTCCGCTTCACCTTCTGGATCGCCACGCTGGCCACGGCCGTGAACGCCGTCGCCTACGCGCTCACGTTCGCCGAGCGCACCTCCTACTGGCTGCTGTTCTCGCTGCCGCTGCTCTTCCTTGTCTGGCCGGGGATTGTCGCCCAATGGCGCCGCGTGCCGCGCCGCAACCTGCGCTCGGAAATCTTCGGCAACATCCCGCGCTGGATGAAAATTTCCGTCATCGGCCTGCTCGTCTTCGCCTTCGCGAATTTCTTCATCTGCCGCTCGCTCAACGACGGCGCCCAACCGCAGATTCTGGCTGACGGCCAGACCGCCCTCGTAGCCCGGGGCGGGGCGCTCGTGCGCTCCCTCGACGCCGCCGAGTTTCGCCGCGCCCGGGCCGTGCAATTCCGGATGATGAGCGGCTTCTTCGTCGCCTGCTTCGGCGTCGCCGCCCTGCTGGCCGAGGCCTGCTGGATGAAGAACGGGCCGGCCATGGCCGACCGAAAAGTCTGAAGCGGACTCCGCCGACCCCCGCTGTGGGGCGGCGGCTCGCGAGCGCAGCTTGCCTGACTCCGCCCGCGCCGAGTTTCCGCGATGCCGTTCGCGTCAACCAGCGCGCCCGCGCGCAGATCCGCCGTTCACGTGCCGAGGCAGACGAAGGTCGAGGGTCGAGCGCCAAACCTTCGATCGTGTGATCTGGGGCGCTTGTTCGCTCAGATCCGCCCCAGCCTGCCGGCTCTCGGCACTCGTCCGCTCGACGCTGGACTACCTGATTGGCTCAGTCCCGCAGCGTCCCCACGAGCGTGAACTCCTCGCGGTCGTGGAAGAGGTGGCGGACCTGCGCCACCGCGCAGTCGCGCAACGGGCTCTCGCTCGAGTGCCGCACCTGGTCGAGCAGCGCGAGCGCATCGGCGTGGCCGAACTTCAAATTCACCACGAAATGCCGGCACCACCGGCCGCGGGTCCACTGCGTGACCAAATCCAGGACACGCTTCGGATCCTCGACCATGTCGCAGAACAGCCAGTCGTAGCGCTGGCCGGCGAGCGGCCGGAAGCGGAAGGCGTCCTCCTGCCGGTGCTCGATGCGCGGATGGTCGAGGGCGCCGCCCTTGAGCGGGCCGTTGTCGATCGCCACCACCTGCGCGCCGCGCTTGGCGGCGCTGTAGCTCCAGCCGCCCGGCGCTGCGCCGAGATCGGCGACCGTCTCGCCCGGGGCCGGTTCCCGGCCGAGCACGACGAACGCCTCCTCGGTTTTCAGATACGAACGCGACGGCGCCGCCGGGTCGTCGGCCATGCGCCGCTGGCCGCCCAGCCAGGCGGAACGCGCCGCGTACACCCGCCCGAAATCCGTGGCGAAGACGAACAGCCCCCGCGCCGCACAAGTGCCGCGCGGCAGATCCGCCACGGCAAGTTTCGCGACCCGCGACAGCCGCTTCTTCAGCAGCACCGCGAACTCGCCCTCGACCGAACCGAGTCGTTTGCCCAGGCCGGGAATCTCGATCGGCGCCTGCCACACGCTGGGCCAGACCCCGTCGATCTTCTCGCCGCGCAGCGTCCCCATGAACCAATCGCACAACCGGCCGGCCAGGGCGTTCACGCTGTCGCCGGAGATCTCCACCGGGTCGATCAGCGCCCGGTGGGCGAAACAAAGTTCCGGCACCGGGCCGGCCGCCACGGCACCGAGGCGCACCCAGCCCGCGCCGCTCGCATCGACGGTCCCGAGTGGCGCCGCCGCCACCTCGGCCCCGAGCAAGGATTCAAAACCGGACTGGCAGGTCAGGAGCATGGGGCGAGGTCGTCCGTCCGGTCGTGTGCGCGAGGTCGCAGGGGAAAGTGGCGGTTCAGCGCGCCCCGAGGCGGCTGGTCGTCGAGGTCTTGAGGATCAGCGTGTCGTCATCGCCCACGTCGCAGTTCAACCGGCTTTCCAGCCGGTATTCGACATCCCCGCGCGCCAGCACCGCCCGGAGGCGCTCGACCGCGGCCGCATCGGCCAGCGCGAGCTTCGCCGTGAAACGGACATCGCCGCGCTCCGGCACCGCCATCGGCTTGGGGTTCACCGCCTCGCCGAAGCCCTGGCCGTCGAGCGTCAACTTGTGCCTCGTGTCCGCCACGGCGATCCCCTCGATCTCCTCGTTCTGGAGACGAAGCTGCAGCACCGCTTCGTTGCCCGGACCCACCTGGACCTCGAGCAGGCTCACCACCATCGCCGCCTTCTGCACCGTCGTAGTGGAACAACCGGACAGACCGAAGGCGATCAGGGCCGGCAGGAGCAGGGGCAGGAGCAGGCGGAGCGTTTTCATCGGCCCATCGTGCACAAGTCCGTGGCGTCGGCGCAAGACTGGCGTCGCCCCTCCGGCCACCACGGCGATTGCGGACCGCCCGCGGCGGGCCCGGCGCCGGGGCGGCTCACGCCTCCTCGCGGAACACGAGCCGGCGCTTGAGCAGCCAACAGACGCCGAACAGATCGTAGAGTCCCCGCCAGGCCCGGCCCCAGTTCGTGTACTTCGACACGCCCTTCGCCCGTTGGCGGTGCCGGACCGGCATCTCGAAAATCGTGAAGCCCGCGCCGCGGAACAGCGCCGGCATGAACCGGTGCATCCCATTGAAGGGGACCAGCGCCGCCCGCGCCTCGCGGCGGAAAAGTTTCATCGGGCAGCCGGTGTCGCGCGCCCTGTCGTGCAGAACCGCCTGGCGGATCGCGTTGGCGAACTTCGACGCCCAGCGCTTGCTCCACGAGTCCTCGCGCGTCGCGCGGTAGCCGATCACCACATCAACATGCTCCCGCCGCAGTGCCGCGACCATCGCCGCATAGTCCGCCGGGTCGGTCTGGCCGTCGCCATCCATCGTGCCGACGAGTTCGCCGGTCGCCGCCAGGATGCCGCGGTACATCGCCGCGCTCTGCCCCATGTTGCGAGGCATCTTCACCCCGCGCACCCCGGGCACGGCCTGGATCTTCGCCCACGTGGCATCGCGGCTGCCGTCGTCGACCGCGACCAACTCCGCTTCGGGCTGCGCCCGGCGGACCTCCGCCAGGACAGCCTCGACGTTCTCCTCTTCGTTGAAGAACGGGACGACAATCGACAGTTCGTAGGCGCTGCTCATGACAACCGACTGTGGGCGGCGGAGGGGCCGAGGCGAGCCGCAAGACGCCAGCGCTCAATAGTGCGGCGGCCGCTCGTCGGTGGAGAGCTCGCCGGCCCCGCCGCGCGGATCGCGCTCCAGCCACTGGCGCAACCGCGTCTCCAGCCGGTCGATCCGCTCGGCCAGCTCCAGCATCGCGCGATCCTGCTCCGCCACATGCTGCTCCAGGAAGGCGTAGCGCACCTCGAGGTTGCCCAGTCGTTCGTCGGGTTGGTCGGCCATGGCGGAGGTATTGCCGGCGGACGCGGGCGGTGCAATCCCGCAGCGCCGGTCCCGCCGGCCGTCCCGCCGGCGCCGGCCGCCCGGAAACAAAAAAGCGGCGGGCTGGTCGCCCGCCGCCGTCTTCAAACTGTGGTTTCGCGCGGCCTACTTTTTGCCGAACTTGAAGATGCCCTTGGCGCTCTTCTGCTCGCCGGAGCCCGCCGGAGCGGCCTCGCCGTCGGCCAGCTGCGCGAGCATGTCCTGGAACTTCTTCTGGTCGACATCGAGCTTGGCGGCTTGGGCGCGGATCCGCTCCTCCTGCTGTTTGAGCATCCGGCCCTGCTCCTGCAGCGCTAGCATCTCGTTCTCGAAATTCTTGCGTTCGGACTCGAACGCCGCGGTGGCCTTGTTGAGCTGGTCCCAGCCGGTGCGCAATTTCTCCTCGCCGGCGGCGGTGACGGCGGCGGCGGCGGCGGCCCGTTTCTGGACCGAGATCTTCTCGGTCTCGAGCTGGGCCTGCTGCTTGCGCAGCCGCTCCTCGTAGCCCTTGAGATTGGCCTCCTGGATCTGCCAGGACTCGATGTCCTGCATCAGCTCCTGGCGCTCGCGCTCCACCTGCTCGGCGTTCTCGCGCTGCTTGCGCTGGTCGTCCTCGAACGCGCGCTGCTCCTCGTGCAGCCGGGCCTCCTGCGCCTTGAGCTGCCGCCGTTGCTCCTCGAGCTGCTTGAGCTCGGCGGCGGAATTGGCGCCCGCGGCAGCCGGTGCTTGCTTGCGCGCGGCTTCGAGCTCGGCCTTGGCCAGCGCCGCGGCCTTGCGCTCGGCCTCGAGCGCCGCCCGCAGTTCGGCCTCGCCGGCCGCGCCTTCCGCGCGGGCCTCCTCGAGCTGGCGGAGCAATTTGTCTTTCTCGGCCTTGAGGGCGGCCACTTCGCGATCGTTCTGGGCGCGGCGCGCGGCCGACTCGCCCACAGCCACCCGGCCACTGCCGAGTTCGGCGCGCTCGCGATCAAGCGCGGCAGTGCGGGCGGCCAGTTCGGCGGCCTGCTGCTCGAGTTCGGCGCGCTGATCGGCCAGCGTGGACTCCAGCTGCGAGATCTCCTCGCGCTGGCCGAGCAGCATCAACGCCTGTTTCTCGAGGGCGGCCTGCTGGTCGGCCAGCGAACGGCGCAGGCTCTCGACCTTGATGTTCTCGCTGCGGTGCTTGGTCTGCGCGGCCTGCAGTTCGCCACGCTCCTGCTCGACCAACTGCCGCTCCTCCTCGATCTGCTTGAAAAGCTGTTCGCGTTCGCCGGCCAGCCCGGCGCGCTCCTTCTCCAGCAGCGCCTCCAACTGGGTCATGCGGCTCTTCTCGTTGCGCGCCGCGGCCTCGAACGACTTGAGGCGGGCGGCCCGCTCCTCGAGCGCGGCCTGCTGCGCGCCGAGCTGCTCGGCCTCCTGGCGCACCCGGGCGGCCTCTTCCTGCAGGCCCGCCAGATTCTGTTCCTGCGCCTGGAGCTCGGCCGCCTGCAGCTCGGCCTCGGCCCGCTGCTTCTGGATCCGGGCGATCTCCTCACGCAGCAGGGACCGCTCCTTCTCGACGGCAGCGGTCGCGGCGGCCTGCTCGGCCTCGTGCTGGGCGCGGAGCTGATCGAGCTCGCGTCGCGCCTGTTCAACGACGGCCAGCTTCTGCGCCTCGGCGGCGAGCCGCTCGGCCTCGGCGTCGAGCTCGGCCTCCCATTGGCGCTGCTCGGTGCGGGCGCCCTCGAGCTCGGCCGACTCCTGGGCGAGCTTCGAGCGATCAGCCGCGAACTTGGCGTTGGCCTGTTCGAATTCCTTTTGCTGCTCGACCAGCTTCGCCTTGCGCGCGGCGACCTCCGCGGCCTCGGCGTTGTTCTTCTCGGCCGCGGCCTTCGCGGCGGCGAGTTCCCGGGCGAGCTTGTCCTGGGTTTCCTTGAGCTGGGCCTGTTCGGCCTCCTGTGCGGCCTCGTTGGCCGCGAGCTGGCTGGCGCGTTGGGAAAGTTTCTTGGTGTCCTCGACCAGCTTCGCCTCGTTGGCGCGCAGCGCCTTCTCCTGCGTCTGCAGCTCCTCGAGCTTGCGCTTGGCCTGGGCGACGAGCGCCATCTCCTCGGCCAGCTTCGCCTCGCGATCGGAGAGTTCGACCTCCCGCAGAGCGAGCGCCGACTTGCCCTGCTTGAGCTTCGCATCGGCGTTCTTGATTTCGCCGAACCGCGTCTGCTCCTGCACGAGCCGCTCCTCGGCGGCCTTGAGCTTTTCCTCGCGCAGCGAGAGCGCCTCGGCGCTCTTCTCAAGCTGCTGCTTGAGCTGCTTGAGCTCCTCGAGCTTGGCGATCTCGGCCTCGACGAGTTCACGTTCGCCGGCGAGCTCGCTCCGGGTCTTGGCGAGCACGGCCTTCTCGGCCTCGAGTTTGGCCGCGGACTCGGCCAACTCGGCCTCGCGTTTGGCGAGCGCGGCCTTCCCCTGTTCGAGAAACTTCGTCTGCTGGTCGACGGCGGCCTGGTCGGCGGCGAGCGCCGCCCCCTGCTCGGCCTGTTCGGCCTCCTGCGCCTGAACCTGCGCGATCTGCGTCTTGAGCAGCTCCTGCTGGCGGACCAGCCCCTGGCGCTCGCCCTCGAGCTGGCCTTGGAGGCGGGCAAAGTCCTTCTGTTTGGCCGCCAATGCCGCGGTGTCGCGCTCGAGTTTGGCGGCATGTTCGCGCACCTGCGCCTGTTCTTCGCGCAGGCCGGCCACTTCACGCCGGGCGTTTTCGATCTCGGCCTGCTCGGCGGCAACCGCCTCGGCCGAGGCGGCCAGCTGCTTGTCGCGCCGGTCGAGCTCCACCTCGCGCGCCTTGAGGCGCTCGAGTCGGGTGAGCTTGAGGTCGAGTTCGTTGCGCTCGGCGCGCAGGGCTTTTTCCTTTTCCGTGAGAGTGTTCTCGGTGAGGCGGATGCCCTCGCGCTGCTCCTCGATCTGGATACGCTCATCCTCGATCTGCTGCCGCTCGGCGGCGAGCTGGCGGCGCTTCTCCTCGAAGGCCCGCGCGTTCGACGCCAGTGCGGTCTCCTGCTCCTTGAGCCGCGCCGTGGCGGTCGAGATTTCCCCGCGGGACTTCTCGATCTGCGCGCGCTCGGCGATCGCCTGCTCGGCCTCGGCCTGGAGATCGGCCAGGTGGGCGCGCTCCTCGGCCAGCGCCTGCTCGCGCTTGGCGAGATCGGCGGCGACGGTCTCAAGCTGCTTCTGCCGTTCGAGCTTCGCGGCCAGGTCGGCTTTGAGGCGGGAGGCCTCGGCGTTGGCCTTTTCGGCGGAGGCCTTCAGGGCGGCGGCCTCCTCGCGGTCGGCGGCGAGGCGGGCGGCGGATTCCTTGGCGGCGGCGAGCTCGGCCTCGGCCTGGCGGAGGCGTTCCTCGACCTCCGCGGCCCGCTGCTCCATCGCCACCTTCTCGTCGGCGGAGGCCTGCGCCTGCTTGCCGCGCGAGTTGGCCAGCTCGGTCTGCTGCTTGGTCAGGGCGGCCCGTTCCTGCTCGAAGGCGGCCTTCGCGGCCTCGAGCTCGGCGATCTGCAGCTGCGCCTGCTTCGCCTCCGCCTGCAGCTTCTGCAGCTGCGCCCGGGCGGCGGCGACATCCGTCTCCACTTTCTGGGCCTGGGTGCGGTTCTGCTGGAGCGACTCCACCTCGCCGTGCAGCTCCTCGCGCTCCGCGCGTAGGTTCTCCGTGGCGACCGCGAGTTCGCTCTGTTCCTTCGAAAGCCTGAGCAGCTCCTGCTTGAGCGCGGCGAGCTGCTGCGCCACCGCACCGGCCTCGCCGGCCGCGGGCGCCTTGCCGCCCGCCTTGGGCGCGCCGCCCGCCGCGGGCAGGTTCTCGATGTCCCCGAGGGCCTCCGCACCGGTGAACGACTGGCCGGGCCGCAGCAGGGCGTGCGCCCGCTCGACGATCGACTTGAAATCCTCCGGCTGATTGAACACGTCGGCCACCCCGAGGCGGATCGCCTGGATGATGGCCGGGAGCGCGAGATCCTTCGCCATCAGGAAGACCGGCAGCGTCGGCTGCTCGCCGCGGATCGCCGGAAGCATGTCGGCCTCCGACGTGCGCAGCGCCTGCTCCACCAACGCGAGATCGAAGAGCTCGTGCTTGGCCAATTCGACGGCTTCCGCAGCCTTGCCGGCGGCGCGGATGTCGAAACCCGCATCGGCAAGCAGCAGCGTTAACGTGCGCTTCGCCTTCGGGTTGCTGTGGGCGATCAGGATTTTCTTCGTCAAGGCTGGGATAAGTGGGTGTGAGAAGGAGGTAAACGGCGGGCCTCCAACAAGACAAGCGGGGTTTTCCCGACTTTTCTGCGCGGGCGGCGAACCGCGACGCACGGTCTTCATCGGCGCTTTCCCCCAGAATTTCGCCGTGAAAATCGCCTCCGCGCGCCCGCACCGGCGATGTTCACGAAGTCTTTACGGCCAAAACCACCCGCCAACTCCGCGGGGGACCGTTCGACTCCCGCCGAAGGGCCCGGCCCGCCCGCCGCCGCCACCCTACGCGCGGAAGAGCACCGACTCGCGTTTGAACAACGCCACCGCCACCCCCAGCGCCGCCGCGGCGTACACGGCGGTCGACACGAAGATCAGTGTCAGCTGCGGCCAATGCCACACGCCGGAGAGCATCTCCTTGCAGGCGAGCGTGAGGTTGAGGATCGGCACCAGCGCCAGCTTCGCGTTGAGCTCCACCCCCGGCAGCATGCCCATCATCGCCGGCAGCACGATCACCGCCACCAGCGGCGAAACGTAGGTCTGCGCCTCCTTGTGGTTCTTCGCAAAGAGCGCCACCGCCAGCAGCACCGCCGCGAACAGCACCGCCACCGGCAGCACCATCACGAACACCCCCACGATGCCGAGCGGGTCCAGCGCCAGCGCCGGCGCGCCGCGCGCCCCGGCCGCCGGGCCGAGCAGCAGCGCCCCGCCGCCGAGGATACACACCGTCATCGACCCCAGCGTGCACGCCATCGTGGCCAGCGAGGCGGTGAGCACGGTGAGGAACTTCCCCACCACCAGCGCCGTGCGGTCGACCGGGCTGCACAGCAGCGTCTCCATCGTGCCCCGCTCCTTCTCGCCCGCCGTGAGATCGATCGCCGGATACATCGCGCCCGTGAAGCACAGCAGGATGATCACGTAGGGGACGATGCCGCCCACCAGGTTGCCGCCCACCTTCTCCAGCGGCGCCGCGTTCCGGCGCTCGATCGCAAACGGCCGCACCAGCTCCGGCGGCAGCCCCCGCCGGGCGAGGCGTTCCGCCACCGTGCGTTCGCGCAGCTCGCGGAAGAAGCGCTCCAGCTCGCCCACGCCGAAACCGCTCTTCATCTCCCCCTCGTAATGGTGCAGCGTCACCGTCGCCGGTTCGCCGGCGGCCACCGCGGCCTCGAACCCCGCGGGGAACTCGACCGCGACCCGTGCCCGCTTTTCGGCGACCATCCGGCGGAAATCCGCTTCGGCCGTCACGACGCGCAGCCGCGGGTCGGCCCGCAGCGCGGCCACCACGCCGGGCGAGTCCTCCCCGCCGACGAGGGCCACCGCCGAGGCCTCGCTCTGCGCCTGGCGCACGACCTTCGCGGTGATCGTGCCGACGACCACCAGCAGCAGCGGCATCACCAGCGTGGGCACGACGAACATCGAGATCACGGCGCGCCGGTCGCGCAGCGAGTCGCGCAGTTCCTTGAGATAGACCGTCCAGACATTCGACCAGAACATGGTGTTTCCTCCGGTGTTCACATTGCGCGGGGCTCGGCCTCCAGGCCAACCGCGCGGACAAAGATTTCCTCCAGCTCCGTCTCGCCGTAGCGCGCCTGCAGCTCGGCCAGCGAACCTTCGGCCGCCAGCCCGCCGCGGTGGATGATGCCGATCGTGTCGCAGACCTTCTGCGCCTCCGCCATCACATGCGTCGAGTAGATCACCGTCTTGCCCCGGTCGCGACAGCCGCGGACGAAGCGCACCACCGCGCGCGCCGCCATCACGTCGAGCCCGAGGGTGGGCTCGTCGAAGATCATCACCTCGGGATCGTGGATGAGCGTGCGCGCGATCGAAGTACGCTGCTTCATGCCGGTCGAGAGTTTGTCGCACCGACGATCGAGGAACTCGTGGAGCTCGAGCTCGTCCGCCAGCTGCGCCAGCCGCAGCGCGAGCACCGGCTCCGCCAGCCCGTGCAGGCGGCCGAAGTAGCGGATCATCTCGCGCACGGTGAGGCGGCCGTAGAGCGCGGTGCTGGCGGCGAGGAAGCCGACGCGGGCGCGGACCTGCTGCGGCTGCGTCGCGACGTCGAAACCGGCGACCGTGGCCGAACCCGTGGTGGGCCGGAGCAGCGTCGCCAGCAGGCGCAACGCCGTGGTCTTGCCCGCGCCATTGGCGCCAAGCAGCCCGTAGATGCGGCCCGGGGCGACGTCGAACGAGAGGCCGTCGACGGCGCGGATCTCGCCGCGTTTGCGGTCGTGGAAAACTTTGGTGAGGGCGCGGGCGGCGATCATTGTCTTCGAATAGTGGTTACCGGGGGCAGCTCAGAGGCTCATCTGTTCGCGGAAGGCCTGCGCCTGGCGGCGCGAGAGCTCCACGCGCGGGCCGCCCTTGATGTGCACGAGCAGGCCGCCGCTGAACCACGGCTCGATCTTGTCGATCCACTCGAGGTTCACGACCTGCCGGCGGTTGGCGCGGAAGAACATCCGCGGGTCGAGCCGCTCCTCCATCGCGTTGAGCGACCGGAAGAGCAGCGGTTGCGCGCCGTCGAAATGCACCCGCGTGTAGTTGCCCTCGCTCTCGAGCAGGCGGATCGTGCGCACCTCGACGAACCAGCACTGCTCGCCCTGCCGCACGAACACCTTGTCGTGCGCGTGCAGGCGGTCGGTGCGGACCGCGCCCTCGCCGCCGACCGCCGCGTCGGCCGACTGCGTGAGCTTGGCGAGGGCCGCAGTCAGGCGCGCGGGATCGACCGGCTTGAGCAGGTAGTCGAGCGCGTTGAACTCGAAGGCCTTGACCGCGAACTCGTCGAACGCGGTGGCGAAGATCACATGCGGCAGCGGCGGTTCGAGCGACTCGAGCAGGGCGAAACCGTCCTCGCCGGGCATCTGTACGTCGAGGAAAAGCAGGTCGGGCTTGAGCTCCGCGATGCGGGCGCGGGCGGCGTCGGCATCGGCGGCCTCGCCGGCGATCTCGATTTCCGGATGCGCGGCCAGGAGGCGGCGCAGTTCGCTGCGGGCGAGGCGTTCGTCGTCGATCAGCAGGGCTTTCATGGCACGGGGACGGAGGCGCTCGGCGCGGTACCCGCGACCACGGGCGCGAGCGGAAGATCGACCGTCGCCACGACGAGCCCGGGGGACTCCTCGGTCAGCGCGAGCCGCGCCCGGTCGCCGAAGATCAGGCGCAGCCGCTCGGCGGCGTTGCGCAGGCCCAGCCCGGTGGAGCCGCTGCGCGTGTCCAGCGTACCCGGGTTCGTGATGCGCAGACGCAGCCCGCCGGCGACACCGGCCGCCTCGATCGCGATCTCCCCGCCCTCGCGCCGCGGGGCGATGCCGAACTTCACGGCGTTCTCCACGAGCGTCTGCAGCACCATCGGCGGCACCGGCGCCGCGGCGACCTCGGGGTCGACGGTCATCCGCACGCGCAGGCGATCTTCATGGCGGATCTGCTCGAGCGCGAGGTAGTCGCCCACGACCTGCAGCTCGTCCTCGAGCGGGACCGTCTCCAGCTGGCCCGCCCGCAGCGAGTAGCGCAGGAGGTTGGCCAGCCGCGTCACGGCGGCGCGGGCCTGCGCGGGATTCTCGTCGATCAGCGCCCGCAGGGAGTTGAGCGCGTTGAAGATGAAGTGCGGGTTGACCTGCGACTTGAGCGCGCGCAACTCGGCCTCCTTCACCGTGCTCTGCAGCTGCCAGCGCGCGATCTCCGATTTCCGATGACGCTCGAAGGCGTGGTAACCGAAATAGAGCGCCGACCAGATGAACATGAACACCGTGCCGTTGAACACGCTGTAGAGCGCCACCGTCGCCTGGCTCACCTGCACCGGGTTCCCCGACTGCTCCTCGAACATGCGGAGCAGCGGCCACGACAGGGCCGTCCACGCCGCGCCGAGCCCCAGCGCCACCGCGGTGATGCGCGGCACGAGCGCCATCAGGGGCAGCTGCACCCAGCCGCGCCGGTGGATGAAGGCACGGTAGCAATGTGTGAGGATCAGCCCCAGGCAGTTGCTCGCGAGGATAAGCACGAGATCCCTGGCCGAGGGCTGCTTGTTGATCACCTCGCCCTTCACCAGCACCTCGCCCTGCGCGAACAGCAGACCGATGTAGAGCACGGTCCACGCCCCCCACCCCACCAGCTGGCAGGTGACGTACAGCCGGCCGGTCCGCGCGGGTGGCGGTTCGGGGGGACGTGGGGCGGAAAGTGGCATCGCCGCAACAATACCGCCCCCCGCGCGCGCCGCGCCATGTTTTATTCGGACGGTCGCCGGCGGGGGACGAACGGCGCGGCCGCCGGGCGCTTGTGCCGCGCCGCGCCGCCTGCTTGCCTGCCACCATGACCGCCGCCGAGCTCGCCCGCACGATCGACTCCACCAACCTCCGGCTCGATGCCACCGAGGCCGACCTGGCCGCGCTCTGCGCCGAGGCGGCCTCCCACCGGTTCGCCTGCGTGATGCTCTACCCCACCAACGTCGCGCTCGCCGCCCGCCTGCTCGCCGGCTCGGGCGTGCGGGTCGGGACCGTCGTCGGCTTCCCCAGCGGCCGCGCCTCCGTCGCCGCCAAACGCGCGGAGGTCGAGGCCGCCCGCGCCGCCGGTGCCGATGAAGTGGATATCGTGATGAACTACCCCGCGCTGCGCGAGGGTCGTCCGGGCGAGGTCGCGGCCGAGCTCGGCGCCCTCGTCGCCTGCGCCCACGACCTTGGCCTGCTCGTGAAGGTCATCGTCGAAACATGCTACCTCGACGCCCCGCAGCGTCTCGCCGCCCTGCGGCTCTGCGAGGACGCCCGGGCCGATTTCATCAAGACCTCGACCGGTTTCGGCTCGGCCGGCGCGAACCCCGAGCACCTCCGCGCCTGGGCCGCGGCCCGCACGCGACCCATCGCCCTCAAGGCCAGCGGCGGCATCAAGACCCTCGCCGACGCACGCGCCCTGATCGCGGCCGGAGCCCAGCGCCTCGGCACCTCCGGCGCCGCCGCCCTTGTCGCCGAACTGCAGGGACAGCCCGCGGCCGCGACGGGCGATTATTGAGTCCGCTCCGCGGCAGCACGACGACCGCGCGCCCCCGGTAGTGGCCGCACGCGACATCCCGCGATAACCCGGCGGTGGTAGTTGCTGTCAAATTCCCGTTAAACCCGGTTTTCGGAGTTTTTTACACCAAGGAACGCTTCGCTTCGGACGCCTGTTGGTGTAAGCCGTTCAACCAGCCCCGGCTGTGTTGCCATCATGCCCGCCGATCCCAGTCCTTATCCTTCTCCGCTGCGAATGACGATTCCCTCGCGCCCGCCCGGTGCGTCGGAGTTGGTCGCCCGCCCGGTCGCGAGCAACACCCGGAGCATCCGCGATCTCGCCGGGCGCAACGCCCTCTGGCGTCAGCCCAGCCAACTGCGGCAGGAGTACGAGATGGTGGTCGGCGAGGAGATCGTCGCCACGCTCCGGTGGCGCAAGAACGTCGGCACCGCCGCCGTCGCCCGCTCGCCCGACGGCACCTGGTCCTTCAAGGCCGCCGGCTTCCTCAACCCCCGCGTTTCGATCCGCCTGCCCAACTCCGACTACGACTTCGCCGTCTTCCGCCCGCGCAACACCGGCGAAGGCGTGCTCGAGGCCATGGCCGACCAACGCTTCGCCTGGCGCTGCGTGAACTTCTGGCAGAACACTTGGGCGTTCTTCGACTCCGAGGGCGACCGCCTCCTGTCCATCAAACCCGACTCCGGCGGCCTCAAGCTCGGGGCCCAGGTCAGCGTCGAACTCAAGGCCTCCGCCCACCAGGAGATCGGATACCTCGTCGTCCTCGGCTGGTACCTGATGGTGCTCATGGCCGAGGATGCCGTCGCCGCCCAGCCCGGCGGCGCCTGAGTCCCCCTTTTTCCGCAAACCCACACGAGCCCCGCCGCGAGTAGGCGGGGCTTTTTTTTGGGCGGTGCGGTTCCCCTGAATTCGGCAGACGACAGAAGGTAACAAAGGAAACCAAGGTGCCTGGACACCGGGCGACCATAGCCGGAGCGCCAAAGGAGCTCTCGCCCCCACGGAGTGAAGACCGTCGACGCGGATTCCACGGCCCAACTTGCCCATACTTCGTTCTCTTCGTTGCCTTCTGTCGGTTCCGACTGCGCCTCCGCGAGCCACCATCGCAGCTCAACATCTCGCACCGCGGTACACCACGCCGGCGGCCGCCCGCCAGCGATCGAGCGTCGCCATGTTGCCGAGCGTGTCGGCCCACGTCATCGCCGCCACCTCGCGCCGCCCGCCGCGCACCGCCTCCGCAAACGCCTCCGCCTCGTACACGTACAGGCCGCGATCCACCGCCACCGCGATCGCCTCCGGCGCGCGACCGCGCCGCCGCAGTTCGATCTGTGCCATCCCGCCCTCGGTCGCCGCGAACCACGGTTCGCGCACGAGTATCCAGCCCTCCGAGCCATGAACGCGCACCACGTTCTCCAGCTCGAGCGACACGCCGCAGGCCACCTGCGCCACCACCCCGTCATCAAAACCCAACGTCGCCGCCGCGTGGAGGTCGATTCCCTCCTCCGGATGCAGCCGCGCCGCCCCGGTCACCGCCACCGGATCGGCGAACGTCCGGCCCTGGGCCGCACCGGCCAGCAGCCGCGCCATCGACACCGGGTAGCCGCCCACGTCCAGGATGCCGCCGCCGCCGAGCGCATTCGCGAACAGCCGGTGCCCCGGGATGAAATCGCAGTGGAAACCGAAGGCCGCCTCCACCAGCCCGAGCCGGCCGATCGCTCCGTCGCGCACCAACTCCACCAGCTTCGCCGTCTGCGGGTGGCAGCGGTACATGTACGCCTCCATCAACGTCACCCCCGCCGCCCGCGCCGCCGCCACCACCCGTTCGCTGTCGGCAAGATTCAACGTCAGGGGTTTCTCGCAAAGCACATGCTTGCCCGCGCGCGCCGCGGCGATCGCGAGCTCGGCGTGCGACGGGTGCGGCGTGGCGACGTACACCGCCTCCACCTCCGCATCGGCGATCAGCTCGGCATAGCCGCCGTGCGCCCGCACCGCGCCGCACTCCGCCGCGAAGCGCTGCGCCGCTTCGGCGCCCCGGCTGCCCACCGCCACCAGCCGGCCGGTGGCGGTCTCTTGCAACGCCTGCGCAAACTTGTGCGCGATCATTCCCGTCCCAAGGATGCCCCAACGCAGCGCAAATGTGCTCATGACCGGAGCGTCACCCCGGCCTGCCGCTCGCCGCAAGAAACGATCTGCGCCCGCAGAACCAGATCCGGATGCCCCAATCGGCGCGCTTGCCATCGCCCGCGGCACGACGCTTACGCTGCACGAGCGATGCGCGCCACCATTCGCGATCTCTCGGCGGCGAACCATTCACCCGCCCCTCTCGACATCGGGCGCCCTCGCAGAACCTCCGTTCACCCGAAGGGCGAGCGGCGCAGGCCGCGCAGGGCGACGAGGCCGCCCCAGTCGGCGATGGGGGCGAGCGGGCGCGGTGCGGTGCGTTCGCGGGTGCCGTGACGTCTCCGATACGCGGCCAGTTGGGTGGCGACGAACGCCTCGGAGCCGAGCACGGCGGCGTCGGTAAAGTAACGCACGCGGCAGCGCAGGACATCGGCGAGCGGCAGCCGGCCTTTCTCGCGGAGGACTTTCGCGAAGGAGGCGGGATCGATCGTGGCGCCGCGGGAGCGGGGCGCGGAGCCGGTTCCGAAGAGCCCGATACGGTGCACGGCGTGGGCGCGGCGCCAGTCGCCGCCGTGCAGGCGGCAGAGCCCGGCGTGGGCGGTCTGGTGGCCGGCGACGGCCTCGCCGTAGCCGCAGAAACGGTAGTCCTTCGGGTCGGCGACCAGGCCGGCGCGCACGGGATTGAGGTCGATGTAGAGGGCCATCGTGCGCAGGGCGTTGGTCTGGTTCTCGACGAGCACGGATTTGAAGCGTTCGGCGAAGAGCGTGCCGTAGCGCTGGTGGGCCTTGTTGAACCAGATGGCGAAGCGCTGCTTGAGCAGCTTCATGAAGGCCGAGACGTCGCCCATGAGCGCGAGCTGGCGCTGGCGCCACGCCTCGCCCTCGGGCCCGCCGGTGGCCAGTTCCGCCTCGATCACGGAGAGGCTTTCGGTCTGGTACTTGGTCGGCTTGGGGTGCAGCAGCCGGTAACGGCGCAACAGCTCGGCATCGGGCGGCACCACCCGCTGCGGCACGCGCACGAGCACATGGAAGTGGTTGCTCATGATGGCGTAGGTGAGGATTTCGAGGCCGCAAAACTCGGCCGTCAGCCAGAGCTGTTTGCGCAGGACCTCCTTGGCCGCGTCGTCGATCACCCGCTCGCCGTTCACCGTGCGGCTCATGCAGTGGTACACCGCCGTCCCCTCCTGCGCCGCGATCTTGATGCGCGCCGTCCTCATCGTCGTGCCCGGATCCTACCCACAAGTGGCGTTACGTCCAGTGTCGCCAGTTTTTCTGACCGGTCCCTGTTAACACCCCTACCTCGGCCGCGGGCTGCGCGGCGTGCGGCGGCTGTTCGCGTCGCCGAACTCCGACGACGCGCGATCCGCCGGGTCTTCGTCTTCGCCGCCTCCTTGTGACTTCAATTATTGGACACCCATGACACCCTCTTCCAATGACACCCTACGGATCATCGGAGATAACCGCACAACAAGCGGAAAAACGGCGCGTAGTCAGCACCGCCCGCTTTCTTCGCGCATACTTCCGCCGCCTCCGCCGCGCGCCCCTTCCAATGCGATTTTTCACGCCTTAAGGCAACAAAAGCACTTAAAGCATCAAGGAATCGCTCAGAGTCGACGGCACACACGAGCGACTCCGCGGGGGTGGCGTGATCGCACATTTCAACTACGCCCGCAGCTCCAACGACAATCGAGTCGGCTTCGCAATATGCTACCTGAACTCCAAACGGATGAACGCGTGGCTCAGCCAAAAACCTGATTAGGCCCACCTCCACGGTTGAGCAGTCGTATTCCAAAATCAGTTTTTCCAACTCGCTTTTCCCAACTGCTGCTTCAACTGGTACCTTACGCGCAGTTGAGCTGAACGAGGCCTGCACCGCCTCGATTTCTTCTGGCTCCAACCCGTATTCTTCCAGCTCGGATCGAGCAGGCATGGCTTCATTGAGAGCGGCTACAAATTCGGCGCTAAGCATATTAGTTCCCGTGTAAAACTGAGGTCCATTTCGCGTGAACCGTTTGAGGCAACGGAACGGCTACGGACCCCTTGTTGATGTGGTGGTGATGCAGAACCTCTTTCATAAAGCCTTGATGCGTCGGGTTAAACTTCACCCACGTTGCATCAACTTTTGGCGAAAGCCCAAGCTCCTGAATCTTGTAAAGATTCCCCTTACTAAACATCTGGGGCTCTCGTTCAATCAATTGCCGCCAGAAGAAGTTAGCGTTTCTGACCTCTCCGCCAGCGTTGAGCGTGGAACCCACAACACCTCGCGCAGGCTCCATGTTCACCAGATGCCGCGGGTTCATATATGACTCGGGGATCGCCGACGCTGCTCTCTCTGCGGCATCATCGAAGCCACCGGCGACTTTCTTGGGGAAGCGGGGTGGCGGTTTGCCGCCACCGCCGAGTCGGCGCGCCTTCTCCGCCGCCTCCTTGGCGAGTTTGGCGGCGCGGCGTTCGAGGGCCTCGAGTTTCCGGTTCGCCTCGCGGAGCTTGAGCGCGAGCTTGGTGCCGCCGTACACATCGCCGGCCACCGGGATCAGCTCGATGCCGATCTCCCACCAGGCGGAGTCGAGCGTATCAAGGATCTCCAGGGCCTCCTCGCCGATCTCCTTGGCGGCGCGCTTGAAGGAACGGTCCCGGATGGCGCCGAGGATCTCCCGCTTGATGCGGTTCTCCACGTACTCCTTGAGGGCCTTCTTGATGCCGACCTTCACCGCGGCCTTGCGATGATGGAGATCGGTGACTGCCCGAGCGGGTCGATCTGGTTGAGCGGATCGTTGTCGTTGAAACCGTAGAGGTTGATCCCGCCTGCCTCCTCGAGCGGGTCGCGCGAGAGCCAACGGCCCGCGCGGGGCTCGTAATAACGGTAGCCGAAATAGAGCAGCCCGGTCTCGGCATCGGTGTACTTCGTGCTGAAGCCGAAGGGGGCCGGGGCGACGCCGTCCTGCCGGAGGATCTCGCCGTAGGGACCGTACTCGACGCGCGCCACCACGGCGCCGGCGGCATCGAGCCATTGGGTGATGTTGCCGGAACCGTCGTAGCAGGGATAGGCGGTGGAGGGAGTGTCGCCGTGCGTGGTGGCCGCGAGCAGGCCGCCGATGCCGCCGGCTTCGTCGAGAGTACCGGAAAGATCGGGGCCCCTGGTGTAGCTGCGCAGCAGCTTGGGTTCGCCGGGGGCGGTCAGGTCGAGTTCGGCGACGAGATTCCAGTCGTCGTAGCGGAACAGGAGGGCCGCTTGGGTGCCGGTGGGGTTGCCGGAGGCATCGAGAGTGTAGACGTGCTTGGTGACCCGGCGCCCTTGGTGGTCATAGGTGAAATCGAGGCGCAGCCGGGGGGAGTTGCCGCTGCGGCCCTCCTGACGGATGAGGCGGTTCTCGGCGTCCCAGTGGTAGGTCCACTGCTCGTCGCCGGTGAGGTTGCCGTCTTCATCGTGGGTGAAGCTGCGGGGCGGCGCGGAGGCCGTGCCGCTCCCGGTGGCGGCCAGGGCCCGCCAATGCACTTCGCCCCTGCACGCGCCCGGGACCCAGACGCCTTGCGCTCGCTAACAACTCGCTTTGGCGCCGCCGCCACATTTGGTTTCCACCGATGATTCCCGCCGCCGAGATCAAACGCCTCCAGCGCCTGCGCGACGACGAACGCTTCCGCCGCGACGAGGGCGTCTTCCTCGTCGAGGGCGACAAGGCCGTGCGCGAGTTCGTCGACTTCGGCCGGTTCACCGGCGACCTCTACGTCACACCCGAGTGGGCGGGATGGAACCGCGACGCCTCCGCCCACGAGCAGCCCTACGCCTTCCACGAGGTGACCGACGTCGAGATGGCCCGCATCAGCCACCTGCCCTCGCCCTCGTCGATCCTCGGCGTGCTCACGCGCCCAGTACCCGTGCCGCTCGATCCCGCGCAACTCCGCGTCGGCTTCACGCTCGCGCTCGATGCCGTGCAGGACCCGGGCAACGTCGGCACCATCCTGCGCATCGCCGACTGGTACGGCTTCGAGCGCGTGCTGCTCGGCGAGGGCTGCGCCGATCCGTTTTCCCAGAAGGTGATCAACGCGAGCAAGGGTTCGCTCGCCCGCGCGGAGATCCACCGGGTGGACCTGCCCGCCGTGCTCGCCGCCGCCGGCGTGGCCGTGCTCGGCTGCGATCTCGACGGCACCGACATCCACCATCTCGCCGCGCCGCCCGCCGCCATCGTCGTCGTGGGCAGCGAAGGCCGTGGGCTCTCCGCCGGCGTGAAGGCCGCGCTCACCCAGCGCATCACCATCCCCGCCTACGGCCGCGCCGAGTCGCTCAACGCCGCCGTCGCCGCCGCCATCGTCTGCGACAACCTGCGACGGCTTACGTCCCAGCCGTGAGCTCGTCGTAGGCCACGCCGAGATTCATCGGCAAGCGGCTGGTCGCGCCCGCCGCCGGCGCATAGTCCGGGAAGCCGGGCAACTCCTGCAGCTTCACGAGTTCCTCGCGCGGCACGCCGGCGCCGATCGCGCGCTGCACATGCTCGAGCAAGGCCGTGAGAAAATCGCGCATCGCCCAGAGATCGGCCGCCGAACCGGACACCCCGAACTTCGCACTGCCGTGACCGAAGATGTAGACCGCATCCGCCGAATACGTCTTCACCAGCGTCTCCAAGACCCCGATCCAGCCGGCGATGCTCGCACCACCCGGCCGGTCGATCACCGGATAGAGCCGGTTGAAGACGAGGTCGCCGACATGCACGACGTTCGCCTTCTCAAAATGGACCGCGATGTCACCCTTCGTGTGCGCCGGTCCGAAGTACCGCGCGGCCACCACTTCGCTGCCAAAGTCGCGCCGCCACTGGTCGGTGAATGTCGTGTCCGCCACGACCTCGTTCTCCGGCACCTTCGCGCGCCCACGTTGGAGCGCGGGCACGTTCGCGTGCGCCACGATCGAGCCGGCGATCGGCCGGAACACGCTGTTGCCACCCGTGTGATCGCCGTGGTGGTGCGTGTTGATCAGGTGGTCGAACCGCCGCCCCGCGCGCCCCGGCAGGCCTTCGACGAACGTCGCCGCCGTGTCCGGGAACTGGGCATCCACCGCCACCAACGCCTCCGCGTCCGCCAGCCAGCCGATCGTGCCGCCCCGCCCCGTCGCGAGCCCGACCGAACCACGCAGGGGCACGAACTCCACCCGGGGCGCCGCGGCGGCCGAAGCATTCGGAGCTGAAGCCGGAGCCGGGGTTTGCGCCGCCAGGCGCCGGCTCCCGAGAAAACCAGCCGCCAATGCCACCGTCGAATGCTGCAGGAAGGCGCGTCGATTCATGGCCCGGAATTAACCGATCTCCGCCGTTCGGCAACCGCTCGCGCGAAACTGCGCCGCCCCGGGAGGCCGCACCACCCACCACGATCCTACAAACTCCCGTCTCCGTTCCACGAGTGCGGCCTCCGGTTCTTGTTGAGCCTCGCGCCCGGAACCGCACCATCGCCGGCGTTTCCCGCCTCGGCCGCGCCTGCGGCGCCAACCCTGACTGCCGTCTTCCTTCCCATGAAAAAATTCCTCTTCGTCGTCGTGTTCCTCGCCCTCGTCGGCCTCGGCATCTGGAAATGGTGGGACCGGCTCGACCCGAACAAGGCCGCGCCCACGGCTGCTGCCGCCGGCTCGACCGCGACCGCCGCCACGCCCGCGGCCCGCGGCAGCGCCACCGATCTCGCCAAGCTCGACGGCCGCATCGAGGCCGCGACCGAAGTGCCCGCGCTCGCGCCCGCCGCGCTCTATCCGATGAAGGACAACACCTTCGATCTCGAGCTCTCCGAGTACGCCGGCTACGCGGGCCTCATCGCCGCCAACGGCGGTCTCGAGCCGTCCGAGAACTCCTACTTCTTCAAGAAACACGGTTTCAAGGTCCGCATCACGATCAGCGAGGAGGAGAGCTGGAACGCCCTCAACGCCGGCCGTATCGGCGGTTCCGCAACGACCGTCGACGTGCTCGCCGTCTACGCCAAGACGCTGCAGGCCGTGGTGCCCGCGCAGATCGGCTTCTCGCGCGGCTCCGACGCCCTCCTCGTCACCGCCGACATCAAGCGCATCAACCAGCTCAAGGGCCGCGTGGTCATGGCCGCGCAGTTCACCGAGGCCGACTTTTTCATCCGCTATCTCGCGCAGGAGGCGGGCCTCGAATGCGTCGCCCTCGCCGACGGTCAGCGCCCCGACCCCGAGCGCATCAACCTCGTCTACGCCGAGACCGCGTTCGAGGCCGGCGACACGTTCGCCGCGGCCGTCGAGTCGGGCAACTCGCCACTCGCCGGCGCCGTCGTCTGGGGTTCGAAGATCCAGGACGTGCTGCAACGCACCGCCGGCAAGACCGCCGCGCTCGCCACCAACCGCAATCTGCTCGTCGTCGCCGACATCCTGCTCGTGAACAAGCCCTTCGCGCAGGCCAACCCGAAGGTCGTCACTGGCCTCGCCGACGGCCTGCTCCACGGCAACGACCTCGTGCGCACCGCGCCCGAGGCGCAGCTCGACCTCGTCGCGAAGGCCTTCAAGTGGACGCGCGACCAGGCCCGCGCCGAGCTGGCCCAGATCCATTTCAGCAACTGGCCCGAGAACCAGGCGTTCTTCTCCGGCGCGATCGACGCCGCGGGCAGCTACCCCGGCATCTACCAGTCAGCGATTTTCGCCTACGGTGCGTTCGCGAGCCACTCCGTGCCCGCCGAGCGTTTCCTCGACCTGAAGCTCGACGCCCTCGCCGCCGCCTACGCCGCGCAGAAGATGGAGATCCAGCCGATCCGCGCCGCCGCGGCCTCCTCGCTCGAACAGAATCCGCTGCTGACCCGCAACATCCGCTTCTTCTTCGCCCCGAACTCCTCGAACCTCGAAGCCAACACCGACAACGACAAGAACTACGCCTCCATCAAGCAGCTCCTCCAAGTCAGCCCGGGCTCGACGATCCTGCTCCGCGGTCATGTCGACAACGCGATGGTCGAGGATTTCCGCAAACAGGGCGGCGACGCCTTCGTGCGCCAGATGGCGTTGAAGGCGATGCAGCTCAGCAAGGACCGCGCGGAATCCGTGCGCGGCGAGATGGTGAAACGGTACCAGCTCGACCCGAAGCGCATCGAAGTCATCGGTCGCGGCTGGGAAGAACCCGTCAGCGCGAGCAGCGACGAAAACCGCCGCGTCGAGGTCCAGTGGTTCACGGTGGAGTGAGCGCGGCTCACGGGAGCAGCGCTCAGGGTTCTGGGTTCCTCGTCCTCGAATCTTCCGTCTTCAAGCCCCGGCTCCCGCACTCCGCATCCCTCCACCCGCTCGCCAATCCCGAGGA
>JAHFTC010000168.1 GCA_023269585.1 Opitutaceae bacterium
TGCGGCAAGCTGATAGGCTCCTGTCCTCGGGAGCGACCCAAGGCCTACCTGTCCGCTCGCAGAACCTATTATAGGCGACGAAGCCGCTTCAGTGTCGCACTTCAGACCTGAAACTATTCATGGGGCAGGCGCCCGCGGAAGTGGAAGCCCTCGGCGAGGGAAGCGGCGGGCGGGGTGGCGGCGGGCGTCCCCGCCTGCCGTAGCGAACGGCTTCCAGTCGTCGTTGCCGGAGCGGCAGGGATGGCCGGAGCGGCCGGCGTTGCGGTAGCGGCGGGCGTCTCCGCCTGCCGTAGCGAACGGCTTCCAGCCGTCGTTGCCGGAGCGGCAGGGATGCCGCGGACTACGGCAGGCAGGATGCCTGCCGCTACCGCGGCATATTCTTCGCTGGCGTGGAGCAGCGCACGGATGTTCTCCGGGGGCGTCGCGAGCGGCACATCGGCCGCGGAGTGGGAGAGAATGTATCGGCCCGCCGGAGCCGCGGTCCGCAGGCAGGCGAGACTCTGTGCTCGGATCGCGGCGACGCTGGCGGTGGGCAGGCTGAGATTGTCGAGGTTGCCCAAGAGCAACAGTTCCGGCCCGAGGGCGCCGCGGGCCGCGCCCAGGTCGTCCTTCGAGCCGATGACGACGCCCACCACCCCGGGCAGGCCGGGCAGCAGATCGAGCACGTGGGCGATGCGTCCGCCGGTGTGGTGGAGCACGACCGGTCCGCGCACGTGGGCGAGCTGGGTGCGCAGGTGGGGCAGGAAGCGCTCGGCGAACAGCCGGCGCGGCATGATCTCCGCCGCCATCACGGGCTCGGTGATGACGAGGGCGGTGGCGCCGGCGTCCAGCAGCGCGTTGGCCCACGCCACGAAGAACCGGCCCGACCACTCCAGGATCCGCGTGGCGGCGGGCTCGTCGAAGAGCACGATCTCCAGCCAGGCCTCCAGCCCGAGGATCACCGCCGGGAGCGCGCCCGGACCGGGGAGGGCGGCGAACACGGGCACGCGCCCGTGGTAGATTGTATCGAGCTGCTGGATTGACGCCAGCGCGACGGGCAGGCGCCCGGTGCGCTGCGGCTCGGGCAGGGGCAACGCCAGCGCCTCGGCCGCGGTGCGCGCCGCGAAGCGCTTCAGGTTGGGGGCTTGGTCGGCGAACCATGCCACCTCGCCGCCAAACGCCTCGCCGAGGGCGCTGTAGTCGAACGGTGCCAACACCAGATCCAGCCCGAAGGTCTCCTCGACGGCGCGTTGGCCGGCGACGTAGGTGGCGGCGTCGCTGTAGTGGGCGCGCAAGGCGGCGCCGGTGAGCTTGGCGCCGTAGGTGCTCAGAACCGCGAAGACAGGCACCCGGTCCACCGGCCGGCCCTGGAGGGTGGCCATCACCCGTTCGTGGGCGTTCATCCGCGCGGCGCTCCTTGCGCCTCGGCCTGGAGTCGGTGGAACAACGCGTCGACCCCGGCGGCGTTGGCGGCGGTGCCCTCGCCGCCGACCTCGGCGACGAGGTCGGGCCGCCAGTTGAAGACCGCCCCGCCGACCGCCAGCCGGAGCCGGCCCTGCAGGCCGCGCGCGTCGATCAGGGAACGGAGTTTCCGGATGTTGAGCGCGGTCGTCTGCATCATCGCGGAGACGCCGATGACGACCGCGCCGACCTCAAGCGCCTTGTCGACGAACTGCTCGGGCAGGACGTCGTTGCCCAAGTCGTGCACGTCCCAGCCGGCGGCGCGCAGGAACGAGCCGACGATGCGCCGGCCGAGGCTGTGGAAATCGTCCTCGATGTTGCCGATGACGGCCGGGCTGCGGTGGGCGGCGGTGGTCTCCGCGCCGGGGACACAGCGCACGAGAACGTCCTCCGCGATCTTGGCGGCGACGAAGGTCTGGGTGAGCGAGATGTTCTCCGCGCCCCATAGGCGGCCGAGCTTGACCAGGGCCGGGTCGAGGATCGCTGCGATCACGCGCCCGGGGGCGAACCCTGTAGCCAAAATCTGGTCAAGCACCAGGGCGGCGGCGGGGCGATCGGCCGCGACCATGGTTTCGAGCAAGCGCTCAGTCCACTGCGCGGCGGCGAGGTCGGCGGGCGGGTTCATGCGGGGCGGGGTGGGGCGGCGCGGCCCGGTGGCTCCCGGGTGGGCGCCGGCGTGCGAGGGGAGGCGAGGAGCATCGCGGAGGGGGTGGGCGGAATGTGCGGCAACGTGTTCGGTTCTCAAATGCCGGGGTGAAATTCGTGGCGCAGCGTTCTGGCGACAGAAGGGCCGTGCGGGTGCGCGGCGCGCCCCCGCGGCCGGGCGGGCAAAACAAAACGCCCCGCGGCCGGAAGGCCGCGGGGCGAAGGGGGACGGCGCCGAAACGGCGCCGCGACGGGGATCCGATCAGGCCTGGGGCGGCTGCTCGGCGGCGGGAGCCGGAGCGGCGGCCGCGGGGGCCGGCTGGGCGGCCTTCTCGCGTTCCTGCATGGCGGCGCGACGGCTGAGGCGGACCTTGCCGCTGCGCTCGTCGATGCCGACGCACTTCACCCAGATCTGGTCGCCCATCTTGACGACATCCTCGGTGCGGCGCACGCGGAAGTCGGCCAGCTCGGAGATGTGGCAGAGGCCTTCCTTGCCCGGCATGCACTCGACGAAGCAGCCGAACTCCTTGATGCCGGTGACGGTGCCGTTGTAGAGCTTGCCCATCTCGATCTGGGCGCCGCCGCCGCAGAGCACGTCGATCTCCTGGACCGCGCGGTTGAGGGACTCGGCGTTGTTCGAGTAGATGAGGATCTTGCCGGAGTCGTCCTCGGAGATGTCGATCTGCGCGCCGGTGGTCTCGACGATGCGGCGGATGGTCTTGCCGCCGGGGCCGATGAGCAGGCCGATCTTCTCGGGGTCGATCTGGATGGTCTGGATACGGGGGGCGAAGGGGCTGAGGTCCTTGCGCGGGGCCGGCAGGGACGCGAGCATCGTGTTCAGGATCTGAACGCGGGCTTCGCGGGCCTGGAAGATGGCCTTCTTGGCGATCTCGAAGGGGAGACCGTTGATCTTCAGGTCGAGCTGGAAGCCGGTGATGCCCTTGGTGGTGCCGGCGACCTTGAAGTCCATGTCGCCGAAGTGGTCTTCCTCGCCGAGGATGTCGGTGATGACCTCGTGGCGGGAGATCGCGCCGGAGGCGTCGCGCTCGGTGATGAGGCCGCAGGAGATGCCGGCGACGGGGGCGACGATCGGCACGCCCGCATCCATGAGGGCGAGACAGCCGCCGCAGATCGAGGCCATCGAGGTCGAGCCGTTGGAGGCCATGATCTCGGAGGAGAGGCGGATGGCGTACGGGAAGGCGTCTTCGGAAGGCACCACCGGGAGGAGGGAGCGCTCGGCGAGGGCGCCGTGGCCGATTTCGCGGCGGCCGGGAGTGCCGGTGCGGCCCGTCTCACCGACGGAGAAGGGCGGGAAGTTGTAGTGGAGGATGAAGCTCTTGGTCTTGGCGCCGCCGGTGAGACCGTCGAGATCCTGCGCATCGCCCGAGGGGGCGAGGGTGGTGATGACGAGGCCCTGGGTGTCACCACGCTTGAAGATGGCGGAACCATGGACGCGCGGGAGCACGCCGACCTCGGCCGAGATCGGGCGGAGGCTGAGGGCGTCGCGGCCGTCGGCGCGCTTGCCTTGGGCGAACACGGACGAGCGGTAGGCGTGGTATTGGAGCTCTTCGAAGACGATGGAGAGGTCGGACTCGGCGAAGCCCTTCTCGCCGAGTTCGGCGACGAGGGCGGCCTTGGCCTCTTCCTTGAGCTTCTTGATGTTGGCGGAGCGCTCGGCCTTCTCCTTGCCGAAGATGGCGGGCTGCACCTTGTCGCCGGCGACGCGCTTGATGATGGCGGCGGCCTCGGGCTTGGCGGTGACGAGGGTCGGGGAGACCTTGGCCTTGCCGCAGAGGGCGACGAGTTCCTTGATGGCCTTGATGATGGGCTGGATGGCGGCCTGGCCGAACTCGAGGGCCTTGATGAATTCGTCCTCGGGGAGCTGGTCGGCGCTGCCCTCGATCATGAGCATCTCGGTCTCGCTGCCGACGTAGATGAGGTCGAGCGAGGAGCCGCCCATCTGGTCGATGGTGGGATTGGCGACCAACTGGCCGTCGATGAGGCCCACGCGCACGCAGCCGATCGGGCCGGCCCACGGAATATCGGAGATGGAGAGGGCGGCGGAGGCGCCGTTCACCATGAGGATGTCGGGGTCGTTCTGGAGGTCGGTGGCGAGCAGCATGCCGATGACCTGGACCTCATTGAGGAAACCTTCCGGGAAGAGCGGGCGGCAGGGCCGGTCGCAGAGGCGGGAGGTGAGGATCTCCTTCTCGGAGGGACGGCCTTCGCGCTTGAAGTAGCCGCCGGGGAAACGACCGGCCGCGGAGAACTTCTCGCGGTAGTCGACGGTGAGGGGGAAGAAATCCTGGCCGGGCTTGATGCCGGCGGCGACCTGGGCGGAAACGAAGACTTCGGTTTCGCCGGCGCTGATGACAACGGCGCCGGAGGCGAGCTGGGCGAGGGAACCGGTCGAGATCTTGAGACCGAGCTCCGCGATGGTGACGGAATGCTTCTGATTCATGGTACTGTATTCGGAGATTGGGGGTTGAGGAGCCTCCGAGGAGCTCCCGACCTGCCGGACCAGAACCTGAGAGATTCCCGTCCGCCCTGCGGCGCGGGGTAAGCGGCGTGGACGAAGGGCGGGCGGAAATGTCCCAGTCTTGATTCGGTCCCTGCAAAGGCGTCGGCGGCGATCTTTCCGGGAATCGCCGCCGACGGGTCAAAGAGGTTTGGTTAACGACGCAGGCCGAGGGCCTGCAGGACTGCATTGTAGCGATCGACGCTCTCGCTCTTCAGATAGTCGAGGAGCTTGCGGCGACGGCTGGCCATGGCGAGGAGGCCGCGGCGGCTGTGGAAATCTTTGCGATGACTGCGCAGATGTTCCGTGAGGTGGTTGATGCGCTGGCTGAGCAACGCGATCTGGACCTCGGGTGAGCCGGTATCCTTCTCGTGGGTCCGGAACTTGGTGATGACTTCTTGTTTAACAGCGACTTCAGACATGTTGGTTGTGTGTTGATCCACGACTGTGAGAGCCTCGGGTGAGGCCCCGTGCAACCCGCCGTGGAGGCCGGTCGCACCGTTCTAGTCCTGCCGCCGGGAGGCGACCGAACCAGTCGAGGTGACGTCCCAAACCGTTGGGACGCCACTAACGCGAGCGGTGTTTATCCCGATCGGGCCGCGGCGGAGCAAGCGGTTTTTTCGGGGCCAATGGTCGCGGACGGGCAGGAAGTCCGGCGGTCGCACGCAGCGCTTCCGGGGCGCGGAAAAGGGACGAGCGTAGTCGCAGCTGGCGGCTGCACCGAGGAAAGGAACGCGGCCGGTGGCCACCCCGGGGAGGGCCCGCAGATCATGTCAACCAATAGTTGACATGATCTGCGAAGCGCAGCCGGAAGCGACAGAAGCCAAGAACCTGGCGGGGCCGGGGGATGACGGGAAGCGACTGCCTTTTATAACCTTCTGATTATCAGCTTAAGAATTTCTAGTTCCTTGAGAGGCAACGAAGCGTACGAAGAATGGACGAGATGGGCCGCGGAATCCGCATCCACGATCTGCATCTCGCAGGTGAGCGCGTCTTTCTCATGCATGCCGGTCGTATTGTCCCGCGGGCGGGAGCACCTTGGTTTCCTTCGTTACCTGCTGTCGTCTGCGGAACTCAGGTTGATCGTTCGCGGCGGGACTGGTGGGTACGCCTCGTTTCCAGCGGCGGGGTGCAGGAGGGACGCAACCGGAGGCGGTGCCGGGGCGTTCTCCCCTGGCGCGGAGCCTGGTGCCGGGCGCGGAGGCCGGCGCCACCGAACGTGGAACCGCTCACCCGGCGCGGAGGGTGAGGCCGGTGACGCGTTCGCAGCCGCGCAGTTGGCGGACGCGTTGGAGGATGATCGTCTCGAGCAGGCGGAGTTCGTCGCGTACGACGGCGTGGGAAACCATGACCAGAAGTTTGCCCTTGGTGTCGATCTTCACCGGGTGGCTGTAGCCGGCGTTGGCGCTGCCGACGATCTCGGACCAGTGCTGCCGGATGGTGTGGTCGGGCGCGTCGATGCCGACCTTGTACTTGTGGAGCAGCTTGTCGATGACGTCGCCCAGGGGCTGTTCGCGGCGCGGTTTCGAGCGGGAGTCGTTGTTGGGCAGCCCCCGCATCGAAGCGATGAGGTTCTCGATCGGGCGAGCAAACTCGTGAGGCTGGGGCATCGGGGAGACCGGAAGGCGGAAACCGGAAAGCGGAAAGGAAAAAAGCGCCGTAGGGCCCCAACCGTTTACCTTCACGGTCGTGAAGGTAAACGGTTGGGGGACGATGGTGCGGGCGCTGCCGCACGCGGGAATCGTGAGGGGCTGAATGACTCCGTCATCTAACTACGAGGAGCGGCGTGGCAACGGGGGGCGGCGCTTGCTCACCCGATCTGCTGCTGGTCGTAGAGGCCGCGGTAGAGCGGGTTGGCCTGGTAGACTTCGGCGTGCGGGCCGCGGGCGACGATGCGGCCGCGGTCGAAAACGAGCACGAGGTTGGCGTCGCGCAGGGTGCTGAAACGATGGGCGATCATCAGCACGGTCTTGCCGACGACGAGCTTCTGCAGTGCCTTCTGGATCGCGGCCTCGCTCTCGCTGTCGAGGGCGGAGGTGGCCTCGTCGAGAATGAGGATCGGGGCTTGGCGGAGGAAGGCGCGGGCGAGGGCGATGCGCTGGCGTTGGCCGCCGGAAAGCGAGGCGCCGCGTTCGCCAACGATGGTGTCGTAGCCCTGCGGGAAGGCGGCGATGAAGTCGTGGGCGGAGGCGTCCTTGGCGGCCTGCTCGACCTCGCCGCGGGTGGCGCCGGGGCGGCCGAGGAGGAGGTTGTTGAAGATCGTGTCGTGGAAAAGGAACGAGTCCTGGCTGACGACCGCGATGGTGGCGCGCAGTTCGGCCAGGCGTAGCGAGCGGACGTCGTGGCCGTCGACGAGCACGCTGCCGGAGGCGACGTCGTAGAAGCGCGGCACGAGGGTGGCGAAGGTGCTCTTGCCCGCGCCGCTGGGGCCTACGAGCGCGCAGATCGTGCCGGCCGGGATACGGGCGGAGACGTCGGCGAGCACGACCTCGCCGGTGCCGTAGTGGAAGGACACGCCGCGAAACTCGATCTCGCCGCGGGCGCGGCCGAGGGCGGCGGGCTGCGCCGGGTCGGCGATGGGCTCGGGCTCGTGCATGACCTGCTCGATGCGGTCGAGGGCGGCGGCGCCGCGGGTGAGCTCGCTCTGCATCTTGCCCATGCGCCGCATGGGGTCGTAGCAGAAATACAATGCCGTGATCATGGCGAAGACGCTGTTCCAGGGCGTCTGCACGCGGTAGGCCATGAAGAGCGCGCCGGCGATGCCGAAGACGGTGATGAACTCGATCAGCGGCGAGAGGGAGAAGGCGTACTTGTTGACCTTCATCTGCAGCTCGAAAAAGCGCCGCACGCCGGCGCCGAAGCGTTCGCGTTCGCGCTCCTCGAGACCGAAGGCGCGCACCTCGCGCACGGCGGAGAGGTTTTCGCGGAGCAGCTCGGAGACGTTGCCGCTGGCGGCGAACGCCTGCTGGGCGCGCCGGTAGAGGTTCTTGCCGATGACCTTGATCGGCAGCAC